>CAIMMI010000161.1 GCA_903842505.1 uncultured Verrucomicrobiota bacterium | reverse complement strand
GACAGGATCGAGGACAGCGTCCAGTTGGTGGCGGCGATGACGGCGGTGAAAGCGATGAGCATCGCGACCACGTTGATCGAGAGTTTCATGCCATCCGACGCGCCATGGCAGAGGGCATCGAGACCGTTGATGGTTTCGCGTTCGATGCGGGCGTTGGCGCCGCCGGCGGTTTCGGAGGTCTCGGTCTCCGGGAGCATGATCTTGGCGATGAGGAGGGACGCCGGAGCGGAGAGGACGGAGGCGGTCAGGAGGTGACCGGCTTCGATGCCGAAGGAGACGTAGGCGGCGAGGACGCCGCCGGCGATGGTGGCCATGCCGCCGGTCATCATGGCGAAGAGCTCGGACCGGGTCATGCGGGCGAGGTAGGGCTTGATGACGAGGGGCGCCTCGGTCTGGCCCATGAAGATGTTGGCGGCGGCAGCGAGGGTTTCGGATCCGCTGGTGCCCATGATGCGGCGCATGGTCCAGGCGATGCCGCGGACGACCCATTGGAGGATGCCGTAGTGGTAGAGCAGGGAAGAAACGGCGGAGATCAGGATGATCGTGCCGGTGATGGTGATGCCGATGACGAGGCCATTGCCGGGGCCGAGTTTGCCTTCGAGGAGGGTACGGTTGGCGAGCGGGCCGAAGACGAGGGCATTGCCCTCGTTGGCGAAGGAGATGAAGGAGGTGACGCCGCTCTGGAAGCTGTCGAAGAGACGGCGTCCGGGCGATGTGCGGAGGATCAGGAACGCGAAGAAGAACTGCAGCGAGAGCCCCCACAGGACGGGGCGCCAGGGAAACCGACGTCGGTTCTCGGAGAGGAGCCAGGCGATGAGGAGCATCACCAGGAGACCGCAGGCGCTGATCAACTTGGGCGTCACGGGCCTGCACCTTACGGAGGGCGGAGGACATTGACGACCCCGGATTTCCGTCTTTCGGCTCGCGGTGGGCGGGGTGCAGGCCTAGAAAGGGTGCATGCTCTTGTGTCGATGGATCCAGATGATCCTGGGTTTCGGGCTTTGCCTGGGACCCGTGGCCTCGATGGTGGGAATGGCAGCGGCGCCGACGGCGGATGCGATCCGGCAGTTGCCGCCGGCGGCGGGGCGCGTGGTGGACTTTGAGAAGGATGTCCAACCCATCCTCGAAGCGAGCTGCATCAAGTGCCATGGCCGGGGCAAGGCGAAGGGCGGATGGAAGCTGGATAATCGGGAGGCGGTGTTGGCGGAGAGTGATTCCGGCCGCACGCTGATTCCCGGGAAAAGCGCCGAGAGTCGGATGATCCATCTGGTGGCGGGGACCGACCCCGACGACGTGATGCCGCAGAAGGGCACGCGGTTGACGGCGGAGCAGGTGGGAATCCTGCGGGCGTGGGTGGACCAGGGAGCGGTCTGGCCGGACAAGGTGAACTTCGGCCGGATTCCCGCGAACAACCTGTCGGTCCGGAAGCCCGAGGTTCCTTCGGGCCGATCGGCGAACCCGCTGGACCGATTCCTCGGGGCGTACGCGAAGAGGGATGGCTGGAAGGTCCCGAAGGTCGTGGATGACCGGACGTTTGTGCGGCGGGTGTATCTGGACGTGGTCGGGTTGGCACCGACCGAGGAGGAATGGCGGGCCTTCGAGAAGGATCGTTCGTCAGATCCGAGGGCAGCGCTGGTGAAGCGTCTGCTGGCGGATCGGCAACGCTACGCACAGCACTGGCTGACGTTCTGGAACGATCTTTTGCGGAACGATTACAAGGGCACGGGCTACATCGACGGAGGGCGCAAGCCGATCCACAAGTGGCTCTACGCGGCCTTGCGGGACAACAAACCGTATGACCAGTTCGTGCGCGAGTTGGTGAACCCCACGCCGGAGAGCGAAGGTTTCACCAAGGGCATCGTGTGGCGGGGCGAGGTCAACGCGTCGATGACGCCGCCGATGCAGGCGGCCCAGAACGTTTCCCAGGTGTTCATGGGCGTAAACCTCAAGTGCGCGTCCTGCCACGACTCCTTCATCGACGACTGGCAGTTGAGCGACTGCTACGGGTTGGCGGGTGTGTACGCGGACGGGCCGTTGCAGATGGTCCAGTGTGACAAGCCGACGGGGAAGACGGCCCCGTTGCGGTTCCTGTTCCCGGAGTTGGGCGTCCTGGACGGCGGAGCGCCGCGGAGCAATCGACTGGCGCAACTGGCGCGGATCATCACGCAACCGTCGAACGGACGGCTGTCGCGGACGGTGGTGAACCGGCTTTGGGCGCGGTTGATGGGGCGTGGGTTGGTGGAACCTCTGGACGTCATGCAGAACCCGGCCTGGGATGCGGACCTGCTGGACTGGTTGGCCGAAGACCTGGTGGCGAGCGGATGGAACCTGCAGCGGACGATCGAGCTGATCCTGACCTCGCGGGCTTACCAGTTGCCGGCGGTCGATGTCGTCGAGAAGGCGGGCCAGAAGTTCTCGTTCCGCGGACCGCAATTGCGCCGGTTGACGGCGGAGCAGTTCCGGGATGCGTTGGGGCAGGTGACGCAGGCGTGGTTCGACAAGCCGGAGGGTGGGCTGGAATCCCTGATGCTGGCGAACCCGACGACCGCAGCTCCGCAACCGCCGGTGGCTGAACCGTTCTGGATCTGGGGGGATGCCCACGCCGCGCAGGGCGTGCCTCCGTCGACGAACTGGATCCGGCGCGACCTGGTGACCAAAACCAAGCCGGAGGAAGCGGTCCTTTACGTGCAGGTCGACAACTCGGTCCGCGTGCATCTGAACGGCAAGCGGGTCCGCGGCGCGGATGCTTCCGATTGGGCCCAGGTCGCGGTTTACGATCTCCGCGAGCATCTGAACGCGGGCGGCACGAACATCCTCGTCATCGAGGCGATCAACGGGGGCGACGGGCCCAATCCTGCCGGCCTGCTGGCTTACGTCCGTCTGCGTTTCGGTGGCGAGGTGCCGAAGTCCTATTCCGGAAAACAGATGGTGCCCGTCCTCGTGATCGGGGACGTGGCTTCAGACGGCCGTTGGCTGGTTTCAAGGGTGAAGCCGGCCGGATGGCCGAACGTGACGGGGGTGGAAGGTTGGGAAAAGGCGTCCGTGCTGGGGCCTGAATCCATGGGGCCGTGGAACCTCCAGCCAGCGCTGGCGAACACCGCGAATGGCAAGGTGGTCTTCGGGCAGGTCCGGTCGGCGTTGGCAACGGCGGATCCGTTGCTGATGGCGCTGGGACGGCCGAACCGCGAACAGGTCACCACCGTGAGACCGACAACACCGACGACCTTGCAGGCCTTGGAGCTGACGAACGGTGACACGTTATCCAAGTTGCTCCGGCGCGGCGCGGAGAACCTCGTGAAGCGGTATCCGCGGGGCCGGGCGCTGGTGGATCATGTCTTTGAGCAAGCCCTGGGACGCACGCCGACGCGTGCGGAACGGGCGGCATCGCTGGAGTTGGTGGGCGACCAACCGAAGGCCGAGGGCGTCGAGGACCTCCTGTGGAGCGTGGCCATGTTGCCCGAGTTTCAATTCATCCGTTGAAGGACTTTAACCGTATGCAAACCGACTATACGCGACGTGACTTTGTGAAGCGGTTGAGTGCCGCCACGCTCGGGGCCCTGGCCGCGGGCGGTGCCCGGGTGGTGGAGGCCTCCGAGGCCCTGCCGAAGCTGCCGGCGACGGCCGATGCCATGATCGTCCTGTGGATGGGCGGCGGCATGGCCGCGACGGAAACGTTCGATCCGAAGAAGTACGTGCCCTTCGAGAAGGGCATGGACCCGAACCGCGTGCTGTCGACGTTCCCGTCGATTCCCACGAAGGTCGATGGCATCCGTTTCAGCGAAGGGTTGGAGCGGATCGCGTCGGTGATGGACCGCGGCACGCTGATCCGGAGCTACACGGCGGCTGATCTGGGTTTCATCCTGCATTCGCGGCATCAGTTCCACTGGCACACGGGATATACGCCGCCGCAGACCGTGGCCTGTCCGCACATCGGAGCGTTCCTGGCGCGGACACTTGGACCGCGGGACCCGGCCATGCCGGCCTTCATCAACATCGGCCAGCGATTCGATGGCGGTGAGAGCGAGGAGTTGAAGGCGTTCACGACGGCGGGATTCCTGGGCAGCGAATTCGGCCCGTTCAACG
>CAIMMI010000160.1 GCA_903842505.1 uncultured Verrucomicrobiota bacterium | reverse complement strand
CCCTATGACTTCAAAAGGAAAGACCCTGGGGTCGAACGGGGGACGGATTGGTGACGCTGACGGTGTTGAGGAGGAGGGCGCGTTGAGCAAGGTGGTCCTGGACGCACATCCCCATTTCGCCACCGGCGGAAACTGGAAATGGACGTGCAATCCCGTGGTGCCCCGTTAGCTTCCGCGAAATGTCGAGGTATGCGACCTTCCTTACTCGCCTCCAGGGGGCCACTGTAGGCTGGGGGATTGCAATGGTTCTGTTCGTCCTGGGAGCCAGCCAGTGGCTCGCCCCGTCGGCGCATCTTGCGGCGTTGGACGGGGCGGTCTACCTCGCGGGAGCCGAAGGTCTGGGTACTGGTGAGGGATATCGGATCGTCAGCGCGATTGGTTCCCCACCTTTGTCCACCTATCCCCCGCTGCATTCCGCCCTGAGTTCCTGGGTTTGGTGGTTGAACGCGGACTACCCATCGAATCTGGGTATCCTGCACCTGTGGATGCAGATCTTGGCGGCCACCGCCCTCTTGCTGATATACGTGGACTGGGTGCGGCACGGAATGCCGCCTTGGCTTTCCGCGTCGCTTTGTGCGGCAATCGGAGTCTCTTCGTTGTTGCAGATGCTGGTGGTCTTCTTCATGGCGGAGCCATTGTTCCTCGTGCTGGTCGGGGCGATGGCGTGGTGGTGGAGGAGGTTTCCTGAGTTCGCTGAAAAGCCGTCCGAGGCAGGGTGGTGGGCGGGTCTGGGCGGGCTGGCATCGTTGATGTACATGACCCGATCTGCCGCAGCGGGGATCGTGGCGGGAATCGTCATCGCCGGCTGGTTTGGAGGCGGGCCAAAACGGACCCGCAATCTCGTGGGATTCCTTGCGCCGCTCGTCCTGGTTGCTGGATTGTGGTCCCTCCATCCCAAGGTGTCTTCCGGTGGATACCTGGACTACTTCAGCCATCGATGGGCCCAGCTGGGCGGCCCCGGTCGTGCTGCATTGCTGGCTGCGACCCAGTTCTGGGAGTTCGTAACCGGCCTGACGCTCCTGACGGCCCTCTCGGACTGCGTGGCCCGGTTCTCGAACCTCAGGCAGATCGAAGCGGCAGGCTTGGTCGGCCCGGCGAGGTTGTTGCAGTACCTGGCTTCCATGGTTGTGATGGCTCTGATCGTGCGCGGCTTCCTCAAGTCCTCCGACCGCGGCGACAAGGCGGTGCTGGTGGTCATCTGCTTTTACCTTCTGCAGATCGTGGTGTGGCCATTCGACATGGGGCCACGCGGTTCGATTCTCCTCATGCCTTGGTGGATCCGCTGGGCGTGGACGGGGTGGACAAGTCTTCAAGGGGTGGCCACGCGACCCTGGGCCCAGACATGGATTCCGGCGCTTGCCGTGGTGGCTTTGGTCGGCACGAACCTCATGATCAGCCGGATGACCTTCGGTCCGGCGAAGCAGGAGGAGTCACTTCAGGTTCAGATGATCGGCAGGTGGATCCGCAAGAATGTTCCCGAGAGCGACGTCGTTGGTGCCGACGGGTCCGTCAGTTTCTTTGACCTGTATCGTGCCTCAGGGCGTCGACTGCTGTTCGGTGCGGGAGGCGAAGCGCAGCAGCGGTACCAGCCGGTTCCGCAGGATCCTTCCCTGCGAGCCCGCTTTCTGGTCGTCTATGCCGAGCCAAAAGTCCCACCCCTGGCCGGGTGGGTGACTCGGATCCAGGAGGGCAACTTCCGGGTGCTGGAGCGTCAGGCTGCGACGACTCCCTAGCCGCCCCTTGGTATGTTTTCCGGAAGCGCCGGCCGAAAATCTGTGGATGGATTCCGGGCTTTCTGGGTTCATTTCGTGCGGTTACGAACCACTACCTGGCATCATGAGCGTACTTGTTGTTGGCACGACGGCGTTGGACTCGATCAAGACCCCGAAGCGCGAGAACCCGCGGCTGCTGGGTGGTTCGGCGAGTCACGCCGCGGTGGCGTCGTCGTTCTTCGCGCCCACCAAGCTCGTCGGAGTGGTCGGGGGCGACTTCCCGGCGAAGTACATCAAGCTTTATGAGAAGCACGGCCTCTGCCTG
>CAIMMI010000159.1 GCA_903842505.1 uncultured Verrucomicrobiota bacterium | reverse complement strand
TCGGCTCATCGCATCCTGGGGCTGGAGAAGGTCCCAAGGGTCCGGCTGTTCGCCGGTTAAAGCGGTACGCGAGCTGGGTTCAGAACGTCGTGAGACAGTTCGGTCCTTATCCACTGTGGGCGCAGGAAACTTGAGGGGTTCATTCCTTAGTACGAGAGGACCGGGAATGACGCACTTCTGGTGTGGCAGTTGTCGTGTCAACGGCAGCGCTGCGTAGCCATGTGCGGAAGAGATAAGCGCTGAAAGCATCTAAGTGCCAAGCTCATCCCAAGATATGGTTTCCCGGGGCGTTAGCCCCCTGAAGACCCCTGGCAGACTACCAGGTTGATAGGCTGGGCGTGTACGTGCCGCGAGGCACTCAGCGGACCAGTACTAATCGGTCGTGCGGCTTGATTGCTTCCCTTCCTTACGGAATTGGAAGCACCAGTCTCAGTGATTCTGGATGCCTTCTTCATGTATGCAATCTTCAGCGAACGGCGGCCCCTCCGCTTGCCGGTTCATTAACAGCTTTTTTACGGTGGCCATGAAGCAGTGGTCCGACCCGATCCCATCCCGAACTCGGCCGTCAAACACTGCATTGCCGATGGTAGTGCCTGTATAGCTTGCGCGAGAGTAGGTTGCCGCCGTTTTTATTTTTGGATTGTAGGGGAGGCCATTTGGCCTCCCCTTTTTTTGTCAGATGGTTTTTTTAGGATCCGCCTTGCTCGGTTGGAATCGTGATTGAGCGGCGCTGGCTTTTTGAGGTTGAATGATGCAGCGATGAATCCTTACCGGGAGATGGTTGCCAACCATGCGGGGTGGTTGGAGGCGGGAAAGCAGTTGCCGATGGGGAGAGGGGTTGGTGTCGGCGCTGGTGTCTACCCCGCAAGCGGGCCCACGGTCATGGTTTTTTCGCCCCATCCCGATGACGAATGTATCGTTGGTGGGCTACCGATTCGGCTTCAGCGGGAGTGTGGGTGGAAGGTGGTGAACGTTGCCGTAACCCAAGGGAGTCGGGTGGATCGGCAACTGGAGAGGTTGGAGGAGTTGCGCGGGGCCTGTGGGTATTTGGGATTTGATTTGGAAACGTTTGGAGAACGTGGGTTGGAGAAGGTCTCAGGGAATGCCCGCTTTGAGGATCCTGAGGGTTGGCGTAGCAAGGTATTGGCAATCGCTGGCGTGTTGCTAAGGCATGCCCCGGAGGTCGTATTGTTTCCGCATGCAACGGATTGGAATGCGACCCACATCGGAGTTCATCATTTGGTCATGGATGCACTCTCCCATGTAGGAGGGGCCTTGAGTACTTCTTTGGTTGAGACCGAGTTTTGGGGACAAAACTACAGTCCGAACCTTTTGGTTGAGGTGGACCAGCAGATCCTGACCGACATGATAACGGCGTTGACCTATCATGTTGGTGAGGTGAAGAGGAATCCGTACCATCTTACCTTGCCTGCGTGGATGGTGAACAATGTGCGTTTGGGTGGGGAGACGGTCGGCGGTCAGGGGGCTGCTCCGCCGGATTTCGCCTTTGGGACGGTTTACCGCGTTCGGCGTTGGCAGGACGGGAAGGTGGTTGAGTCCTTTTCGGGGGGGCGGGTTCTAAAGGCATCCGACAGGCCGGATGCTTTGTTCCTTTGAATTGCTGAGGAGGTCAACAATGAGGCTTGTTACCTTCTGCGTTTGGTTTCGCCGGGCGGCACCTTTTGTCGTGGTTGGCCTTTTGTTCGGTGTGGTGCGCCTTCTAGCGGCAGGGTTTGTTCAATCGGAGTTTGCGATTGGGCTTTGGGTGCCTCCTCGGTCGGATGGCGATTTCGCGTCGAGGTATCGGGAGATTGCCGGTGCCAACTTCAATTTGGTTGTAGCGAACTCGGTCCCGGATGCTGCCCGGCAATTGGAATTGTGCCAGGCTGCGGGGCTTTATGCGCTGCTGGAGGTTACGGGTCCGGTGGAACAGTATCCGCAGGGTGAGGGTTGTTGGGGGTACCACCTGATGGATGAGCCCGGTGCGGGCTCTTTTGCGGGGTTGGCACAGCGAGTGGAATCGCTTCGGAGGTTAAGGGCGGGTCGACTCGCCTACATCAACCTCTTCCCCAATTATGCCAGTCCGTCCCAGTTGGGCACGCAAAGCTACGAAGAGTACGTCCATCGATTCGTTACGGAGGTGAAGCCGGAGGTTCTGTGCATGGATCACTATCCGTTCATGAGGCCAGACAGGGATACGCGGGAGGCATATCTTGCGAATCTTGAGACGTTGAGACTACAAGCCAACGCCGCTGGAATTCCGTTCTGGAACTATTTCAATTCCATGCCGTTTGGTGAGCATTCGGATCCAACGGAGGCCCAGATTCGGTGGCAGGTGAATGCGTCGCTGGCCCACGGGGCGAAGGGGGTCTTGTATTTTTGTTACTGGACTCCGGGAAAGGGAGCTGGTGGGAAGGGGGAGTTTCCCAAGGGTGGGGCGATCCTGACTGCGGAGGGTATACGGACGCGACACTACGATGAAGCACGACGGATCAATGGTGAGCTCAAGAACCTGGGTCCTACGTTGATGAACCTGACTGGGAATGGCGTGGTGCGGGTTCGGGCGACCGCATCGGCAAGCGATTCTCCGCGAGGGATGGGGCTCGTACGGGTGGGGATTCTTCCCGGCGATCCGCCAGCCAACTTGCTCTTGGGTTCCTTGAGTCATCGGGATGGGCGTCGAGCTCTGATGGTTGTGAACCACGACCACTCGTACACCTGTTGGCCGACATTGCGCTTTGATGTGCCGGTTTCGTTGGTGCGCGAGGTGGATCGCAGCACGGGGCTTGAGATGGTTCCTGTCGACAGCAGTCCCGAGCTTGAGGGTTTTCAGTGTTCCTTGGGCGCTGGCGACGCACGGCTTTTCCTTTTTCCGCGGCGCGAGTGAAGAACGGGTTGATGAAATGGACATCCGAGAAACCCGGGGAGGCTTGCGGATCAGCCAGCATGGAGTGGTGATCAGCGAGATGAGGAACCGCCATGGTCCAACGCACAGCCTGTTCGATGTGCTGGCGGCCTTGATGGTGATCCTCTTCAGATCGGGTCGAGTGGGGCTTTTGGGTTTTGCAGGGGGTGGTGTGATGGCTCCGCTCCGTAAGCTTGGATTCGGTGCCCCTGTTGAAGCGGTCGATTTGAATCAGGATTTGTACCGGATCTTCCGTGATCGATGTGGCGGGTGGGCTGGGAACCTGTTTTGGCACCATGGTGATGCCGTCGAGTGGTTGAGGAGTCAGGATTGTGGGTTTGGGCTCATTGTGGAGGATTTGTCAGTGCCTGAGGGCGGGGACGTGATCAAGCCGGGTGTCAGTTGGGATGAACTGCCTCGTTTGGTTCGTTCGCGTCTGGCCAAGGGTGGAACGGCGATCTTCAACCTGCTGCCCGGCGGGGATGGGCAATGGCCGAACGGGCTCAGGGAATTCAACCTTCTTGGATTGGAAACTGTTCAAGTTGAACTGGATGAATACTACAATCGGATACTGATGGTCGGTGTGGTGCCGTCCGCGCGGGTGATTGCGCGTCGGTTGGCGGTAGAGCTTCGTCGACTTCGTTCAAGGCAGGTGGGGAAGGTGCGGGTTCGGGCCTGCCTGGGACTCTGATGCGAGTCAGGATTCACGCAGGAATTGCATCGATCGCTCGACACTCTGCCTTGGGTCTGGCTTTCTCGACTCGATTTTTTGCGGACGCATGAACGCTGAATTGTTGGTACGGGCCAAAGAACTGGGTTTTTCCGATCGTCAGATCGCGCACCTCACGAAAACCACTGAGGACGCGGTCCGGGCGCGTCGTAAAGAGATGGGGCTCGTTCCGAGTTACCGGTTGGTGGACACCTGTGCGGCCGAGTTTGAGGCGTATACGCCCTACTACTACTCCACCTACGACCGTGGGGATGACGAGGTTCGCACGTCGGGCCGCAAGAAGGTCATGATCCTCGGTGGTGGACCCAACCGGATTGGTCAGGGAATCGAGTTCGACTATTGCTGTGTCCACGCGGCCTTCGCGCTCAAGGAGGACGGGTTCGAGACGTTGATGGTGAATTCGAATCCCGAGACGGTTTCGACGGATTACGACACCAGTGACCAGTTGTTCTTCGAGCCGTTGACCCTTGAGGACGTACTTCACATTTACGAGCGCGAGAAGTGCTGGGGGGCGATTGCCCAGTTCGGAGGGCAAACGCCGTTGAATCTGGCGTTGGGCCTGAAGAAGAACGGGGTGAACATCATCGGCACCTCGCCGGAGAGCATAGAGATTGCCGAAGATCGCAAGTTGTTTGCCGCGATGCTCGACAAGTTGGGGATTCCCCAGCCGAAGAATGGTCTGGCGACGAACGAGGCCGAGGCGCTCGCGGTCGCACGGCGGATCGGCTACCCGGTACTCGTTCGTCCTTCATTCGTTCTGGGTGGCCGCGCGATGCAGATCGTTTACTCGGACAGCGAGCTGCAGCACTACATGCGCGTTGCCGTTGAGGCCTCGCCTGAGCGGCCGGTGCTGGTGGACATGTTTTTGGAGGATGCGACCGAGGTGGACGTCGACTGCATCACGGACGTGGGGCAGTTCCCTAACCCATCGGACGGGACGATCGTGTTGGGAGGGATGCTGGAGCATATCGAGTTCGCGGGAGTGCACTCCGGGGATGCGGCCATGGTGCTGCCTCCGCATACGCTCAGTCTCGGAGTCATCGATACGATCCGTCGGTACACCCATGCGATGGCGACGGAGCTCAAGGTGATTGGACTGATGAACGTCCAATATGCGGTGAAGGGAGACACCGTGTATGTGCTCGAGGTGAATCCGCGCGCATCCCGGACCGTGCCCTTTGTTTCGAAGTCGATTGGGGTGCCTTTGGCGAAGCTTGCTGCGAAGGTGATGGCGGGCAAGACGCTGAAGGAGCTCGGGTTCACTGAAGAAATCTGGCCGAAGTATTGGGCGGTCAAGGAATCGGTATTCCCGTTCAACAAGTTTCTGGGCCAGGACATTGTTCTGTCGCCTGAGATGAGGTCCACGGGCGAGGTGATGGGGTTGGATCCTGAGCTTGGGGTTGCGTATGCGAAGGCCCAGATGGCGGCCAACTCTCCCTTGCCGCTGAAGGGGCGGGTGTTCATTTCGGTGGGTGATCCGCACAAGCAGCACGTTGCCGACGTGGCGCGGCAGTTCGTCGAATTGGGATTTGAGCTGGTTGCCACGAATGGAACAGCCAACGTTTTGGAGGCGGCAGGGATGACGGTGCAGCGGGTCCTGAAGATTGGGGAAGGTCGGCCTACGGCGGTCGACCTGCTCAAGAACAAGGAACTACAGCTGGTGATCAACACGCCGAGTGGATCGGCGCCCCGGTCAGATGAAGTCCGGATCCGGACCACGGCGGTGATTACGGGAACGCCGATCATGACGACCCTGAGCGGGGCGAGGGCGGCGGCGATGGGGATCGCGGCGCTTCAGAAGTCTGGATACTCGGTTCGTACGGTGCAGGAGTATCACTGAACTGAAGGTGGACGGGTGGTGGTTTGGCTGGCTGGAAGGCTGGCCAGATTGTACGCACCCGTACTAAATGATTGCCTGAGTTCCGGGGCCGCGACATGTTCCGGAGCGTCGCATAGGCTGACCACTGCCATGAACCTGCCCCATCTCGTCCGCGCCGTCCTTCCCCTCGTGCTTGGGTCCTTCCTGGCCCAAGCGGGACCCGTTACTGGTTGGCTGAACTGGCGTGGACCACGCCACGATTCGGTTTCCGCAGAGAAGGGTTTGCCTACGAAGATCGACGCGTCGAGCCCGTTGTGGTCGGTCGAATTCCCGGGGCAGAGCACGCCGGTGATTGCCCAAGGGCGGGTTTTCATCAACGGCTACCTTGGTGAAGGTGCGGAGCTGCAGGAGGCCGTGCGCTGTTTCGATGCTGCGACTGGCAAGTTGGTCTGGGAGCACCGGGAGTCCGACTTCCTTTCCGACACCATTTACCTCCGGTACGCCACTTCGTCCCCGACGGTGGATCCGGAGACCGGAAATGTGTACGTGCTCTTCACGCAGGGTCTGCTGTGCGGATTTTCGCCGGAAGGGAAGCTTTTGTGGCGGCATTCCATGATGGAAGAGTTCGGGCGCCTGACGTTCCCGAATTCGCGGACGGCGTCGCCGGCGGTGGATGGCGAGTTGGTGATTACCCGGGGAATCACGAGTTCGTGGGGCGCGCATGGGCCTGCGGGCGACCGGTTTTACGCGTACGACAAGATCAGCGGAGAGTTGGTATGGAGTTCTGCTCCTGGGGACCGTCCGCAGGACAACACGTTTTCGAATCCCTATTTCGACGTCTGGGGTGGGAAGCGGGTTCTGTACAGTGCGGGGGGTGACAGCACGCTGTTGGCGTTGAATGCCAGGACTGGGGAACCGCTCTGGCGATTTTCATTCGCCAAGGCGGGAGCCAAGGGTGGCATCAATGCCGCGTTGGTGAGGCAGGGCGGAAACCTGATTGCGACTCATGAGTCGGAGAACCTTGATTCGTCCGAGATTGGCCGTATGGCGGCGTTTCGAATCCCGCGGCCGGACGAGGTCAAGCCCACCAATTCAATCATCCCGCATGTATTTCCTCCGAAGACCTTTGAGGTCTGGCGAAACGGGGTGGGTTCCTTGGCGAGTTCGCCCGTCGTGGTGGGAAATCGGATTTATGAAGTCAACGGCACCGGGGAGCTCTGCTGCGTGGATGCCGATTCCGGGAAGGTGCTCTGGAAGAAGAAGGTTGGCATTGAGCAGCGGCAGAGCACGCCGTTCTACGCGGACGGATATCTCTATGTAGCGATGTACGTGACGATGAAGGACGCCAAGTCCGCTGCGACGTCGGATACCGACAGTGTGGCGAATGGGGACCTGATCGTCCTGAAGCCGTCCGATGATGGTGCGGAAGAGGTGAGCCGGACCCAGTTGGCAGGTCGGTGCTTTGGATCTCCGGTGGGGTATGCTGGCCGGGTGTATGTGCAGACGGACAAGCGGCTGTATGCCTTTGGCAAGGTGGGTTCCGAACCCGCGCCGGTGGTGCTTCCTGAGTGGCCCAAGGCTGGCTCGGCGGCCCAGTTGCAGGCGATTCCCTATGAATTCCTGCTTCGTCCGGGGCAGACCCAGTCGTTCCGTATCCGCGCGCTCGACGCGAATGGCTTTACGGTCGAGGAGAACGTGGATCCCAAGTCCCTGACCTGGGAGCCCTACGTACCGCCGACGGCCTTGGTTCGGGCGTTTGCGAATGCGAAGTTCAATGGTGATGGGCAGTTGGTTGCGACGCCTGCGCCGGCGGCCAGTGCGGGGCAGTTCAAGGCCACGCTCAAGCGTTCGGACGGTACGTTGCTGGTCGGCTATGTGAAGGGTCGGATCCTTCCTGCGCCTCCGTTGAAGTTCGATTTCCAGCAATTCGCGCTGACGAACAAGACCACGAACACGATGGAGCCTCCCACGGACTTTGCGTATCCGCCGCTGTCCTGGAATTCCGCCCGGTTCCGTTTCGAGGTCCGCGGCAAGGAGATGGACGGCAGCCTGACGAATCAGGCGCTGGTGAAGACGATCGACAACAAGCTGTTCCAGCGCGGGCAGGTCTTCTTTGGATTCCCGACCCTGTCGAACTACACCATCCAGGCGGACGTCTTGAGTGAGGGCAATGCCCGCAAGATGTCCGAGGTTGGCGTGATCAATCAGCGGTACGCCATCATCCTCAAGGGCAACTCCAAGGAGATCGAGATCAACTCCAATCAGGAGCGGATCAAGACGAGCAAGCCGTTCAAGTGGACTCCGAACACCTGGTACACCCTCAAGTCGAGGGTCGACCTCCAGGCGGACGGTTCGGCGGTCGTGATGGGCAAGGCGTGGAAGCGGGGCGAGCCTGAGCCGGAGGGATGGTTGATCACCTTTACCCACAAGAACGGCCACAAGAACGGTTCTCCTGGGTTGTTTGGCTTTTCGCCGCAGGAGCAGCGGGTTGCCATCGACAACATCACCGTCACTTTGAACTGAAGCGCGCTTAGCGAAATCCGAGCCCACGTACACCGATGAAATCCATTCCAATGCTGACCGCCGCCCTGCTGGCTGCGGGTGTCGTGTCCCGAGCTGAAGACTGGCCCCAGTGGGGCGGCAACGATCCCGGGCGCAACATGTATTCCACGGCGAAGGGCCTTCCCGAGACCTTTGACCCGGGCAAGCTGAAGGCGGGTACCGAAGAGATCGATCTGGCCACCACCAAGAACGTGAAGTGGGCGGTGAAGCTGGGGTCGCAGTCGTACGGCAATCCGGTGGTCGCCGGCGGCAAGGTATTTGTGGGGACCAACAATGAATCACCCCGTGACAAGCGTCATGTGGGGGATCGGTCCATCATGATGGCCTTCGACGAGAAGACCGGTCAATTCCTGTGGCAGTTGGTGGTGCCGAAGCTCAAGTCCGGCAAGGTCAACGACTGGGAGAATCTGGGCATGCTGGCGGCGCCGCTGGTGGTCGGGAACAAGCTGTACGTGGTCACGTCCCGCTGCGAGGTGCTCTGCCTCGACACCGAGGGCCTGAAGAACGGCAATGACGGCGATTTCAAGACCGAGGCGGCGTACGTCGTGAAGGACACGCCCAAGGAGGGGCAACCCTTCGAACTCGGGCCGCAGGACGCCGACATCCTCTGGCGATACGACATGATGGATGAGTTGGGCGTGTTCCCGCACAATGCCTCGAACTGCTCGGTCATCCTGGTCGACGGCCTGCTCTACGTTTGCACCTCCAACGGTCAGGACTGGACGCACGTCAATATTCCTTCCCCGAATTCCCCGAGCTTCATCGCCCTGGATCCGGCGACTGGAAAGTTGGTGGCCGAAGACAATGCTGGCGTGGGACCGCGCATTTTCCATGGTCAGTGGACTTCGCCGGCTGCCGGCAAGGTCAACGGGAAGTGGCAGATCTGGTTTGGGGGTGGCGACGGGGTGGCTTACGCCTTCGATGCCAAGCCGCAAAAGGGCAGTGGTGCTGCCATCGTCCCTGTCCTCCCTGGAACGGATCCCGGGCTCACTGAGGAAAAGGAGACCGAATACCTCAAGAAGGTCTGGTGGTTGGACATTAATCCCCCTGAGTACAAGGCCAAGGACGGAAAGCCGTTCAAGTATCCTGCTGCCGAGGGGCCCAGCGAAATCAACTCGACGCCGGTGTTCTACAAGAACCGGGTTTACGTCGCGTCAGGGCAGGACCCCGAGCACGGCGAGGGTGTTGGGCGGTTGGTCTGCATTGATCCGACCAAGGCGGGTGACATCACCAAGACGGGTGTGCTCTGGGAGTACAAGGGCATCAAGCGCTCGATTTCGACCTGCTCGATCGATCCCGCCACCGGCCTGCTGTTCATCGGCGACTTCTCCGGTTTCGTGCACTGTCTTGATGCTGAGACGGGCAAGTTGCAGTGGGTTTACGACATGAAGGCCCACATGTGGGGGTCGACGTTCGTTGCGGACGGAAAGGTCTATGTGGGCGACGAGGACGGGGACTTCACGGTGCTGAAGGCCGATCGTACGCTGAAGGTGATCAGCGAGATCAATCTGGGTGCGCCGGTCTACAGCACGCCGATCGTGGCCAATGGAACGATGTACGTGGGCAGCCAGACCCATCTGTTTGCCGTCGCCGCCGGGGCGAAGCCCACGGGTGTCGAGAAGGCGCCGGGGGCCATTGAGGTGAAGAAGTAAGGCGCCCGCCAAGAATACAGAAACGAGCCTCAGGCGCCTTGTCCGTGCCAGTTTGCGCGCGGGCTCCCTTTCCAAACAACCGATCCGATATACGATCCGCCCTTCCGAGAGGAATTGACTATGCCGATCCCTACCGTACCCGCAGAAGCCGTTGCCGCCGCTCAGGCGCAGTTGGAGACTCATCTTCGTGAAATCATCCAGTGGCATTTCAGCCCGGAGACGGGTTGTCCCTTCTGGTTGAACTGGGCCTCGAAGAACTTCGATCCCCGCAAGGAGATCCAGACCGTCCAGGATCTGCTCAAATTCCCGCATTTCCAGGATGAGTACCTTCGTGACCTCCAGCCTGAGAGTTGGGTCCCGGCGGCGTTCAAGGGACAACCCTTCAACATCTTCGAGACTGGTGGTACGACGGGCATGCCGAAGCAGCGCATCGGTTGGAACGACTACCGCGTCGACTACTCGGAGTTCTCCGACAAGATCAACGACACCCATTTTCCGAGGGGTGGAGCCTGGTTGATGATGGGGCCGACGGGCCCGCGGCGGTTGCGTCTGGCGATCGAGCATCTGGCGAACGTCCGTGGGAGCTCGTGCTACTTCATCGACCTCGACCCGCGCTGGGTGAAGAAGGTCCTCGCTGCGAAGAAGTATCAGGAGGCCAAGGATTACATGGTCCATGTCGTCGATCAGGCCGTGACCATCCTCAAGCACCGCAAGGTCAGTGGTCTGTTCACGACCCCGAAGCTTCTCGAAGCCCTCGCCGAGAAGGTGAACCTCTGGGATGCCGGCATCCGTGGCGTTTTCTGTGGCGGCACCTCCATGAAGCCGCAGGAAGTGCGGTATCTGGTTGAGGAACTCCTCGAAGGTCGGATCGGGTTCTATCCCACCTACGGCAACACCCTCATGGGCCTTGCGGCCAGCGTGCCGCTCCAGCCGGAAGACCAGTTCTCCGTCACCTATTACGCGCCTCAACCCCGGGCGATCCTCCGGGTGGTCAACCCCAACCAGACCAACGAGACCGTTCCTTACGGCGAGTTTGGCCGGGTTGAGCTCACAACCCTGACGAAGGAGTTCTTCATGCCGCGCTTCCTGGAGCGTGATGAGGCCATCCGCCGCGCTCCCCGACCTCCGTACGCGTGGGACGGCGTGGGTGATGTCCGTCCGTTTGGCGCGATGGAAAAGAACATCGTCGAAGGCGTGTACTGACCGCCGGAGTCCGGTGCCGGGGACCGCTCAGGGCGGGTCCCCGGTCCATGGCGGCAGGTTCGCCAGATACGAGGGATGAGCCCCCTGAAGCACGGCGCCATCCGTTGAAATCCGGCGGGTGATGAGCACGCCGGTTACCCTCTGTGCGTAGAGGGGCCCCATGAGGAGCGAGATCAACCCGGAAAGCGCCAGGCACATCGCGGCGGGCACTGGCAGTCCCCCGGCCTTCCCGCTCTTTCCACAGACCCGGATTCGTGAACAAAGTCCCTAAGGTCTTCCCGAGTCCCGCGTCATGAACTCG
>CAIMMI010000158.1 GCA_903842505.1 uncultured Verrucomicrobiota bacterium | reverse complement strand
GCCGGATCCCGACGCCGCCGTGGCCAGCAGGCGGGCGCAGGACGCCCTTCAGGCCGAGGTCCTCCGATTGCGCGGCGAGGTCAGCCAACTGCGCAAGGGTCAGGCCAGCGCCAATGCCGGACGGCGGGCGGCACAGCCCAGCGCGGGCGCCGCAGCAGCCCCTCCCGCCGATCACACCCCCGGCACCGGCCCGGGCTGGATGGCCAGCCGGGTCCCACTCAACGGCGGCGCGCTCTTTCCAGCCTGGACCAGCGCCAACGGCAAGCAGGCCTGGGTTCTCGCCATTCCGTCGGCCGACGACCCGGAGGCGGACGCCACTTCTGGCCGCGGGGCGTTTCTGCTCCAGCAACACATCTTCGAGGGCGCTCCCGAAGTCCTTGCCAACCTCGGCATCGGCAACTCCTCCGGGGGCCAGGCATCTGGCTTCACCTCGTTCGGCGCAGAGGATTCCAAGACGCTCCTCGAACGCCTCAAGAAGACCGACGGCATTGATGTGCTCTCCGCCCCTCGGATCGTCACCGGCGGTGGCACCGAGGCCCAGGTCAGCATCGGCAACGACACCGGCGGCCACTTGAATCTGTCCGTCGTCCCGAACCTCGCCCCCGACGGCAACGTCGACCTCCGGATCAAGGTCGAGCGCACCGAAGGCACCGGACAGCCTTGAGCCGTCTCCATGCGGTTGAGAGCGGGGGAAGGTTCACGCGGAGGCGCGGAGAAACGCCACTAGAATGGCAGGCCAGCCAGTCACCTTTTGGTGAGGGGCGTGCCGGCGTCGAAAAGTTCAGACTCGATCTCTCCGCGGGCTCCGCGGCTCCGCGTGAGTTCCTTACCGCAGGGATACGGCTGGGTCGCCCTCACCTCACCGCGGCACAGACCATCTCCAGCACCCGGCGCAGGCCGTCGTCCCCGCCGAGGCTACCCTCATTGAACGGCGTCCGCGGAATCGGCTTCCAGTTGTCCCGCGACAGGTCCGTCGGAGCCGGCTGCGGCAACCCCGTCAGCGCGGGATCGTACTGCCCGTTGTTCCCGCCGAGCTTGTAGATCACGAGATCCAGCGACGGCACCACGAAGATCCCGAATCCGCCCGCACCCGACTTGTAGAAGGCATCGCGCGGCGCCCCGGCAACGTGACCGTCGGCGTTGTGCTCGAACATGAGCGTGTACGGCGTGTGCGGGTTGTGCGGCGACGGCTTGTTGCACAGGTCGACGAACGACGCCGGCACCAACTGCCGATCCTTCCATCGGCCCCGGTGCAACAGGCAGTAGCCGAACCGCAACGCGTCGGTCGCGTGCACCGCGATGCTCCCCGCACCATTCGCATTCGGCATGGTGTAGTCCCCGCGATGCAGGCAGTAGCTCCACGCGCCCCAACCCATCGGACGCGCCAGCTTCTCATCGATGTACGCGCGCAGGTCCATGCCCGTCACCCGACGCAACACCATCGAGGCGATGTGCGGGGCCGGGGACGAATAGGAATAACCCGCGCCCGCATTGGTCCAGAGCACGGTGCGCAACGAGGAACCGTCGAGGTCGCGGATGTTCTGGCCCGGCACCGGCTGCAACGGCACGACCTGTCCCATCGTCACACCCGGGCTTGTTCCCTCGCCGTGGTAACCCGCCGTCATGCACAGCAACTGCCCGAGCGTGATCTCGGACTTCCTTGGGTCATCGAGCGGGAATGCCTCGGGCAGGTACTCCGGCGTGAAAACCTTCTGGTTGAGCCCATCGGGGAAGCGATTCGCGTACTCCTTCAACATCACCCCGCAGGCGATCGCCGTGTAGGCCTTGCCCGTCGAGGCCATGTCCGGGTTCCCGTTGCGCTGGGCCCGGCCGTAGTACTTCTCGAACACGAGGTAACCCTTCCGCACCACCAGCAACCCGCCGTTCTGACTGCACCGCTGCGTGAATTCCCACGCCCGATCCAGTTGCGCGAGATCCATCCCCGCCTTGCGCCGGATCGCTGCCTCACCCGACACCGTCCGCCATCCTCCCTCGCTGTCCGGCGGCGGGAAGTAATCCGCGCCACGAACCGCTGCGGTCACGCACAGCAGCAAACCAAACCACAGCGGGCGCGATGGAAGGATCCAGAGGCGCGCACGCACGCCATCAAACCGGGGAAGCATGCGTCCATCCAAGCAGCCCCCCGGTCCGCGGGGGAGTTCGAAGTTTTCAGATTCCGAACGGCTCGTGGGACACTCGCCCCACCGGATCGCAGCCTTCGGGAAGGAGGCTGGGACTCGATACCGATTCCGACGCCGACGCCGATGCGATGGCGTGGAGGCGAATCTTCGGACTCCCCTCCTTGAAACTCCCCTCCTTGAAACTTGAATCTTGAAACTCGCATCTCCCCCTTCCGTCCTGCCTCTCCCCCCGCTACGGTCCGGCCCCAAGCACATGGCCAAACTGGTGTTCGACATAGAGACTTCCGCCCTCGGCCTGGAGAACTTCGATGAAGCCCAGCTCGAGTACCTTTTCCGGGACGCGGAGAAGCAGCCCGACGACACCGCCAAGGCCCTGAAACGGGTCGAGATCCAGCAGCAGTTCAGCCTCTGGCCCTTCACCGCGCAGGTTGTCTGCATCGCCATGGTCAATGCCGATACCGGCCGCGGCCAGGTGCTGTTCCAGTCGGACGACTTCGAGGAGGAAGGTGGCGGTTCGGGCGGGGTCGAGTTCGCCCCGCAGGTGGACGAGCAGGAACTGCTCACCGCCTTCTGGGATATCGCACGCCGCTACGACGAGGTCGTGACCTTCAACGGCCGCGGATTCGACGTCCCGTTCCTCTACCTCCGCTCCGCCCTGCTCAACGTCCCCATCAGCCGCAAGGACTGGCTCGGCTACCGCTTCGCTACCGAACCCCACTGCGACCTCGCTGAGCAGTTCACGTTCTACAACGTCTCGGGCCGCGACGGCGCCGCCCGCCGGTTCAACCTCGACTTCTACTGCCGCGCCTTCGGCATCCCGTCGCCCAAGGCCGAAGGCATCACCGGCCGCGACATCAACGACCTGCTCGCCGAGGGCCGGCATCGCGACATCGCCGAGTACTGCCTGCGCGACGTCCGCGCCACCGTCGAACTCTACAAGCTCTGGAAGGAACGCCTCGCCGGGGTAAAGTGAGGTCGAGATGATCCTCAAGGCCCTCCTCCAACGCCTCTACGCCGGCCTTGCCGACGGACCCGGCCTCAACGCCCGCCCCCACCACAGCCGCCAGCGGCTCGACCTCGCCGAACTCCACCTTCTCGGCGGTCCAGACCCAGCCCGCATCCTGGGTGCCCTCCTCGATCCCGCCCGCGGTTCGATCGACTTCCCCATCCGCACTTCCGCCTGGGAAGCGCCGGACCGACCCGAACGCGAATGGACGGAATCCCAGCGCTCCGCCCACCAATCCGCCAACCGCCAGGTCAAACTCCTCGACAAGCTCCGCGACATCGCCGCCGATGCTGCCGACTACTTCAACGACCACGGCGAATCCGCCCTCTACATCGGCCTGCCGCTGCTCTCCCTTCCACCTTCCAACGACCGATCCGGTCGTGCCTCGCGTCGAGTCCTCGCGCCGGTCGGCCTCATTCCCGTCCACCTCCATGTCCGACGCGGCGCCTCCAGCGGGATCACCCTCGAAGCCGTCGGTGAGGGTGCGGATCGCCTCATCCCGAATCCCGCCCTGCTGGCGTGGCTTGAACAGCAGACCGGGAAGTCCACCGAAGGGCTCTTCACCGACGACGCTGGCGAGGACCCCTGGCGCGAACTGGATTCCCTGATCGCCCTCGTCGCCAAGGCCGCCGAGACCAGCCCGGTTCCCTCCTTCACCGCCGACACCCCGCTCCAACCCGTACCCCGCACCGAAAACCTCCCTGCCAAGGCCACCCTGCTGCCCAGCGCCGTCCTCGGTCTCTTCCCCACCACCAACCCAGGCCTCCTCCGGGACACAGCCTGGATGCGCGAGAACGAAGCCTCCCTGACGGTCCCCGTCTCCGGCTTCCTCAAGCCGGAGGCGCTCAACGCGCCTGCTGCGGATCAGACTGATCGGTCGGATCCGACCGATCCGACCGATCGGACGGATCCCTCGCACAAGGCCTCCTTCACGACGGAGTTCCCGGTGGCGCAGGCGGATCCCTGCCAGGCGCTCGCGGTCGCCCATGCCCGCAGCGCCCCGGCCCTCGTCATCCACGGCCCGCCCGGCACCGGCAAGAGCCAGACCATCGCCAACGTCATCGGCGACCACCTCGCCCGGGGGCAGCGTGTGCTCTTCGTCTGCGACAAGCGCACCGCCCTCGACGTCGTCCACTACCGGCTGGACGCCCTGGGTCTCGGCGGCCTGTGCGGTGTCGTCCACGATGCCCAGGGCGACCGACGCGACCTCTACCTGCACCTGCGCTCGATCATCGACGGCCTGGCCGAGACACCCCTCCTCCCGGATCCCACCGCCGAACTGGACCGCATCAACACCCGTCTCACCGCGCTCCACTCCGAACTGACCTCCGCCTTCAATCAACTCCACACGCCCGTCGGCACCCATTCCTTCCACGATCTCTGCGGCGAATGGCTCGCCCTCCGCGACCCCGCCATTCCCGACCTACCCGACATCGAAGGTTTCACTCCGGAACGGCTCAACGGCATCGACGCCGATTGCGAGGAGGTGATCCGCCGCGCGGGCCGGGCCCATTGGCCCACAAACCCGTTCCGGGATCGGCTCGCCCTTTCTCCCGAGGCCTTCCAGGGACGCGAACCCGCCGCCTGGCGGCAGTTCCTCGATACCGGCATCCAGCTCGCATCCCAACTCGACTCGCTCCCGCGCCCGACAGCTCCCTTTCTTTCGCGGGACCAACCCTTCCCGGCCCAAGCCACGCTCCGTCAGGACGCGGCCGCATGGCTCGAGAAGATCGATCGCCGCGCCGATCCCGACCTCGCCACCGGATTCTCCGACGGCTCGGATCCCGCCCGCTGGCTCAAGCTCGCCGCCGATCTCGCCCCGTCCGCCGCCACCCTCGATACCCCGATCGACCGCGATCTCTGGCCCCAGGTGCGCGAGCAAATCCCAGGACTCGCCGAACTCCGACGCCAGAAGCTCGCACTCCAGCAATGGGCCGAAGTCGCCGGTTCCTGGACGCGTTTCTTCTCGTTCGGCCGCCGCAAGGCCGCCAAGCCCGTTTTCGACCGGCTCGCCCTGCCCATGGGTCCCGCGTCGACCACGCGCGCGATCCAGTTCCTCACGTCGATTGAAGTCCGCTGGCAATGGTCCGAGGTCCGCGCCGAAATCCTCGGTCACCCCGGGCCCGCCTTCGCTTCCGACACGCAACTGGTCGCCGTCCGCGATGGCCTACCCGAACTCGCCGGTCTCCATGGCGCACTCGCCGCGGACGCGACCGGCACGGTTCGCGACGCGGTCTTTGAATCCCTTTGCAACGCCGGTTCACGTCCCGCGCTGATCCGAACCCTGCGCGAGTCCGCCACCTTCGCCACGAGCCTCGAAAACTTCGGCCATCACTGGCTCGGGTCCCGGTTCCTCACGGGTCCCGCCTGGCAGGAATGGTCCGCCGCGCTCTGCCAGGGTGAACCCGCCCAAACGCTCGCCAACGCCTTCGCCGCCGCCTCGCCTACCCTCGAGGACGTCGTCCGCCTGATCGCCCGGCTTCACTCGCTTCCCACGCCGGTAATCGCCGCCCTGCGAGCGGTCTCGGTCGCCGGACATCCGTGGGAGATCGCCCAGCCTTTGCTGCGGTCCGCCGCACTCGCCCACGAGATGCGACGTCGCCTCCGTTCGAGCCCGGACCTCGCGCGCATTGATTCGGCCCGCGTGGACGCCGCCATCGCCGAACTCGGCCGCCTCGGCACGCAGAAGGCTGCCATCGTCCGCACCCTCATCCTCCACCGCTGGCAAAAGTGCTGGCGCGAACGGCTCCTCGCCGGCACCGGCAGTCGGCTGAACTCGCTCGGCGCCTCCCTCCGCCAACGCCTTTTCGTCCGTGGCCAGCGCGCCCTCAAACTCCGTCAAATGATCGCCACCGGCGCCGGCACCGAGGGTGGCGATCCGCTCTTCGACCTCTGCCCCGTCTGGATGGCCAGCCCCGCCACCGTTGCCCAGGTCTTCCCGCGCGAGGTCCTGTTCGATGTCGTCATCTTCGACGAAGCCAGCCAATGCCGCCTCGAGGAGGCGCTCCCCGTCCTCCTCCGCGCCCGTCGCGTCGTCATCGCCGGCGATCCCCGCCAACTCCCACCCACGCGATTCTTCGAGGCCGCCAACACGGAGAGCGACGACACCGCCGCCGAGACCGCCGCCGAGGTCTTCGACCGTCAGCAATCGGAGGCCGAGGACCTCCTCTCCGCCGCACTCAATCTCGCCGTCCAGGAATCGTTCCTCGACGTGCACTACCGTTCCCGCGACGCCGCCCTGATCGGATTCTCCAACGAGGCCTTCTATCAGGGTCGACTCATCCCGCTCCCCGGCCATCCCGAACGGATCGCACCGCACTCGCCCATCCTCCTGCAGCATGTGGGCGGCACCTACGCCGACCGCGGCAACGAAGCCGAGGCCAAGGCGGCCGTCGACATCGTCGCCCGCCTCCTTGCCCTGCCCCAACCCCCGTCCATCGGCATCGCCTGCTTCAACCTCCCCCAGCGCGACCGGATCCTCGACGCCCTCGACGAACGCGCCACAGCGGACCCGATCTTCGCCGATCGCCTGACCACCGCCCGCGCCCGCCAGGGTTCCGGCTCCTTCGAGGGGCTCTTCGTCAAGAATCTGGAAAACGTCCAGGGCGACGAACGCGATCACCTGATCCTCTGCACGACGTTCGGACCCGACTCCGACGGGAAGTTCCGCCGCAACTTCGGTGCCCTCTCCCGAGCCGGGGGTGAACGCCGCCTCAACGTCCTCGTCACCCGCGCCCGCGAGGCCGTCCACATCCTGACCTCCATCCCTCGCGCCGAATACGCTGTCGCACCCGGCTCGGATTCCGATTCCCGCATCACCGGACGCCACTACCTCTACGCCTACCTCCGCTACGCCGAGGCCTGCTATGGCGCCTACGAGTTCCCCGACACCCTAGCCCCAGGATCCGTCACCTCCGAGACGTCCTGCACGATCCAGCAGACCCGACGCCCTTCGTCCGTCGCTACCGCCCTCGGCCCGGTGCTCCACGAGAAACTCCAGCGCGACACCACCGTCCACTGGGGCAACGATGGTTTCTGCGTCGACGTCGCCCTCGAACACCGCACGCCGAACGCCACCCACACCCTCGGCATCCTCACCGACTTCAACCGTTACACCCGCGCCCCAGACCCCATCGCCTGGGAACAGTTCCGCACCCAGACCCTCGAAGCCCTCGGCTGGTCCCTCCACCGCGTGTGGTCCCCGGGCCTGTTCCGGGACACCCCCAGCGCCCTGGCCAACATCCTATCCACCGGATCAGACCGATCGGACGGATCCGTCTGATCGGCCTGATCGATCCCATCCCCACCCCCTCCCAAAACCTTCCTTGAAACGCCGGGCGGGTTCCGGTGTCTATGAAACCCACATGAAGAAGCTCATGCTCGCTCTCGCCACGACGGTTGCCGTCGGGTTCTCAGTCATTGCCGCCGAAGCCTGGGGCACGGACTACGCCGCCGCCCAGACCCAGGCCAAGAAGGACGGCAAGGTCATCCTCATCGACTTCACCGGATCCGACTGGTGCGGTTGGTGCATCAAGATGAAGAAAGAGTCGCTGGACCTGAAGGAGTTCACGGACTACGCGGCCAAGAACGTGGTCCTGTTCGAGGCGGACTTCCCGAACAAGAAGCCCCAGACGCCGGAAGTGAAGAAGCAGAACGAAGCGCTCAAGAAGAAGTACGACGTCGGCGGCTTCCCGACCTTTGTGCTCGTCGATGCCGACGGCAAGGAACTGGGCCGTCAGGTCGGCTACCTCAAGGGCGGACCTTCCGCTTTCGTCAGCAAGATCGAGACGTGGAAGAAGGCGCCGGCCAAGTGAGCCACGGCTCTCCCCACAACGGTCCGATCCCGGATCGCGAGATTCTCCTCGCGGCCGCCCGTGCGGCCGCGCTCGCCGCCTACGCGCCCTACTCGAAGTTCCGGGTGGGCGCGGTGGTCGTCTGCGAAGACGGCCGGCAGTTCGCCGGTTGCAACGTCGAGAACGCCAGCTACGGGCTTTGCCTCTGCGCCGAGCGCAACGCCCTCTCCACCGCCATCGCTGCCGGCGCCCGACGCTTCACCGCCGTCGCCGTCACCTGCCTGGATGCCGATCCCACCCTCGGTCCCGAAGGCCGTTCACCGTGCGGTGCCTGCCGCCAGTGGCTCCTGGAACTTGCTCCCGACGCCACCGTCCACCTCGACGGTGTCGCACGCCCGTACACGCCCCGCGAATTGCTCCCGCTCGGCTTCGTCCTCGACCGGGCCAACCAGACGGCCTGAGTTCCGGAAGGGAGCCCTCCCCGACACCGGGACGCGCCTTCGTCAGAAAACCACCTGCGCCCGGACGCCAGCGATGACTGCCGTGTCCGAACCGGTCTGGGGCGGACGGATCAGTTGGACGTCGCCCGTCATATAGAGCCACGGAGTGACGGCGAGGTTGTAGAACGCTTCGATGCCCACCTCGTTGCGGATCGGGATTCCAACCGAATCCAGGCCTTCCTTGAGGCTTTCACTGAACCCGAGGCAGAACACACCCAGACCCAAGCGATCCCTGTCCCGCCCCGGGATCATCCCAGTCCCGCCGACGCCCAGCAGCGCCGACCATCCGATTGGGTTCGGGTTGCCATCCGAGATCGCCGCCTGCCCGAACACGCCGATGGCCTTCCCGGGCATCGACTCATCCCGCCACAAGGTCTGCTCCAGGGCATACGACAGGTACCAGCGATTGTCGCGATTGCCGGGCGGCGTCGAGCGCGGCAACACCAGGTCCGGGATGTCGTCGAAATCCACGCCATCCTGCGTGCTGTAGGCCGCCGAAAAGATGTGACGACTCTTCCGTCCCAGGAGCGAGCCTCCCAACTCCACCGAACCGTTGAGGCTCGTCCCCTTTTCGAACGGCCGATCGAACCCTGTCTGCCCGATCTTGCTGTCCGGATCGTAGACCATGAGCGTGAACTTCGCCGGGTCGGCCGCCACCGACACGACCCCGCCCAGGATCATGGAGGGGGTAATGCCACTCGCGGGTGCAGCAAACTCCAGGTGATGGAAGCGCTCCACCCCGCGTCCGCCACTGAACTCCCGCCCTGCGGAGTACAGGTCCACCGTGTTGATCTTTCCCGCCATCACGCGCACCCCGCCAGGAAGTTGCTGCGACAGGAACAGCGCAAGATCTCCACTCGCCGACGCGGATCCCGGAAAGGCCATTCCCACGTTGGTTGGAAGAAACGTTCCTCCGGGAGCGTTCAGTGCCTCCCCGTAGTTCAACTCCGCGTGGGAATGGATGGACAGCCCACTCCAGCCACCCAGCTTCGCCCCATCGAGGTCGAGGAAACCATCCAGCTTGCCCCCCAAATCCCACTCCCGCCGGTCCTCACCCTCCGCGAGTCCCTGCAGGAAGTGCGTCAGCGAACCCCGCAAGGACACACCCCGCTCCCGCAGCGCAGGACCTTGTCCAAACAAGTCACCGGTCAAGGTGGGCCGATCCCACCCACCGAGCGCGGCCGTATCCGCCGCAATCAACCCGCCGCCCGTTCCCATCAGGCTCCCGGCCAGCCCAATGATCCCGCCGATCTCGATTCGGTTCCTCATCACAGGTGCTTCCCTTGGTAGTGCCGTGATCAGCGTGCGCCGCCCCGTCGGAAGATCGTCTTCCCTTCCTTGATCGTCTCGAGGACGCGGAGGTCGCGGATCTGCATGGGATCCACCTTCAGTGGATTGCGATCGAGCACGACCAGATCAGCCAACTTGCCGACCTCCAGCGTGCCCTTCTCGCTCTCCTCGTGATACTGGTACGCCGCCCAATCCGTAGCCGCCTTCAACGCCACATACGGACTCACCCGTTCCTTCGGTCCCACCACCACGCCGCTTCGACTCACGCGATTCACCGCCGTCCAGGTCAGCATCAGGATGTCAGGAGGCACCACAGGCGAGTCGTTGTGGTTGGAGAACTTCAATCCGATGGAATGGGCATGCGCCAGGGGACTGATTCCAAACGCCCGCTCGGTGCCGAACGTCTCGATATGCGTGTCTCCCCAGAAGAAGGTGTGCGCCGTGAAGAAGCTGGGGACGATGCCGAGCTCCTTCATGCGGTCGACCTGTTCATGCCGCGCAAACTGGGCATGGATGGCGACCGGCCGCAGATCCTTCGGTCCAACGATCCGCCGCGCCCGCTCGACGGACTTGAGGAAGGCCTCCACGGCGGCATCGCCATTCGAGTGCACGAGAAGCTGCAGGTCGTTCCGGTAGGCCCACTCCACCCATTCGTTAAGCTCGGCCTGTTCAATCGAAGGATAGGCTCGGTAGTCGGAAGACACACCCGCCGGCGGCCGGGTATAGGGCAAGGTCATGAAGGCGGTCTTCCCTTGCGGCGAACCATCCCCCGTGATCTTCACGCCGCCAATCTTCAGGTGATTCTCATAGACTCCCACCCGGATCCGGTTGGTCGCAAGCGCACCCGGCACCGGCACCGACTCCATCCCGCCACGCCCGGGATGGGCCCGACCGGCGTTCGACACCTGCGATCCCGGGGCGTACACCTCGACCCCCTCGAGCTTTACCTCCCCGCGCATGACCTTGGTCAGCACCTTCCACATCGGATAGCTGACCACGTCGAGCATCAGCCGCCCCTGGCGCGCCTCCTCCCGCAAAAAGTTCACGTTGTCCGGATTGGCGATGCCGTCCTGCGCGGTTGTGATCCCGTGACTGGCCCAGAGCTTCTGGACCTCTGCGAAGATCCGCACCTGCTCCTCCCGCGTCTGCCGGGGAAAATAGGGAAGGAAGGCATAAGCCGCCTGCTCCTCGATGATGCCGTTCGGTTCGCCGGTTGCCGGATCCCGTCGGATCACTCCACCCGGCACTTCCTCCGAATCCTTCGTCAGCTTCGCCAACTTCAAGGCCGCGCTGTTCGCCACCAACAGGTGACCCGACGTGTGCAGGATGACGATCGGAATGTCCGGGCTCACGGCATCCAGATCCACCCGGGTCGGGTGCCGACGTTCTTTCAGGAGGCTGTCGTCGTAACCGACCGCGACCACCAACCGACCCGGAGCCGGCGGTTGCTCCCGCAGGTGGGCCGTCAATTTCCGGCGGATGTCCTCGATGGAATTCACATCCCCGACCGGCGGGGGATTCAGCACGGGCAGCGTCCATTGCTGGATGTAGTCCGCGATATGACCGTGACCGTCGATGAACCCCGGCAACAGGACCTTGCCCTCCAGATCCACCACCCGGGTATCCGCTCCTGCCCGCTTCATCGCCGCCGACCTCGATCCCGTGTGCAGGATCCTTCCATCCCGTACCGCCAAGGCCTCGACGTAAGCCGGCTTTTCCCCGGCCATCGTAAGGATTTCTCCCCCGACGTAGATGGTGTCCGCCTTCCGCCCGTCCGTCCGCCCGCCCGAAACCGCACAGCCAACCGAGCCGAACAGGCAACACGCCACCCCCATCGATGCCCACACCCGTTGCCAAACTGGACCAACCCCGGTGCTTCGAACTCCCATACGTTCCCGCAGGATAGGCGGGCTCAGGGAGAAGTTACCAGTCCCCAGTTTTTGGTTTCCATCACCTTGCAGTTTCCGTCCGGAGACGGAACCCTGCGTCTCCATTCCGCTGTGGAACCCACCCGCATTGCAATTCCTGCCGTCCTGATCGCCGATCCCGGCACCGCCGGGCTCCGGGTGATTGCCCTGACGTTGCTGGATCGCCTGCTCGTCGCCGCACACCGCGGCGGATGCCACCCCATCACGGTGGTCGCCACCGGCCCGCTCCCCGACCTGCGCCGAACCCAGGCCTTGGGAATCGCGTTCAACGTCGCAACGCAGGTTCCTCCCCTCGCCCCAGGCACGCTCGTCGCCAACACCCGTCAACTCGTCCTCGCCGGGGACATCCGCCAGATCGCCACTCACGGAGGGCGACTCGTCGCCCGCGACGGAACCGTACTGCCCGCCGGACGCATCGAGTCCACACCCGCGGGCGAAACAGATCCCTGGAAAAACCTTCGCCCCGTCAAAACCCTCGGCGTCGCGCACCCCGTCCATGACGAATCCTCCGCGATCGCTGCCGGTGAAGCGCTCTGGGCCTCGCTGAACAGTTCCGCAGACGGCACGGTCGACCGCCATTTCAACCGGCCTGTGGGTCGACGGTTGCTCTCGCGATGGCTGGTCCACACGCCCATCACCCCCAACCAGATCTCCGTCGGTGCCACCCTCCTCGGCGTGTTGGCAGGCGCAGGGTTCGCCCTTGGCTCCAAGCCCATGTCGATCGTGGCGGCCGTCCTGTTCCAGATCTCGGCAATCATCGACTGCGTCGACGGCGACGTCGCCCGCGCTGTCTACAAGGAATCGCCGCTCGGCAAGTGGCTCGACATCGTCGGCGATCAGGTCGTTCACGCATCGGTGTTCATCGGGATCGCGGTCGGCCTCTGGCGCGCTTCTTCCGCTGCACCGTTCCTCTGGCTGGGCGGCAGCGCCGTGCTCGGAGGACTGATCTCCTTTGTCGTCGTGCTGCGTGGAATGCGCCAACCGGGAGGCGCGGATGGCCCCCTCCAGAAGCTGATAGACGGCGCCACCAACCGCGACTTCTCGGTACTGGTCCTGATCCTGTCGATCGTGGACCGACTGGGCTGGTTCCTCTGGCTGGCTGCCATCGGAAGCCACGTGTTCTGGATCCTGGCCCTGACCCTCCAACTGAGGTTGGACCCGAAGGCCGCTTCCCGGAAATGAAGCCATCCACCCGGACGATCCTGCGGCTGACATTGCTCGCCGGCGGAGTGGGCGCCTTCGCCTGGTACCTCGGCCGCGCCGGGCTTCACGAGGTCATCGACGCCTTCCGCAAGCTGGGTCCCTTCGCGCCCGTTGTCCTGATCCCGTACTTCCTGGTCTACCTCGTCGATGCCGTCGGCTGGCGCCTGGCGTTTCTCGGCACCATGCCGGTCCGGTTTCCCGCATTCTGGCGGATCCGATGGATCGGCGAGGCGGTGAACAACGTGATCCCCTCCGCCTACATCGGAGGCGAGGCCCTCAAGGTCTACCTGCTGACGCAGCGCGGCGTGGATGCCACCACGGCCACGACCGCCGCCGTCATCTCGAAGACCGCCCAGACGCTCGCCCAACTGCTCTTCATCTGCACCGCTGCCTCCCTGTTCCTCCGCATCGCACCGGATGCCCCCGGTCTGAAACAGGGAATCGCGGTCGTTCTCGGAGGCGGCCTCACCGCCGTCGGCGTGCTGTTCTGGATCCAGAGTCGCGGCGTGTTCGGATCGGTACGGCAGGTGACCGGTTGGTTTGCCTGGAAACCTCAATGGCTGGAGGCCCGCCGCGAAGGACTCGAACGGACCGACCGCACCATCACCGAATTCTACCGGAACCACCGCCGCCGCTTTTTCGCGAGTACCCTCGCTTACTTCTCGGGATGGCTGCTCGACTCGACCGAGATCTACCTGGTCTCCCGCCTGCTCGGCCAACCCGTCACCATCCCCCAGGCCCTCGTCGTCGAGGCCTTCGTGGGCGTCGCCAAGGTCATGGGCATGTGGGTGCCCGGCGCCTTGGGGGTTCAGGAAGGGGGCATCCTCCTCATTGGCCGAACGGCAGGCTTGCCGGAGCCCCTCTGCCTCGCCTACGCGGTCCTGAGGCGGGCCCGCGAGGTGGTCTTCGTCGCCACGGGTTGGCTGCTTTTCTACGCCGGCGGCAGGCGTCCCACCGCCCGCTGAGTACTCCGCTGCTGCCCGCCTCGGGGTGGGGCGAATGTCCGCACGAGCCGATCCCACACACGGCTCGACGGAGTCTCACCCCATCCTCTTCCCGACGGGCGTCCGGATGCACCGTCTGTCATTCTCCCGAAACGCCGTTGTAGCCAAACCGTGACGTCATGCGTAGGGTCCTGACGTGGAATCCGCTGTCATCTACGCAGCCGGGCGGGCAACGCGCCTTGGACCCTCCTTTGCGAACACGCCCAAGATCCTGCTCCCCGTGGCAGGCCGGACGCTGCTCGATCGCCATGCCGAGAACCTCGCCCGCGTCGGCGTGAAGAACCTGTTCCTCGTCACCGGCCATTGCCGCGACCAGATCGCCGCCGTCCTGCCGGAGATTTCTGCCCGCCACGGCATCCGCATCTACGAACTCCACAACCCGGATTTCACCGAGGGCAGTGCCATCAGCATGCACGTCTCCCTCGCCGCCATTGAAACCGCCGGGCAGGATGTCCTCGTGATGGACGGGGACGTCCTCTACGGAGCCGCACTCCTCCGTCGCCTCATCGATTCGCCTTCGCCGTCCACCATGCTGGTCGACTTCGGCGTCGAGGCGCAGGATGACGACCCGGTCCTCGTGCCCATCCGCGATGGGCGCCCCTTCGAACTCGTCAAGAAGTGGACCGGTACCGCCGACCGTGTGGGTGAATCCGTCGGATTCTTCAAGATCGCAGCCGACCACATCCCGTTCCTCACCTGCCAGACCCGGGCCCGAACGATTGGCATCCACCGGCGCGATTCCCTGGATGAGGTCCTGCGCGCCATGACGATGGCAGGCCTGTTCGGGTTCGAGGACATCACCGGCCAACCTTGGACGGAGATCGATTTTCCTCACGATGTGGCCTGCGCACGCGACGTGGTCATGCCAGCCCTCGCGGCTGCCGCCAGTCATCGGGCTTGAGCCGGCGCGGCGCTTACGTCTGAAGCAATCGCCCTGAAGCCAGCTCCGGACCGCCGAGCCCCTCGCCACCCGCCTCACGGCCCACCAGACTCAGGATCCGACTGACCGCCTGATCCAGACGGGCATCGGATTCTCCCACCCATCGACGGAACCGCTCGTGGGGTTGCCCCGCCTCGAGTCCCGTGAGCCGGGACAGATCAAACTGGCTGGAGGCGACACCCAATCCGGTCTGCTCCATGTCCATGGCGTTGAGCAACTGCTCGATATGCCCTTCGACAGGCACGGCCAATGCCGGCTTGCCCAACCACGCCGCCTCGGAAAGCGATTCGAACCCGGCGCTGCAAACCACCGCCCGGGCCGTCGCCATCATTCGTAGAAACCGGCCCGCATGGAGGCGGTGTACCACAACGCCATTGCCCAGCACTTCCTCCTCGGGAGCACCGGGCCGTTCGCAGAAGACGTGCACCGGGCCATCCCCGAACCGCGATTGCCACGCGACCAATTCGCGCAGGTATCCCGCATTCAGGAGATAGACGAGGACGTGCCCCTCATTTCTCCGACCTTCCAATCGCAGAAGGTCGTCCCGGAGAAGCGGCGGCCCAACCACCGTCCGATCATCCATCGGCTTCGCCTCGTAGAAGGAGAGCGCGTACCGGAGGGTTGCGCCCCCGGAAGCCGCTACAAACCGGCGCAACGCCCACTGCGCCGAACGCATCGTCGGCAGACGTGGATAGTCCGGATGGTTCAGCATGTACTGGTGCCCCACGGCAAGCACGGGCACGTCGGTTCCGCCCCGCTGATGATGCCAGCCGACCAGCGGTTCGAGGAAGTTGATCAACAGGTCGGGTTGGGTCTTGCCCAGCACCTCTCCCACGGTCCGCAGGCTTCGCCGATAGGCCCCCATCCGCGAAATCAACTGCCAGAGCGTCGCGGTCACATTCACGCGCCGCTGTGCCCGGTACACGAACCCGGGACTCCGCAGGGGCGTCACCGGCACTTCGAATCCCCGCTCAAAAAAGTCCGGCCAACTCCGGTTGGGATGGGCCCCCGCCATCACCGCCACCACCTGATGTCCCCGTCGACGGCACCAATCCCGCACCGCCAGGGCCTGCGTCATGTGACCCCGCCCCTCGCCCTGCACTGCAAATGCGATCTTCATGGAATCGGATGAGTTCGAATGAACCGTCCCAGTGTTCGACCAGTGCGGAGCAACTCTCCACCCAGTCACCACAGTTGAAGTAGTCGAGGCCCTGAACCTTCCGCATCTCGGCCCGGTGGATATGCCCGCAGATGACCCCGTCCACGCCGGCATCCGCCGCCAACCGCACCATGCCTTCCTCGAACTGCGTCACGTACTTCACCGCCGACTTGGCCTGGAACTTCAGCCAGGCCGAGACGGACCAGTAGCCAAAACCCATGCGGCGCCGGATCCGATTGAAGTACAGGTTGAAGTCGAGGATCGCGGTGTAGAGCCGGGAACCCACGCGCTCCAGCAATCGGTTGAAGTGGACCAACCCGTCCAGTTGGTGCCCGTGCAGCACCAGGAACCGGCGCTTGTCCGCCGTGACATGGATCGCCCGCTCCACCAACCGCACCCCGCCGAGCGACATCCCCACGAAGCCTTGGAGGAACTCATCGTGGTTGCCGTAGATATAGGTGACCTTGGTCTCCTTCCGGTTCTTCCGGAGGATCTTCTGGATCACCGTGTTCGCGTCCTCGCTCCAGGCCCACTTCCGCCGAAGTTCCCACCCATCCACGATGTCGCCAACGAGGTAGAGATGGCGGCACTCCGCGTCGCGCAGGAACTCCAGCAACGATTCCGTCCGGGAATGGCGGCTGCCCAGGTGAACATCGGAGATCCAGATGGCGCGGTAATGCATGGCCCTTGCCGACCAACCGCAGCTTCCGGGGCCGACACGCCAGTCTTCACCACAACTGACCTCCCTCGCTCAAGGACCATCACGTCCGTCACGCCTTCATGACCCGGCCGTCACCCGCCAGTCACGCCGTCGGACTCACCGAGGTCAGGACAGCGTCACAGCGCACTGTCGCGACCGATGCGCCAGAGCTTGCCGTCGCTCCGCACAAACAGCGACCCGGCCGCAATCGACGGCGTCCCGACGATCGTCTGCCCCAGATCGAACTCGCTCGTCACGGCGGATTCCGGCTTCGCGGGATCCGTGACCTTGGCCGGGTCCACCACCTGGATCAGGCCCTTCTCGTTGACGCAGTAAAGGACCCCGCTGGCAATCACCGGAGTCGAACTGAAAGGTCCCTTCAGGCGCAACTGCCAGAGGCGCTTGCCATCCGCGACGTCCGCACACGAGAGGATGCCACCGTCGTTCAGCGTGAACACCCGGTCGCCCACCACCACCGGACTCGGCGTTCCAGGACGCAATTGCGCGGCCCGCCAGACCTGCTTCGGTGCCTGCCCGTCCGACGTCGGTTCCAACACGGTCAAACCCTGCGAAGGCACATACAGCCGACCACCAGCCACCGTCACCGAGGGCACCGTCGAAGCGCCCTGATCATAGTTCCAGAGCACCTTTCCCGTCGCCGGCTCCACGCCGGTCACGCCTTTCGAAGATTGCAGCGCCAGGACGGGCTTGCCGTCCGTGCCCTTCATCACCACCGGGGAAGTCCAGTTGGCTTTCTTCGGCCGATCGAGTTTCCACCGGTTCAACCCGGTCTTCGCATCCAACCCGGCCGTGAACGACTCGCTGTCATTCTCCACCTGCGCCACGACAACCCCGTCCGCCACCACCAACGAAGACGACATGCCCAGCGAATTGCTCGCGTTCGGATAGTCCCGACCCAGACCGCGGAACCACAGGAGATTGCCGTCGAGGTCCAACGCCGCACAGTCATTCGACGAGAAGATCGCGTAGATCCGCTGGCCATCCGATGCCGGAGACGGGGTCGCCGCACTGATCTTCTCGTGCGTCTGCGTCCGACCCGTCGCCCAGAACTGCCGCTCCCACAGGAGCACCCCATCCGCCAGGTTGAAGCACAGGACGTGCAACCGGTCCTGCCGCGCCCCACTCGACGCCGTCACGAAGACGCGCTTCCCGACGATCACCGGCGATGAAATCCCGCGCCCCGGAAGGTTGACGCTCCACGCCACCGCTCCGGCATCCAGCGAGGTTGGCAAACGTGTGTCCGGAGCAATCCCGTCCCCACCCGGACCGCGGAACTGGGTCCAGTCGGCAGCCTGGTTGGAGAGTCCGCCTGCCAGGGCCAACAGCACGGCAGCGACGATGGGGTGGGTCTTCATGGTTTTCGCGAAAAAGGGGATGGGGCCTGCGCTCTCGATCTTCGGGATCACTTCGTGGAAACGATCGGTGTTCCCTGCTCATCCGTCAGCCGAAGCTGGAATTCCCACTCCTTGGTCCAGTCCTCCTTCTGCTCGTTCTGACAGCACTTCACGAGGAGGACGTTCCGGCCCGGCTTCAGCTCCGTCGCCAGGCGATACTGGTCGATCTCCATGTTCCGGTGATACTCGTCACGCCCGAAGAGCAATTTGCCATTCACCCAGACCTTCCAACCATTCTTGCATCCCAGACGCAGCTGCACCGGGCGCGCCGTGTCCGACCAGAACTCGGCCATCGCATACCCCGTGACCTCCTTCAGGTCGGAGAAGGGCTTGTTGAAATCGATCAACCCATAGTCGTCCTTCGATTCGAAATCCACCCACCGGACCTTGCCTGACTTGCCGTCCATTTCCGCCGCAACATCCAACTTCTCCTCCGGCGGGAATGCCTTCGAAAACCCGGCACCACCCGTGTTGTCGAAGGGCCCGACCATCTTCCAACGCGTCACCCAGCCAAACACTTTCTGCAGGTCGACCTTCTCCTTCAATTCACCCAGCTTCTTCGCAAGGTCATCGATCTGGTCCGCCTCCCGAGCATGGCCAAGCGCTTCGCGGTAACCCGCCACCGCCGCCGCTCGGTCTCCAGTTACCTTTTCACCGGCCGCGACCACCAGCAGTTGCACCGCGTCCCGCCGAAGTTCATTCGCCGGATCCTTCACAAATCCCGGGAGCAACCGTCGCGCACGCTCCGGCTCTGCACGCTGGAGGATCTCGTAGGCCAACCGCCGCGCCCGGGGATGATGCCGGGTGTCCCGCAGGAACTCCTCCACCGCGGCCACCGGAATCTTCCCGCCGGACTTCCGACCCCGTTCCTCGACGCTCTCAACCGCGGATCGCAGCCAGTTCAGCGCATAATCGTTCGCGCCATCCATCGCCTCCAACAGGCCCGGCAACACCGGCAGCGGCGCCGATGCCACCTGCTTCCACGCGGCACTGGCCTCGGCGTTGCCCTTGCCTTCGGGCCCAACCGCCTTCAGGACCTGCACCGGTCCCTCAAGGCGTGCCGGCACTCCGGCCTGCAGGGCACCACCCAAGGTCAGGAAGAGGAATCCGCCAGCCAAAAGACCACGAGCTTGCATCGTCAAAAGGATGCGGCCCTCCGACGGATGTGCCAAGCGGCGAGTGAGGCCTCCCTGCGGCACCGGCACAGCCCGACGCGGATTACTGCCCGACGCGCTGCTCGAATTCGGAAAGGGACGAAACCGTGACGGCCGCCCGCGCCAGTTGCCGGAGCCGCACCCCGTCCACGATCGATTCAATCCGACCTCGAAGCCCAGGCCCAACACCCCCAAACCGCTCGGCAACCAAATCGACCAGCACTTCCTGAGCACCCGCGATCCGCCCTTCCACCCGCCCTTCCACCCGGCCTTCCACCCGCCCTTCCACCCGGCCTTCGTCCCGGCCCTTTTCGAGGCCTTGTTCCAGACCCTCTTCCCAAACGATCTGCTCGTACGTACTGCGTCTCGGCATATGCATGCTGGCCTCCATTTCCTTTACATCCTGACGAAAAGCTAACTCCTCCTCCCTCGGCAACGCCAGCAGCCAGTGCACCAGCCGCATCACCTCCCGCGCTTCGAGTTCGCCCATCCCGGATTCACGCAACCGCCGGACCATCGCCAGTTTTCCACCACGCCGCGCCCTCATGTCCTTGCCCGTTCCCAACGCCAGACAGTGGGCTTCAATCACCTGCGCCACCGGATTCCCCGCCGCCAGCCAAGGACCGATTTCCAATTCGATCAACTTGCACGTCAGGAACCCAAACCGAACCGAACAACCCAGCTTCGACTGCTCGTAATGCGTCGGCCGCCATCCCTTCACCGGATCCGCCAGAATCGCGAGGCTCACTGGCTCCCGCCCAAACCGTTCGAGGATCCTGGCAAAGTACCGGAACATCCGCCGGGCCAGATCGTCGTCACGTTGCGCCTGAACCTCCACATGCAGGAGCAACAACTCGTTCCCACCATCCCACCGACGGACTTCGATCAGCTTGTCCACCCGCATCGGACCCGATTCTGAATCGCGGACGATTTCCTGAAGTTCCGTATCCAAGAACTTCGGCGTCACACTCCAGTCTATGAATTCCGCCAATCCCGGGAATGTCATCGCGAGGCATGGCTGGAGAAACGCCTCCAACGTAGCCTTCCAGGCAGCATCATATTCGGTTCTCGGGGTCACGTTCCCTGCTACGCCGCAAACCTTGAAAGGTTACCGCTGGCTTGGCGCTGGTACGGCTCCCGAACAGAGTTGGAAATCCCCTGCCCTTCCCAGTCGCAGAATTCCCTCCCCAGTTTGCCTCGGAGCCTGTCCCTTTCCCCCCGTGCCGCGCATCCACCTCCAGGGATTGAGCAAACGGTTCGGATCCATCCAGGCCGTCCGGGACCTGACCATCGAAGTCCAACCCGGCAGCCATCACCTGCTCACCGGCCCCTCCGGCAGTGGCAAGTCCACCACCCTCCGCCTCATCGCCGGCCTCGAAACTCCAGATGCCGGCCGGATCCTCATCGACGGAACGGACATCGCACCATTGCCCCCGGAACGCCGCCATTGCGGCTGGGTCGCCCAGTCACCCGGTCTCCTGCCCCACCTCGACCTGCAATCCCAACTCGAACTTCCACTCCGCCTCCACGGCGTCTCCCCAGCCGATCGAATCGCTCGGGTTCAGGTCATGGCCGACCGACTCGGCCTCACGCATCGCCTCCAACACCTGCCCGCTGCCCTCTCCGCCGGCGAAGCGGCCCGCGCCGCCCTCGGCCGAGCCCTCGTCGCACAACCCGCGTTGCTCCTCCTGGACGAACCATTCGCCCACCTCGATCCCACCCTCCGCCGTCAACTTCGCCTCCTCCTTCGCGAACTCCAGCAGGACCACAACCTCACCCTCCTCCACGTCACCCATCACCCGTTAGAACTCCTCGCCGACGCTTCCCATATCAGCGCACTCGCCAACGGTCGCCTGTTCCAGTCCGGTTCTCCCGAATCCCTCTACCAACAACCCCGCACCCCCTGGCTCGCTGACCTGCTCGGGGATTGCCCGGTCTGGACCTGCCGTCGCCAGGACGCCGGATCCCTCGACTTCCACCTGCCTCCCGAACTCGCATCCGGCCCACCCACCCAACGTCTCGGCGTTCGCCCCGAATCCATCACCCTCCACGCCACCCCACCGGCACAGAGTCCGTTCATCGGCCCCATCCGCATTCACCGGATCGCGCTGACCGGCCCCCGAACCTGGATCGAATGCCGCTGGCGCCACGGCAGCCGCATCGAGATTCCCGTTCCACCGGAGGCCCGCACCGGATCCATCGGTGACACCGGTTGGCTGACCTTCCGGTCGGAGGACATCCTTCAGTTCGATCCGGGCGTCGAGACGCCCTGACCCCGGAAAAGTAAGGATTCACCAACGAATCGCCCTCAATCGGCGAACCAGACCAAATTCGTCTGGAAAAGCCTTTGACGATTCACCCAACCCGAATAGCTTGGCCGGCAGATTCCAGACCGGATCTGTCCGGTTTGAACCACGGCACGCTCGAGAACATGCAGATCACCCGCGCAGCAGAGTACGGAGTCCTGGGCCTCACCGCCCTTGCCCGCCGTCCATTGGGTGAGGTCGTCATGATCGAGACGCTCTGCGCCGAGGAAGACATTCCCAACAGTTTCCTCGGGAAGATCCTTCAGAGTCTCGCCAAGGCAGGCATCGTGAAGTCCGCCCGCGGCTCCGGTGGCGGCTTCAGCCTCGCCCGCACACCCACTGAAGTAACCGCCCTCGAAATCATCGAGGCCATCGAGGGGCCGATTGCCTTCCAGCGTTGCCTGGATGAGGACCTCGGTTGCGAACACAGCGGCGGTTGTGCCCTGTGCGCCCTGCTCTCCGAAGCCCAGGAACAGGTCCGGGAGGTTTTTGGCCGCACCACGCTGTCCGACCTCACCGGTCGGCATATCCCCAACGGCCTGGTCCGCCAGGCCCGAAACCGATCTTCAGAAACTGCGGCGCCCGTAATGCCGCTGGATCCCGTGCCGGTGCAACCGGCGCCCGCCTCCTGACGGACGTCAGGCAGGCAACGCAAACACATCGAATTTAGACAAGAACCGAGGAAGAAGGACCAGTCATGAGCGATACCTACACGCTGTACAACCCTACGGTCATGGACCACTTCATGAACCCCCGCAACATGGGCGACCTGAAGGACGCCGATGGCATCGGCGAGGTCGGAGCCGCCGCCTGCGGCGACATCATGAAGATCAGCCTCAAGATCCGCGACGGGAAGATCGAGGACGCCCGCTTCAAGACCTTTGGTTGCGGCTCCGCGATCGCCAGCTCCAGCATGGCCACGGAACTGATCAAGGGCCGCACGATCGAGGAAGCGATGAGCTTCTCGAATCAGGAGGTCGTCAGCGCCCTCGGCGGTCTGCCTCCGGTGAAGATCCACTGCTCCGTGCTCGCCGAGGAAGCCCTCAAGGCCGCCCTCGAAGACTACGTCAAGCGGCACCCGGAACTCGCCGCACGCGTTGCCGCCGCCGAGACCGTCGGCGCCTGACCCAAACCCGCCGGTCGAAAACCCCGCGGTTCGCCGGCGCGCCGTGTGAACGCGGGGTTTTGCGCGCCTGCACCCGGAACTAAACCTCATCCCATCATGCGACAGGTCTACCTGGATCATCAGTCTGCCACGCCACTCCTGCCCGAGGTGTTCGAGGCCATGCGGCCTTACTTCACGGACTTCTTTGGCAACGCATCCTCGCTCCACCAGCACGGACTCCGGGTCCGTGACGCGCTCAAGACAGCCCGCCAGCAGATGGCCGCACTGATCAACGCGGAATCCGAGGAGGAGATCTTCTTCACGTCCGACGGCACCGAATCCTCCAACCTCGCGATCAAGGGTGTGGCCTACGCCAATGAACGGAAGGGCAAGCACCTGGTGATCTCCGCCACCGAACATCCTGCGGTGGTCAACTCCGTCGAATTCCTCGAAAAGCAGGGCTGGACCTGCACCCGCGTCCCGGTGGATCCCGAAGGCCGCGTGAACCTTGCCGCCCTTCAGGCCGCTCTCACCCCACAGACCGTCCTGGTCGCGCTGCACCACGTAAACCACGACATCGGCACGATCCAACCCGTCATCGAAGCCGGCCGGATCTGCGCCCAGGCTGGAGTCCCCCTCTACGTCGACTGTGAGGCCAGCGCCGGCTGGCTCCCCATCGACGTCCGCCAGTTCGGTGCCGCCCTCGTCAGCTTCTCACCCCACCGGTTCTACGGCCCCAAGGGCGTCGGTGTCCTGTACCGCAACAAGCGCGCCCGCATCGTCTCGATCCTGCACGGAGGCGTCCAGGAGGGCGGTCGTCGCGCCGGAACCGAGAACATCCCCGCCATCGTCGGCGCCGGCGTCGCCGCCGAGATCGCCCGCACCGAGTTGCCCAGCCGCGCCGCCCATGTCGCCCACCTCCAGAAACGCCTCTGGGACGGCCTCAGCACTCGGATCCCCTTCATCAAGCTGAACGGCCCCGTGCCCGGTCCTGACCGCGCCCCGACCAACATCAACATCTCCACCGAATTCATCGAGGGCGAGGGCCAACTCCTGCTTTGCGACATGAACGGCATCGCCGTCGCCTCAGGCTCCTCCTGCGTGTCGAAGTCCCTCAAGATTTCCCACGTGCTGTCCGCCATCGGACTCGACCACGCCCTCGCGCAAGGCAACCTCATCCTGAGCCTCGGCAAGGACAACTCCGAGGAAGACATGGACTACGTGGTCGAGGCCTTCGCCCGGATTGTCACCAAGCTCCGCGCCATGTCGCCCATGTGGGATGAGTTCGAGAAGGGCGTCATCGACTCCGTCATCGCCCCCCGTGGCATTGGCAAATCCTTCAGCCAGCATGCCGCCGAAGTCTCGGGCAAGGCGGCCCATTGAACCGCCGCCCAGGCCCTCCTGCTCCAAATACCAAAATCTTTACAAACAGAGTGGGTTGCAGACTCCGCAACTTCGCACATCCTTCCCGCCCATGATGTCCAAGTATCTCATCCCAGCCCTCGCCGTGGCCGGCCTGCTCGCCGGCACCCTCAACGCCCAGACCCCGGCTCCTGCCGAACTCCGCAAGAAGGCCCTGGAGGTCGTGACCCCGCTGCCGGACCGCATGCCCGGGTCGGACAAGGACACCCCGGCCATGGTCGCGCTCGGCAAGAAGCTCTACTTCGAGAAGCGCCTCTCCGCCAACGACAGCCAGTCCTGCAATAGCTGCCATCAGGTCGACGGCGGCAAGGCCGGGGTTGATCATCAGCCCACTTCCCCGGGAGCCTTCGGCAAACGCGGTGGCCGCAATTCGCCCACCACCCTCAATGCCGGATTCCACCTCGCCCAGTTCTGGGACGGCCGCGCGGAAACCCTCGCCGACCAAGCCAAGGGGCCCATCCTCAATCCCATCGAGATGGCCATGCCCAAGGACGTCGATGTCATCGCCAAGCTCGGCGGGATCTCCTCCTACAAGAAGGCGTTCGCCAAGTCCTTCCCCGGTGAGACCAACCCCCTCACCTACGACAATCTCGCCAAGGCCATCGCCGCCTTCGAACGAACCCTCGTCACCCACGACCGCTTCGACGACTTCCTGAAGGGCAACGACAAGGCCCTTTCCGCCGCCGAACAAAAGGGCCTCCATGAGTTCCTCTCGGTCGGTTGCACGACCTGCCACAACGGGCCCGTCATCGGCGGCAACAGCTACCGCAAGGTCGGCGCCGTGAATCCTTATGCCAACACCAGCGACAAGGGCCGCATCGCCGTGACCAAGGAGGAGGAGGATCTCCTGGTGTTCAAGGTTCCCTCCCTCCGCAACATCGCCGCCACCGCCCCCTACTTCCACGACGGCGGCGTGACGTCGCTCTCCAGCGCCGTCTCGCAGATGGCCTGGCTCCAACTCGGTCAGAAGCTCACGGACGAACAGGTGTCATCCATCACCACCTTCCTCCGCGCCTTGAACGGCAAGGGTATCCAAGGCAAGGAATCCGTCACCGCCACCCTCGCCCCGACCTCGGGCCAGGGTGAGCCTGCCATGCCTTGACGAGCACCCCTCCAGTTTCAGACCGTACCACCGCCGCGGCGCGTCTCACCGACCGCCGCGGCTGATTTTTTGAACCGTCAGATTCGACTCCCACCCTCGACTCGCACCCCACTCCCGTGAACCCCACCCAGGACGCCGTCCTCTCCGCCCTCCGCGCCGTCAAGTACCCCGGCTACTCCCGCGATATCGTCTCCTTCGGCCTCGTGAAGGAAATCCAGGTCGATGGACCCGCCATCGGCGTCCTCATCGAACTGACCTCGCCCAACCCCGATCTCGGCCGCCAGATCGCGGATGCCGCCCGGATTGTCCTCCGCGATTCCTTCCCCGGCCTCGCGGACGCGCACATCCAGGTCAAGGTCCCCTCGCCGACCTCGGCCGCTGCCCAGCCTCCTACCCAGTTCCAACGCCAGAAAGACCCCCGCATCCGCCGCGTCATCGCCGTCGCCTCCGGCAAGGGGGGCGTCGGCAAGTCCACCTGCTCCGTCAACCTCGCCTGTGCGCTCCAGGCCCTGGGCGCCCGCGTCGGTCTCATGGACGGCGACATCTACGGCCCTTCCATTCCCCTGATGATGGGCATCCAGGAACGTCCGTCCGTCACCGACGACGACCGACTCATTCCGCCCACCGCCCATGGCGTGAAGCTCATGAGCATGGGCTTCCTCCTCGAACCCGACCAAGCCGTCATCTGGCGCGGCCCCATGATCCAGAAGACGATCCAGCAGTTTGTCTCCCAGGTGGACTGGGGCGAACTCGACTACCTCCTCGTCGATCTCCCCCCGGGAACCGGCGACGCGCAACTCTCCCTCTGCCAGACCGTCGCCCTCGATGGCGGCGTCGTCATCACCACCCCTCAGGAAGCCTCCGTCGGCGTCGTCCGCAAGGGCATCACGCTCTTCGAGAAGGTCCAGGTTCCCATCCTCGGTATCATCGAGAACATGAGTTGGTTCATCGCCCCCGACGGCTCCCGCCTCCACCCGTTCGGCGAAGGCGGCGGCCGCCGCGAAGCCGAACGCCGCCAGTTCCCCTTCCTCGGCGAGATCCCCCTCGACACCACCATCCGCGAAGGGGGCGACCTCGGGATCCCCGTCGTCATTGCCAACCCGGACAACCCCGCATCCAAGGCCTTCCTGGCCGTTGCACGGTCCCTCCGGGAACGACTGGGCTGACCTTTCCTTTGACGGAACCCGGCGCCTCAGCTAGCACCATCGAAGTCATGTCACTGCACCACATCAGGGTAAGCCCCGGATTCGCCCATCGGGTCGGGGCCGCCTTGACCGTAGCGCTCGCAGTGACCGCCCTCGGCGGTGAGAAGATGGTCGAAAGCGCCCCCTCGAAGGAACGCCCGAAGCTCCCCAGCAAGACCACTCCCATCGACCCCCTCCTGGACCGCGTCCTCAATCCCGGGGGCGCCAATTCCAGCTTCAATCCGGGCGCCATGCCCGTGGTCCCCGGGATTCCCCAGACCCGCCCCGGGATGGATCCCAACCTGCAGCGACAACTGGGCCTCCGTGCCGACAAACGCCGGAACTGGCTGCTCGAAAACGCCGCTCAGGTCGACTCCCAGGGACAACTCCGCGAAGTGGATCTGGACCCCACCCCCCGCTTCAGCCAACCCGGTGGCTCCCTCAATGCACCCGGTACCGGCGAACGGTACCTTCGGGCCACCGACTCCACCCGGCCCCACCCGGCCGCCCAGGCCAACGACCCCTCCCAACCCATCGGATCCGAGACCGCGGAAGATCGCCACAACAACGTCGCCACCCGTGAGGAGTCCTCACGGGCCATTCCCTTCCGTACCATGACGGGCGATGCCAACTCCGCCCGGAACTCCGAAGGCTCCCCATCCGAACGGAAGGGGGCATTCAGCGATCCTCGCGCCTTGGCAAACCCCGGGCATTCCGCGCTCGACGACGCCCGCAAGTCCGCTGCCGAGGAACGCTCCGCCGTGTTCGACCGCCTCCTGTCCAACAATTCCCAGTCGTCCAGCGGTGCCCAGGACTCCACAATCGTTGGTTCCCTCGGCATGACGAAGACGCCTCCCACCCGCTCCCAGCAGTTTCAGTCACTGCTCTCCGCACCCCCCGCAGCGCCGACTGTCGGCCTGTTCTCCAGCCCGCTGAATGCGGCAGCCGCACCCCGCGCCGCCGCTGGCTCGCTCGCCGAGCGGCCCAGCACTGCGATCGCCCCGGTCGCGGCCCCCATCGCCCCCAAGGCACCCCCTATCCGCCTCGAACCGCGCCCGGCCCTGCTCCAGATTCCCACCCGCGGCTTTTAATCCACCCGCTCGATGGTCCGGCACCTGATCCTCCCCATGGCCTTCGCAGCCGCTCTGGCTGCCGCCTCCACCCTGCACGCCGCCGACGCCCAGGTCCGCAAGGTCCTCCCGTCCCTCCTCGACCGCGAAGGCCGCGCCTCACTCCACCCCAGCCTCTACGAGCGCGACGCCTACCAAGCCCATCTCCGCCAGAAACCCGATGAAGTCGGCGGCCTGCGGTTCGACATCCAGTGGAGCGCCCCAAAGACCGGCACGCCTCCCCTCGAACTGCGACTCGAACTCCGGGGTTACGCCACCTCCGCCAGCACCAATGGTACGGCGTCCTCCACCAATGCCTTCGTGATCACCCGCACCGTCGAACCTCCCCGGTTCGGCTCCCGCTGGACCCAGATCACCCTCGATGATGCCGCCCGCCGTCAGGTCGGCGATGTCACCGCCTGGCGTGCCACCCTCCTCCGCGAAGGGCGCGAACTCGCCTCCACCCAATCCTTCCTCTGGTAAGTCCCGGATCCCGGGCGGGACTTCCGCGTTGACGCTCTTCAACCCGCCTCCCACCTTCGCCCCGCGTTGGCATGAAGTCGCTCCTGTTTGTCTGCACTGGCAACACCTGCCGTTCCCCGATGGCCGAGGGCATCGCCCGTCTCGTCCTCGCCGGGAAACCCGGCTGGAAAATCGCGTCCGCCGGCGTCGGCGCCATCAACGGCCAGCCCGCCAGCACCCACGCCGTAACCGCCATGCGCCAGATCGGTGGGGACATCTCCAGCCACCGCTCCCAGATGGTCACGGCCCAACTCGTCCGCGAGGCCGACTACATCTTCGCCCTCACCCACAGCCACGCCGAGGGCATCCTCTACTACCATCCCGAGTCGGCCGAAAAACTCTTCCTCCTCCGCGAATTCGATGACTCGGTCGAATCCTACGAGAAGGACATCGCCGATCCCATCGGCGGCCCCCTGCCCGGATACGTCGAGACCCGGAACCAGATCGAACAGGGCGTCCGCACCGCCATCGCCTTCATCGAACGTCACGCCGCCGAGACAGCCGCCGCCCACGCAGCCCCGCCCGACTTCGCCCTCGGGTCCGACCACGCCGGATTCCATCTCAAGGAATCCCTCAAACCGGTCCTCCAGCGCCTCGGTCTCTCTTTCGTCGACCTCGGTACCCACTCCACGGATTCCATCGATTACCCGGACTTCGGTCAGGCCGTCGCCCATCGCGTCGCCGCTGGCGAAGCCCGGTTCGGCCTCCTCGTCTGCTCCACCGGCGTCGGCATCAGCATCGCCGCCAACAAGGTCCCCGGCATCCGCGCCGCCCTCGTCACCGATCCCCAGGTCGCCGCCTTGTGCCGCCAGCACAACGACGCCAACGTCCTCTGCCTCGGCGCCAGGACCAGCACCCCGGAGCAGGCATCCCAGATTCTCGAAGCGTTCACCCAGGCCTCCTTCGAAGGCGGCCGCCACGAACGCCGCGTCAACAAACTCGAAACTCCCATGTCGCTCCGTCTCGCCCAAGTCGACCCCGCCATCGCCGAAGTCATCTCCAACGAACGCCGCCGCCAGCTCGAAAACATCGAGCTCATCGCGTCCGAGAACTTCACCAGCCCGGCCGTCATGGAGGTCCAGGGCAGCGTCCTCACCAACAAGTACGCCGAGGGCTACCCCAAGCGCCGCTGGTACGGTGGTTGCGAATTTGTCGACGTGGCCGAACAGCTGGCCATCGACCGCGCCAAGCAGCTCTTCGGTGCCGAGCACGCCAACGTGCAGCCCCACTCCGGCTCCGGTGCCAACATGGCGGTCTACTTCTCCGTCCTGAAACCCGGCGACAAGCTGCTCACCATGGACCTGTCCCATGGCGGACACCTCACCCACGGCAACAAGGCCAACTTCTCCGGCAAGTTCTTCGAGATCGTCCACTATGGCGTCCGCCCCGGTGACGAACGCATCGACTACGACCAGCTCGCCACCATGGCCCGCGAGCATCGCCCGAAGATGATCACGGTCGGCGCCTCCGCCTACCCGCGCATCATCGACTTCAAGCGCATGGGCGAGATCGCCGCCGAAGTCGGTGCCCTGCTCCTCGCCGACATCGCCCACATCGCCGGCCTCGTTGCCGCCGGCGTCCATCCCAGTCCGGTCGCCCACGCCGACTTCGTCACCACCACCACACACAAGACGCTCCGCGGACCCCGTGGCGGTTTGATCCTCTGCAAGGAGAAGTACGCCAAAGGCATCGACTCCCAGGTCTTCCCCGGCATCCAGGGCGGCCCCCTGATGCACGTCATCGCCGCCAAGGCCGTCTGCTTCCACGAGGCCCTCCAACCCTCCTTCAAGACTTACCAGGAGCAGATCGTCCGCAACGCCGCCGCCCTCGCCGCCGGCATGACCCGCAACGGCTTCCGCCTCGTCTCCGGTGGCACCGAGAACCACCTCATGCTCGTCGACGTCGGCGCACGCGGCATCACCGGCAAGCAATCCCAGCTCGCCCTCGACGAAGCCGGCATCACCACCAACAAGAACACCATCCCCTTCGAGACCCGCTCGCCCTTCGAGGCCTCCGGAATCCGCCTCGGGACCCCCGCCGTCACCGCCCGCGGCATGAAGGAAGCCGAGATGGCCGAGATCGCCGACATGATCTCCGAGGTCCTCCTCGACATCGCCAACCCCGCCACCGCCCACAACGTGCGCGCCCGCGTCCACGACCTCACCGCCCGCTTCCCGTTGCCTTATTGATGCTGTAGCCGGGTGACCTCACCCGGCGAAGCCTGGAATTCCGCCGCGTGGGGGCACGCGGCCTACCATCAGGAACAGGTAGCAAACGAGGTCACGAGGCTGGCCCTGGCTTGAACCTTGAATCTTCAAACTTGAATCTCCCTCCCCCCATGCCCTCGGCAACCGATCCCATGGACGACGCCTCCCTCGACCAGATCCACTCGATGCTGTTCCAGCAGCTCGTGGTGGGGCATTCCCAGATGGCCCTCATGCTCATGGGACGGCTCGAAAATCCGCACTCCGGCGAGTTCGAGTCCGTCCAACCCGAGGGCGCCAAGGTCTTCATCGACCAGCTCGAGATGCTCCAGGCCAAGACCCAGGGCAACCTCTCGCCCGAGGAATCCGAGGCCCTCACCCGGGCTCTCGGTGCCGTCCACACCGCCTTCGCCGAGATCCTCAACGACCCCCACTAGCCCAATCCATGGGCAAGTACCTTCAGGTCTTCCGTATCGGGATCCAGAACACCCTGGTGTACCGCGTGAACTTCCTGTTCCGCGCCGCCATCGCCCTCGTCCCGCTCACCGGAACCCTCTACCTCTGGAAGTCGATCTACGCAGGCAAGGCCGCCGGCGCCGATGTCGCCGGCTATGCCCTGTCGCAGATGATCAGCTATTACCTGCTGACCACGCTCGTCGACGCCTTCACCGCCGTCGCCGAGGATGACTGGCAGATCGCCGCCGACATCAAGGACGGCCACATCTCCCAGTTCCTCATCCGCCCGATCAACTACCTCGGCTACCGCTTCTCCCTCTACCTCTCCGGACGCTCGATCTACACCGTCGTCGCCCTCGTCCCGGTCAGCCTCTTCGTCTTCTTCCTCCGCGAACACCTCGTCCTGCCCGCCTCGCCCCTCGCCGGAGCCGCGTTCGTCCTCTCCGTGCTCATGGCCGGCCTCCTCCAGTTCCTCATCGCCTGCACCATGGCCCTGCTCGCGTTCTGGGTCCTCGACGTCTCCACCTTCATCTTCATCCAGTTCGCCTTCGAATACATCGCCAGCGGCCACCTGTTCCCCATCGACATCCTTCCCCGTTGGGCCGCCCAGCTCCTCATGCTGACGCCCTACCCCTACCTGCTCTACTTCCCCGTCGGGGTCTACCTCGGCCGAATCGAAGGACCCGACCTCTGGCGTGGCCTCACCATCCAGACCGCCTGGGTCATCGGTGGATTTTTCCTCCTGAGGTGGGTCTGGTCCCGAGGCATCAAACGCTACTCCGCCGTCGGCGGCTGAAGCCACCCCGCCATGAACGACCCGATGCCCCCGCTGCAACCCGCCTGGCGCCGCTACCCGGCCCTGTTCGCCGCCCTGTGGCGCAACAGCATCACCCGGGAAATGCAGTTCAAGACGAACTTCCTCCTCTGGATCCTCGTCGAGGCCCTCTGGTTCGCCCTCCAACTCGCCTTCATGTCCGTCGTCTACGGACACACCGAATCCATCGCCGGATGGAACCGCTGGCAGGTGATCCTCCTCGTCGGCTGCTCGCACTTCATCCAGCAGGTCTTCACCGCCTTCTTCCTCACCAACATCTCGGACATCTCGGAGCACATCCGCACCGGCCGCCTCGACTTCATGCTGCTCCTGCCGGTCAACACCCGGTTCCTCATCTCGTTCCGCAAGGTCGACCTCGGCGCCTTCGTCAACGCCGCCTCCGCCGTCGGGGTCATGGTCTGGGCGCTCCGCAACCTGCACCACACTCCCTCTCCCCTGGAGATCGCCGCCTTCCTCGGACTCTGCGTCGCCGGACTCATCATCCACTACTCCCTGATGTTCCTCCTGTCCTCCGCGGCGTTCTGGATCGTCCGCGCCCAAGGCGTCGTCTGGGGCTACTACAACCTCTTCAACATCGCCCGCATCCCCGAAGGCGCCATCCCCCAGGGAATCTACCGACGCGTCTTCACCTTCGTCCTCCCCATGCTCCTCGTGTCGAACGTCCCCGCCCAGACGCTCCTAGGCACCCTCCATTCCCCGACCCACCCTTTCCTCCTCATCGGCCTCAGCCTTGCCTGCTTCGCCGTCTCCGAGTGGGTCTGGCGCCTCTCCCTCCGCCGCTACTCCAGCGCCAGCGCCTGAGGGGCGGAGTTTCAAGGTTCAAGATTCAAGTTTGAAGCCCGGCAGCCGCGTAGCCGCCAACGTCAGGAGGCGGATCTCCCTCTCACACCGTAGCCGCCAACGTCAGGAGGCGGGTCCAATGCGGAGTTCCCGGTTTCCAGTTCCCAGTTCCCAGAACAGAGCCTCGAAGGTGCGGAGCACCGAAAGAACGTAGCCCACCGCGTAAGCGGTGGGTTGACCGTAGGAAGGAACAACCAGCCCCGGAGGGGCGACAGATCCCCGCCTACGCAATTGCTCCCCAGTTCGAGGTCCCAGCCTTCAAGCCGCTCCATGAGAAACTTCGATTTCCACTGCCCACCCGGAGTTTGCCAGCCACGCCCTTCACCCCCACCCTCCAACCCAATGCGCTGCATCCTGTCGCCGTTGCTCTCCCTGCTCCTCGTCGCCGGATCCACCCACGCCCTCGCGGACGCCAAGCT
>CAIMMI010000157.1 GCA_903842505.1 uncultured Verrucomicrobiota bacterium | reverse complement strand
GGGAACGAAACGGACGCCGGGTGACGAGCGCCTGGCCAGGTCCAAGGAGTCCGCAGATCGAATGGATCTTGGTGGTCTCCAGCGCTTCGGTGAGCGTCAGCGGCGGCAGGATTGTCGCCAGACGTTTCGCCAACATGCTCTTTCCGGTTCCGGGCGGCCCGATCAGCAGGAGATTGTGGCCGCCGGCAGCCGCGACCTCCAGTGCGCGCTTCGCCGTTTCCTGTCCCCGCACATCCGCCAGATCCATGTCGTCTGGCGAAGGCGCATCGAAGAGCGAATCGACGTCGAGTCGGACCGGATCAATCGGGCAGTTGCCCTCCAGCCAGAGCCCTGCTTCGCGAAGGTTGCGAACGGGAATCACATCCAATCCGCGCACCACCCCGGCTTCAGCGGCGTTCAACTCCGGAACCAGCAAGGCGCGGCAACCAGCGGCCTGCGCCCGCATGGCAATCGGCAGGACCCCCTTCACCGGACGGACCGCACCCGTCAGTGCCAGTTCTCCCACCACCATGACGTCGTCCAGCGACTGCGGCGCGATCTGCTCACTGGCCGCGAGGATCCCGAGGGCAATCGGCAGATCAAAACTGGGACCTTCCTTCCGGATGTCGGCGGGCGCGAGGTTGACCATCACCCGCCCCATCGGAAAGTGGAACGCCGAGTTCAGGAGGGCGGTGAGCACCCGATGCGATGACTCCTTTACGGCGGCATCAGGAAGTCCCACGACGGTGATCCGGGTATCGCCGTATCCGGCATCGACCTCGACTTCGACGGGAACAGCATCAATGCCGACAACGGCGGCTGATTGGGTTTGGGCCAGCACGGCGGGCAACTTGGTGGACGGATCCCGCGCGGGCAAGGGGACCACGGAATGCGTCCGAGACCTCCGGACGCGTGGGGTCCGGAGGCACCCCGGAACTCAAGTCAGCCAGCCTCGTCGTCCAATCGGCCAACGACCTGTTCCGCTGGTTCCTGAACGACGGGATTCCACCGAGCCAGCTTGGCTGCCAATTGACCCAGCGTCGCGGGCTTGGTGATGCATTCATCCATGCCGACCGCCAGGAACCGCTCCCGGTCGCCCACCATGGCATGAGCCGTCAGTGCGACGATATGGACGGCGTGATTGACGACCCCGGAAGCCGGATCCCGGATCACCCGCGTCGCCTCCAGGCCGTCCATCTCCGGCATCTCGATGTCCATCAGGATGAGATCGTAGTGCCTCGCCTTCATGGCATCGATTACCTCAACCCCATTGACGGCCGAGTCCGCACTCCAACCGAACTTCCGCAGCATGGCCACGGCGAGGAGTTGGTTCACCCGGTTGTCATCGGCCACCAGGATGCGTGGGGCTTCCGTCGGGGACCGCTGCAGGGCGGGCTTGGGACTTTCGACCTTTGGATGGGATGCGGCTTCACCGTCCCCCAGGAGCAACGGCAGCTCGAACCAGAACTCGGACCCACGGCCTGGTTCACTCACCACCCCGATCCGTCCACCCATGCCCTCCGTCAACTCCTTGGCGATGGCCAATCCGAGGCCGGTCCCACCGTAACGCCGGGTGGAAGAACGATCGGCCTGGGTGTATTTCCGAAACAGTCGCGCCTGGGCTTCGGCCGAGATTCCGATCCCCGTGTCCGTCACGCTGAATCGCAGCCAGACCTTCGCCTGCTGGGAATCCTCGGTCGCGCTCGGGGCGGTTGTCGCCCGGGAGACCACCTGGACGTTCACTCGGACCGAGCCATTTTCCGTAAACTTCACCGCATTCCCGACCAGGTTGAACAGGACCTGTCGAAGGCGGAACGAGTCACCGATCCAGTGGACCGGGACGTCGTCTGCCATGCTGGAAACGAGGGCAATCCCGGACTGCATCGCCTTGGGGCGAAGCGGCGCGATCACCTCGAACAACACTGTCGTCAGGCAGAAGGGTTCACTCACGAACTCCATTCCACCGGCCTCGATCTTGGAGATGTCGAGGATGTCATTGATCACCGACAAAAGTGCCTCACCGCTGCTGTGGATGATGCCAGCGAACTGTCGTTGGGTGGGATTCAGGGGCGTGTCGAGAAGGAGGCTGGACATCCCGATCACGCCGTTCATCGGTGTCCGGATCTCGTGGCTCATGTTGGCGAGGAACTGGCTCTTCGCCGCATTCGCCGCCACCAAATCGGCGGTCCTCGCCCGCACAGTCCGCCGGAGCGTGATGGCCCACGCCAGCGCGCCCAGTCCCAGCACACCCAGCGCGCCAATGCCCAGCATCAGATTCCCGGTCATGTTGATGGGAGCGGGCACCAATAGGGTCACGTCCTTCAGGCCCGCAAAATACAAATGGACACCGCGGAACTCTTGGTCGGGATCCGATTGATTCTCCAACACCCCGGATATCCGTAGCGTACTCCCGACGGCCGGGATCTCCTCATTCGACCGGCAAGGCCCCGAAGCATCGACCAAGGTATTTCCTGCCTGCAGCGTGAACTGGCACCGCGGCGAAACCAGCGAATGAACCGCCGTCAGGACGCGGGCATCCAGGCTCACCCGCCGGTAGCAGTTCGTCGACTCCAGCAGCGCCGACGGGGGCAGCCGGAGCGGTTCCGGAAGCTCCACGCATTCCGCGACCTCAACCAGATCCGCCACAAAGGTCACGTCCTCGGCATCCAACTCATCCCACGGCTGCCCCATATCGGCTGCATGCGGGATGAGCGCCGCCCGCGGCATGCCCAGAAGCCGGACACGGTCCCCAGGACGAGCTCCGGCCGGTGACCGGCTCCGCACACGGATACCTGCTGACTCATCCTGGATCATGAAGGAGAACGGCGAGAGTTCCGCCGTCACAATCCCATCGATCCGCACCCACTCGGGCTCGCCGGTCCGACTGTCGAACTGCAGCAACTGGCGGATCGGCTTCCGGACATAGTCCTTGGCCCGCTCCGGTCCGACGCGCACCACTTCCACCGAATCCGCCTGGGTTGCCAGCAACCGACGCCCGATCAATTGCCTTTGGGAATTGTAGCCAGGGATGAAGATGCCGCTCATCCGGATCCGGGAACCCAGCAGCCCGAGCAACCGACTTCGGTTCGTGTGTCCCCACACGGACACCACCAGTTCCACCTCCCTCAGCGCCAACGACAGGTAGATGGCCCCGTTGGTCGAATTGCCATACTGACCGACCGAGTTGACCAGGCCTTCCACCTCGATCCGCAGCCCATCCATCCGGCCGTCGATGGATTCACCCTCCAGGACCCGATGCGGTTCCGGGAGCGGTGCACGCCCGAGCCGATGGATCCGCGACGGCACCAATTGGGTGGCGAAGCCGCCGGGATCGGTGAATCCATCGACCTCGACCAGATCACCGGGAACCATGCCCAGCGCCTGCGGGCTGGCTGCCAGGTAAACCGCCCCCTCCTCGTTCTGGACAAAGAGATCCGGCATCGACGGATTGCCACCTGTAACCACCCCGCGCACCCGGGCCGGGACATGCAAAGCAGCCTCCTCCGGACGGAGCTGCTTGATCCTCCGGATGCTCGTCAGGAGGTTGGTCTCAGCCGCCTGGAGCGGGACCTCCAGCCGCATCGCCAGCAGCCCAAGGATGCCAGCCAGGAACAGGCGATACCGCCAGGCGCCCCGGGCTTCCAAGCCATTCCCAGACTTCAGACCGCTCAGCAGCAGGCTGGGAATTTCCATGAGCATCAATCGCGATGGCATCCGTCTCCGGTTCTCGTTCGGCCAGAAAGATTTGGAGTCTTTACCCAAATTCCCCAGCCCGTCCAGCGATGTTCCATGCCCTCCCCGGTGACTTCACCGCCAATGGCCGGCCATCGCTCGCAACCACCGACCCGGTTACCGATTGGTAACCGGTGCAACCACCGTGCCGCCCCGGCTCGACCGAACCGTGACCGAGGCCACCGGCGCAGGAACCGCCGCCACCACCGACGCGGCCCACGCCCCCGTCGAGGACGCCGTCACACGACGCAGGAGCGCAGCTCCGTTGTAGACCTCGATGACAGCCCCCGGCGCCGCCGTACCACGGAGGCTCCAGGTCCTCAGGCCCGTGCAGAGCGCCTGACTCACCGTCACCTGGTCCCGCGCCGTCAATGTCATCAGCGCCGTTGCCGTCGCACCCCTCGGGTCCACCAACGTGTAAGTCACCGTCTGTTCCGCGAGGCTGGACGCCTGATTGGCCGTGTACCAGACCCGGACGCCATCGGCGTCGATCGTCAAGGTTCCTTGCGTCGGTTGCGTCACCGACTGGACGCGCAGCACATCCCCGTCCGGATCCGTGTCGTTCGCCAACGGCGCCAGTGCCACCGCCTCGCCCGACTGCCCAACGAAGGCGTCCTTCACCGCCACCGGATTGCGGTTGACGAGTCCAGCCACCGCAACGCGAACCAGACCCGATGCCGTGCCGCCACGTCCGTCCGAAAGGGTGTAGGGAACCGGATAAACTCCGGCCACCGACGCAGTGACCTGAATCGCCATCCGCGCCTGGGAACCGGAAACGATCATCAAGACCGAGAGCCCGGAAGGCGTGCCCACGCTGGTCACCTGCAGCGCATCGCCGTTCGGATCCGAGTCGTTGGCCGTCAGCACCACGACCTTCGTCTCGCCCACGTTCATGGCCACCGAGTCCTCCACCGCCGTGGGAGGCTGGTTGACGGTCACCGTCGACGTGGCCACCCCACCCTTGCCGTCGTTCACGGTGTACGTGATCACCTGCTGGGCTCCGGGAGGATTGGCCCCGAGGAGGAACTGCACGTCCTGACCCTGATCGGAAATCCGGACGGTCACGCCTTCCGGGCCCCGAACATCGACGACCTGCAGAAGGTCCCCGTCCGCGTCCGTGTCATTCGACAGGGCCATCGCGGAAACCCAATTCCCCGGAATCGCCGTCCGCGAATCCGCGACCAACACCGGAGACCGATTGGGCGTCAGCGAGGCGCGGGCCGTAGCCGTCCCACCCTTGCCATCCGAAATGGTGTACGACACATCCACCGGACCCGCGACTGCGGACCCATACGAGAACAGGATCGCCCGACCGCCCTCGGCAATCGTCGCACTGCCCTTGACCGGAGGAACCACGGCCGACACCTGAAGCACGTCGCCGTCTGGATCCGTGTCATTGGTCAGCACTTCGAGGCGGGTCACTGGACCCACCTGGGCAAAGAGGTTCTCCGATGCCGCCACCGGAGACTGGTTGTGCGCGACAAACACCCGATTCGTCGCCAGGCCACCCTGACCGTCCGAAATCACATAGGTCAGGCTCTCGACCGCCTGGGCACCCGGCAAAGCCCGGAACAACACCTGGCCTTCGGAGATCGAAACCTCCGTGGACGCACTTCCACTCGCACGCACCAGACTCAACGTTCCCCCGTCGGAATCCGAATCGTTCGCGAGGACGTTGATCAGGACCGGCTCCCCATCCGTCGAGAACACCGTGTCCGCCTGCGCCACCGGCGGCAGGTTCACCCGGATGCGGACCATCGCCGAAGACGACCCACCCTTCCGGTCGGAAACCACATAGGTGAACTGCTGGACGGCCGCACCGCCGGCCATCGCATCGTAGCGGAGGACCTTGCCGCTGTTGATCGCCGCCGCCACACCCTGCTGAACACCCGCCACGATCGGCTGCGCAACCGACACAACCAGCAAGTCGTCGCCATCCGGGTCCATGTCGTTGCCCAGGATATCGAGTTCCGCCGGCACACCGAAGGTGACCTGGAACTCATCGGGAGCCGCAACCGGGGGCTCGTTCAATCCCAGGGCCGCCAACTGCGCCTGACTGTCCGGCAGGCCAACGGAAACCGGAGCCGTCACCGACCCACCATCCGCCGCCAGCACCGTGATGTTGGCCGGCGGCACGTCGATGTCCGGCACGACAATCCGGTCCGAGAAAACCAGCGATTGGGACGATAGGCCATCCAACCCATCCAACCGGAATTCCATCGGAACATTCATCTGACCCGACTTCGCCTCGACCGTCAGGGTTCGGTCTTGCCGTGAGTAGTCCGCCCGGACAACCGCCAACGTGGCGCAGACCGGCACCGACGTCACAAATCCATACTGATCGCGGGCCGTGACCGCCGTCGGGATCGTGGAGCCCAACGGACAGGAAAGATAGTAGCTGAGCCCGCCAGCGAGATTCCGCCGCATCAGGGCCCCCGTGACACCCGTCGGAACGGTCAACCCACCCGCCTGATTGGTCCGGGGCGGCGCGAGGAAGATCTCCATCGTCGGAAGCCCACGCTCCGAGTGCGGTTCACCCGTCTTCCGCGGCTGCATCATCGGCGTCCCCTTCGCGAAAACGTCCACCCGATGATCCGCCCCACTTTCGAATCGCGCGGCACGCTCCAGCTGGGCTCCACCCGGAAGGGGTGACGTCCGCAACCGACCCGTCACCGAGAACCGGTCCGACTCGAACAACACCTGACCACTGGGCCCCAGGAGGCGCACGCGGTTCCGGCCCAGCGGACTGCCGGTGACCGTGTACGTCTGGTTCGGATCCCCGAGGTAATACCGACCTTCGAACAGGACAGGGGGCAACTCCTTGCCGCCCGGCGCATCCGCGGGCACCAGATACGGCCCGATGGGGGTATTCAGGGAGAACACAAAGCTCTCGGGACCCACGCCGATACCGATATCTTCAGTGAAACGGATGCGCTGCCCGGCAATCTGGTTGGGCAACGTGTAAGTCTTGTAGGGCGTCTCCAGGACGTACGTGCCCGGGAAAGGTGCCGAACGGACGTCGATCCGGGTCCGCGTGAACACGATCTGGTCGCCCACCGCGGGGACGATCGTGCTGAACGCCGCCTCATGCGCCATCGTGACAACCACCTTTACCGAACCCGACTCCGGCGTCGTCGTGCCCACCGACGTCGCGCTCCAGTAAAAGTGCTCAGACGCGAACAACGCGGGAAACCGTTCCGGGAAGATCGCGCCCCCGGCAAGCAGCAGCAGCCATCCGCCATCCAGCTCCGCCTGACTCAGCGGAACCCCGACCTCGACCGTCACTCCGGTCTTGTCCTGATACCATTCGGGAAACCCGTGAACCGAGCTGACCGGTCCGTGCCGGTCCAATCCCTGCGCCCGCATGCCAGGTGCCCCCAGCAGCAGGCCCAGCAGGACCAACAATGTCTTCAGGGCACTGGCGACCCCGGCGGCTTGAAATCTGTTTTTCGAGTTCATGTTGAGCGTCAGCGGATGGATCTGACACCTCCCTTAAGCCGCCCTCGTGCCAGCCTTCAGAACCACACCGAAATCGAATCCACAAACCACTCCACATCAATATTTTAGAACCACTAAAACCCAAACCCTCGAATCCCCGCACCCTCCAGTAAAACCGGCACCACCTACTGTTCCGCCGCTCGGAAAGCCTTCCCATCCAGTTTTTCTTACACCTTTTTTGGCCTCCCAAAATCACCCGAACCCACCCATAGGGCTGTCGCCCCGCCAAACGACCCCAACCACCTACCACAAACAAAAAAGGCGGGCAGCCAGCCGGGTGCCCGCCGTTCGATTCAAACTCCGATCAACGGTTCGTGACCGGTGCCACCAGCGAACCGCCACGGCTCGAGGTCACCCGCACCGAATTCACCGGTGCCGGCACCGCGGACACCACCGACGCAGCCCAGGCGCCCGTCGAACTCGCGGTCACGCGGCGCAGGAGCGCGGCTCCGTTGTAAACCTCCACCACCGCCCCAGGGGCAGCCGTACCACGCAAGCTCCACGTCCTCAAGCCCGTACAGAGTGCTTGGCTGACGGTCACCTGATCCCGGGCCGTCAAGGTCACCAAGGCGGTCGACGTCGCTCCCCGCGCATCCACCACCGTGTAGGTCACCGTCTGGTCAATCAGGCTCGCCCCCTGGTTCGCCGTGAACCAAACCCGCTGTCCATCGGCATCCACGGTCAAGGTACCCTGGGTCGGTTGGGTGACCGATCCCACCCGCAGTGCATCCCCATCCGGATCCGTATCGTTCACCAAGGGGGTCAGCGCCACCGCCTCGCCGGACTGCCCAACGCAGGTGTCCTTCACGGCGATCGGGTTGCGATTCACTGCCTCCTGAACCGTCACCTGGACAACACCGGGCGCCGTACCGCCACGGCCATCGGACACGGTGTAGTTGATCAGGTGGCTTCCCGCCGACAGCGCCGTGATCTGGATGGCCGTCCGCGCCAGCGGACCGGAAACGATGGAGAGCACGCCCAAGCCAGCCGGGGCCTGCACGTTGCTCAACACCAGGGCGTCGCCATTCGGATCGGTATCGTTCGAAGTCAGCACCACGGATTTCACCTCCCCGATGCACATCGAAACCGCGTCTGGACCGGCCGTTGGAGGCTGGTTCACCGTGATGGTCGACGTCGCCACGCCGCCCTTGCCGTCACTGACGGTGTAGGTCACCACGGGCAAGGTTCCGGCGGCACCCGCCAGCACCTCGAACTCCACCGCTCGACCACCCGCCGGGATCTGCACCGTAACTCCCGTCGTTGCACGAACGTCCACCACGCGCAGCGTGTCTCCGTCCGCATCGGTGTCATTGCTCAGGGCTGCGAACGTATTCCACTCATTGACGGTCTGGGTGACTGCATCCGCCACTGCGACCGGCGCCCGGTTCGGGAGCAGGGTCACCTGCGCCGACGCCGTGCCGCCCTTGCCGTCCGAAACCGTGTAACCCACAACGACGGTAGGAGGCGCGGTCACCGAGCCATACGAGAACTCCAGGGTCCGGCCATCGGCCGAAATCGTCGCCGTTCCCACGGCGGGGGGAACGACCGAGGTGATCACCAAGCCGTCGCCGTCCGCGTCCGTGTCGTTGGCCAGCACATCCACGCGGGACGTGGCGCCCACCAAACCGTACAGGGTTTCCGAGGTCGCGACCGGCGCATGATTCCGTGTCACAAACACCCGGTTGGTCGCAAAACCTCCCTGACTGTCCGAGATCACGTAGGTCAGGCTTTCCACAGCCGATGCTGCCGGAAGCGCCCGATAGAGCACCTGCCCCTGGGTCATCGAAACCTCCACAGCGGCGCTGCCCGTCGCCCTCACCAGGGTCAACACCCCGCCATCCACGTCCGAGTCATTCGCCAGCACGTTGATCAACGTCGGCTCCGCATCCGTGGCAAACACGGTGTCGGCCTCGGCAACGGGCGGAAGGTTGACGCGCACCCGAACCTGGGCCGAAGACGAACCACCGCGGCCGTCGGATACAGCGTAGGAGAAGAGCTGATTTGCGTTCCCACCCGCCAGCGGCTCGTACCGCACGCTCCGGCCACCATTGAGCGGGGTGACCACGGCCTGCGGAACACCGCCAACCACCGGTTGGGAAACGGAAACGATCACCAGTGCGTCCGCATCCACGTCCACGTCGTTGCCCAGCACGTCCAAGTCCGCGGGAACACCAAGGGTCACGATAAACTCATCCTGAGAGGCAATCGGAGGCTGGTTCTGCAACGTGCCGCCAAATCCGGTGCCCAAAGCGGGCAGTCCCACGGTAACCGGAGCGGTCACGGATCCCCCGACCGCAGAAACGACCCGGACCGATGTCGGAGGCGCCTGAACGTTGGGGACCACAATCCGTTCCGTGAAAGTCGCAGACTGGGAGGTCAAACCATCAACTCCCATGACCTGGAGTTGGAGCACAGCACCAAACTCGCCCGACGCCGCTTCCACGGTCAACGTCTTGTCTTGCAGGGAGTAGTCAGCGCGGAGCACCGAAAGCATGGCCTCCACCGGAACCTTCTGGATGAAGCCATACTGATCCCGCGACGAGACTTCCGTCGGGAACTCGCCCGTGACAGGAATCGACGTGTAGTAGCAAACGCCGACTTCATTGGTCTGAAAACGCACCCCGGTCCGGCCAGCCGGAATCGAAACCACGCGCTGCGCGTTGGTCGTCGGCCCACCCAGGAATACATCGGCGGTCGCCATGGTCCGACCCAGGATGGGTTGGCCCGGCAGACGGGGTTGCAACGTCGGATTGCCGCAGGCAAACACGTCCACCCGGCGATTGGTTCCGTCGTCAAACCGGCTCGCCCTCACCAGGGACATACCGCCCTCCAAGGGAGTCGTCCGGACCCGCCCCGTGAGGTTGAATCGATCCGTTTCAAACAAGACCTGCCCACCAGGTCCCTTGAGCCGGAGCAGATTTCGGTTCAGCGGGCTACCCGTCACGAAATACGTCTGGGCCGGATCCGCAATGTAGGACCTGCCCTCGAAGAGGACCGGGGGCAACTCCGGGCCGCCCGGACTGCTCGCGGGCACCAGATACGGGGCAATCGGGGTCTTCAACGACAGTTCAAAGCCCTCGGGCGCAACTCCAACACCAATGTCCTCAACCAACCGAATGCGTTGCCCCGCAACCTGATTGGGAATCTCGTAGGTCTTGTAGGGGGTCTCCAGGACGTAGGTCCCGGAGAAGGGCGCGGATCGGACATCGAGCCGCGTCCGCGTGAACACGACCTGCGCTCCTGGCGCAGC
>CAIMMI010000156.1 GCA_903842505.1 uncultured Verrucomicrobiota bacterium | reverse complement strand
TGGTCGCTCTTCTTCGGGAATGGCCTCGTGAAGACCTTGAACGACTTTGGTTCGCAGGGCGACTGGCCGAGCCATCCCGAGATGCTCGACTGGATGTCGGTGCAGTTCCGGGATGGTGGCGAGGTGTCCAACGGATCCCGTCGGGGTTCGAAGCGGACGGTGGCCGCGTGGAACTACAAGGAACTCGTGCGCCTGATCCTGACCTCCGCGACGTATCGTCAGTCCGCAGCGGTGAGCACGGCCTTGCTGGAGAAGGACCGATATAACCGCCTGCTGGCCCGCGGGCCGCGGATCCGACTCGATGCCGAGTTCGTGCGCGATAACGCCCTGGCCGTCGCCGGTCTCCTCGATCGGAAAATCGGTGGCCCTTCGATCAAGCCCTACCAACCGCCCGGGATCTGGGACGGCACGGACTCCCGCTATGACCAGGACCACGGCGAGAAGCTCTACCGTCGGGGCATGTACGTGTTCTGGCGCCGATCGGCCCATTATCCTTCCTTCGCGACCTTCGATGCGCCGAACCGCGAGGTCTGCACGTTCCTCCGGCAGCGCACGCAGACGCCGCTGCAGTCGTTGGTGCTGATGAACGACCCGGTCTACGTCGAGGCCGCCCGGGCCTTGGCGGCGCGGGTGTGGCGCGAGAATCCGAAGGACTCCGAGGCGCGTTTGCTCCGGGCTTTCCGGCATGTGCTGGGACGCATCCCGGCCAAGGACGAACTCGCGGTCCTGCGCCAGACCTACACGACCCAGTTGGCCCGGTTCTCCAAGGATGAGGCCGCCGCGAAGTCGTTCACGTCGGTGGGCGAGAGCCCGGTGGAAGCCGACGTTCCCAGGGCTGAATTCGCGGCCCTGACGGCCGTTGCCAACGTCCTTTTGAACCTGCACGAGACGATCACCCGCTGAACATGAACTTCGAACCTGAATTCCGGCGCATCCATTCCCGGCGGGCGTTCCTCACGCGCAGCACCACGGGACTGGGCGTGGCCGCCCTCGCCACGCTGCTCAATCCGCTCAACCCGCAGGCCGCCGGCCCGGCTGGCGCCCTCCAACGGCTCCACCACACGCCCCGCGCGAAGCGCGTGATCTACCTGTTCCAGTCGGGGGCTCCCTCGCACCTCGACCTGTACGATCCCAAGCCGAAGCTCACCGAGCTGACCGGCACGGAATTGCCGCCCAGCGTCCGCATGGGCCAGCGCATCACCGGAATGACCGCCGGTCAGAAGCAACTCCTGTGCGTGGGGTCGGCCTTCCCCTTCAAACGCTACGGGAAGAACGGCGTCGAGATGAGCGAACAGCTGCCCCACATCGGTGGCATCGCCGACCAGATCGCGCTGGTCCGCTCCGTGTTCACCGAGCCGATCAATCACGATCCCGCGGTCACGTTCTTCGGTACCGGCCACCAGCAGCCCGGACGCCCGACGATGGGTGCGTGGGTCGCCTACGGTTTGGGTTCGGAGAACGAAAACCTCCCCGCCTACGTGGTGCTGACCAGCGGTGGCGGCGGTCAACCCCTTCAGGCCCGCTATTGGGGCAATGGGTTCCTCCCCGGCAATTACCAGGGCGTGCAATTCCGCAACCAGGGCGATCCGGTGCTGTACGTCTCCGATCCTCCAGGACTCAGCCGCGACGCACGCCGGCAGTTGATCGACTCGATGCAGACGCTCAACAAGCGCCAGCTCGGTCAGCTCGCCGATCCCGACATCTCCACGCACATCGACAATTACGAGTTGGCGTTCCGGATGCAGACGAGTGTCCCGGACCTCATGGACATCGCCAAGGAACCCAAGGAAGTCCTCGAGATGTACGGGGCGGAGCCCGGGAAGCCCTCGTTCGCCAACAACTGCCTCCTCGCCCGTCGCCTGGCCGAGCGCGGCGTCCGCTTCATCCAGCTTTGCCATCGGGACTGGGACCATCACGGCGGGTTGCCCGACGGCATCAAGCGCCAGACTTCACTCACCGACAAGCCGAGTGCCGCCCTGATCCGCGATCTCGCCCAGCGCGGTCTGCTCGACGATACGCTCGTGATCTGGGGCGGTGAATTCGGCCGGACGGCCTATAGCCAAGGCGACATCTCGAAGACGAACTTCGGACGCGACCACCACCCGCGCTGCTATTCGATGTGGTTCGCCGGCGGCGGCATCAAGCCCGGCATCGTCATCGGGGAGACCGACGACTTCGGATACAACATCGTGCGCGATCCGGTGAACGTGCACGACTTCCACGCCACGATGATGCACCTCCTGGGCATCGAGCACACCCGGCTCACGTACCGTTTCGAGGGACGCGACTACCGGTTGACCGACATCCACGGCGAACTGATTCCGGCGCTCATGGCGTAGCGCGCATGCGCCGCGGAGTTCGGTGAAGGGATACCCCGGACCCAACGCGGCGGACTCAACGCGGCGGACTCAACGCGGCGGACTCAACGCGGCGGACTCAACGCGGCGGACTCGTGGTGATCTCGTAGAGGTCTTCGAGGGTTCCCTTTGCCTGGGCCTGCCAGATCGGCGGGCTCAGGAACGGACGGAGGCTGAGTACCTCGTCATAGGTGATGAGATGGGGACGGGTGCCCAGATCGGAGGCCTTCCACCGCTCCGGTGTCCGTTGCACAACCCCATAGATGAACACCCGGTTTCCGCTCGCGAGGTTGCTTCGGACCACGGTCCACAGTCCCTCCGAACCGCTCAGGTGGGTCATGAGGTTGAGGAGATTCTGGTCGGGATGGGTGGCGCAGTAGAATCCGGCATCGGACCAACGATCACAGATCAGGAGGTCGGTCTTTCGGATGGATCCTTCGATGGCCTCGGCGGCGTGCAATCCAGTCGAGTCCTTTTGGTGGGGTTCGATGAGCAACCGGGGAACATTCGCTGCGATCTGGATGGAAAGGGCTCCCGCAAGGGCCCATGGGCCCCAGTTCCGGCCTGAGGCAACGAGGACGCCGAGGAGTTGGATGAGCGCGACGGGCAGGAGCCAGAGTTTCCAGTATTGGGGACTGAGGTAGAGCGGAGGAAACGTGCAGGCTGCGAACCCCAGCAGCAGGGGCCAGCGATAAGCCCGAAGTGGGTTTCGAGGGCTTGCCACGAGGGCGGCTCCAGCGAGCAGCCAGAGGAGGAGGACCTGACTCACGCAAAGGATCTTCCAGACCCACGAAAGCTGGGCGAAGCCGGCCAGCAATCCGGGCCAGTGCCGGCTCGGCCAGGGAATCGCCACGGCGCTCGCGAATCCGATCGGCACCCGCGCTGTCTGTCCGAGACGGAAAAATCCCCAGTAATCCGCGTCATGCTTGGTGGTGAGGTATTCGATGAATCCGGACACTCCCGTCTTCCCATTGAGGTGGGCGGCCAGGCCAAACCAGAAAAAGCCGGTCGCACCCGCAGTCGCCATCCATGGGATCGTGTCGCGCCAACGTCGGGCATGCAGCCACAGCAGGAACGGCCCGGCGAGGAAGTAGCTCTGGTAGGAAGCCACCGAGGTGGCCCAGCAGATCCCGGCCAGGATTCCGCTCCAGACGCCGAGCCGTGACTGGGCACCGACGAAGAGCGACAGCATGAACCAGAACTGGGCGGAGATGGGTTCCGTGGTCTGGGTGCTGTGATAGACCGAGGCACTGCTCAACCCGAGCAGGAAGCCGCCCAGAAGGCTCGGGATCCTGCCCACCCCCACGCGGCCCAGCCACGCACTGCCGAGTGCGGCGGCACCCGCCCCCAGCAACGAGTTCATGGCCACCAGGGTGTCGATCCGTCCGATCATATCGGTGGGGGCCAGGCCCTTCACCAAGGTCCACCATCCGAGGAAGTAGGCGTTGGTATAAGGATGGTTGGAACCCTCCAGATGGAACGAATTGAACAGGATCCCCAAACGCTTGAGCGCATCGCCGTCGTACGACCGGGACGGAAAGCCCAGGAACAAGGCGAAAAGGACCGCGAAGACCAACCACGGTCCCCATGCAGGGTTGGACGAATTCTCGGGAAGCGCGGTGTCGCTGGTTCTCGGGATCTGGGTCGCTGGGGCGGGCATGCTCTGGAAGTTTGGGGAAACTCCGGATTCGAGTCACGTCCATATACCGCCCCGATCCGGAGTTCGAAGTTTTCGGATTCAAGTTTGAAGCGGGAATCCCCTCGTACTCGATCCCGACAAGCCCTCTCCGCAGCTGAGAAGCTCCATCGTGTCGAGTACGAGTAGGAGTACGAGTACGCCCCTCCACCCACCGGCTTGGAATCTTGAAACTTGAATCTTGAAACTCGGGACTCCCTCCCGGCCCGTGAGGACCCTCGTCCCACCCCACGCTCTGTGCTGCATCCAGGTGCGCCCACTACGGCAGTCGCGACGAGTTGAAGTGGTTCTTCGCCGCCTCCCAGTCTTCGGTGGTGGTCTCATGCGATGCCGGGCCTGCCATGCGGGCAACTTCAACGGCGCGTTCCCGCAGCATGCGACGCGACACGCGACCCGAATCGGAAGGAGTCGCAGGTTCGGCCGGGGGCGTGGGCACAGGATCATCGGAAGGGATGCGATCGGTGAGGAGCGGCGTGTTCATAGGCATTCCGAAAGCGGGGTCTGCAGGGGCAAACGGGGTTTCTTCGGTTCAGGTGGAAAACCTGAACGGAAATCCGGCGTCCTGGCGATGGGGTGAATTGCGGGGCATCGGGCATGGGGGGATCACCGAATTGCCCGTTGACGGTCCGGAGCGGTTTCCTGAACTTCGTTCAATGAGGGATGGTACCGACTGCGGGTCATGGACGATCCGTGGGCGAGGTTCCTCCTTCTTCCAACCATGCCCAATCCCAACAGCCCGTTTCATCCCATCCTCTATGTGCGTGGCTTCGCGATGTCGCGGGGCGAGATCGACGAAACGACGGCCGATCCGTTCTGTGGGTTCAATCTGGGTTCGACCGTCTATCGCGCGGTCCCCGACCGGGAACGTGCTCCGCGCAAATATGTGTTTGAGTCACCGGTCATCCGTCTTGGGTCGGACTTTGGCTACCGGGATGTTTACGAAGATGGCTATGACCTCCTGGATCCCGAATGGCTGGAAGGGGGCGAACGCACGCTGACGAGTCGCTCGATCATCGTGTACCGGTACTACGACGAGGCCTCGACGTTGCTGGGCACGGGTAAGACGCCCTCGATCGAGACGTTCGCGACGAAGCTGGGCGAACTGATCCTGAAGGTGCGGGACATCGTGTGCTCCAACCCCGAGAACAAGATCAGTCCGGATGACTTCCGCTGTTATCTGGTCGCCCACTCCATGGGCGGACTGGTCTGTCGGGCGTTCCTGCAGAACGCCAAGCTCGATCCGAAAAAGGCGGTGCGCTTCGTCGACAAGTTCTTCACCTATGCCACGCCGCACAATGGCATCGACGTGCTCGGGGGGAATGTCCCGTCCTGGCTGAAACTCGGCGACACCGACAACTTCAACCGGGAGCGCATGGCGGATTACCTGGCGATCGACAAGGACGTGTTCAAGAAGACCGAGCGCGTTGACTGGCTCCCTGAGGCGCGGTTTCCCTCGAGCCGGGTGTTCTGCATGGTCGGGACCAACCGGACCGACTACGAGGCTGCGATGGGATTGTCGCGGACGTTCGTGGGACACGGCAGCGATGGGCTCGTGCGGGTGGAAAACGCGGTGCTCACGGGCTTGAAGGCGGGCGGCAAGCCGGGCGACCCCTGCGCCAAGGCCTACACCTATCGCGCCCATTCCGGATCCCTCGGGATCGTCAACAGCGAGGAATCCTACCAGAACCTGACCCGATTCCTGTTCGGTGATGTGCGGGTGGACATCCACCTCGACGTGGACGAGATCCGCGTGCCCGCAGCGTTGGAGGAGGCCGACAAGAAGGGGAAGGTCGATGCCCTGTACCAGGTCGAGTTGCTGGCATCGCCGCGTGGCAAGATGTGGTACCTGACGCGCCGGATCGCGGAGGAGGACTCGGTCTCGTGCTTTTCGCACAAGGCTTACCGGGCGTCGAAGGATGGAGTTTGGAAGTACCTGTCGAGTGTGTTCCTCGCCAACCGGGCTCGGGTGAACAAGACGCGGACATCCCTGTCCTATAGCCTCACGCTCGGGATTCGGGTTCCGGACTATGAGGTGGATCGGGCGTTGTGGTTCCACGAGCACTATGAGGGCAGCTATCTCTTCCGGGATGGTCTGGTCATTGAACTCGTGCCGCCCCAGAACATCGGAGATGCCTGGCAGGTCCGGTACGCCTGGCAGGGGCAGACCGTGCAGTCCGCGAACACGCCGGTGGATGCGGAGGCCCTGACCAAGGGACGTGTGGAGGTCACCATTCCCTTCGACAGCGGCAAGGCCCCCGGAATCGTCGGCAAGCTTCGCTTCGTCCTGACCGCGTGGAATGCCGATGCAGCCCTCGAGGCCTGACGGGTTGGGGATGACAGCCTCGTCACCTCGTCTGCTACGTAGCCGACTCCGAAGTCTCCTTCGTCCACGAACGAGTTCTTCCTGTGCGCGGCCCTTCGGCCCGATTATCCCAAGGCGACTCCGATGAAGAATCTCAATGGGATGGGGACGATGGGTGCGGGCGGCCGCCGGGGTTGGGTCTGGATGGCTTCGATGCTGGCTGGCTGGATGCTGCTGAGCCCGGGTGTGCCGACGCAGGCGCAGGTCATCGTCACGGGCCAGGTGAAACTGGATGAGGCGGAACGGAAGGAATTGCGCGAGGAGACCGATCGTCTGGGTCGCGAGGTGGTCCGGTTGTTCCTGTCGCCGGGCGTCCAGAAGGAGTTGGTTCCCGATGTCGCCCTCTTCTACACGGCGGTCAACCAGGCGCTCACCTTCGATGAATTCCAGCAGACGAACGATGTGCCCGAGGCGCGCCGGTTGCTCGCCATGGGATTCGACCGGGCCCGGGCGCTCGGCGCCGGCCGGCCAGATTGGCTGAACCGGACCGGACTCGTGGTGCGTGGGTTCGAATCGGCGGTCGACGGATCGGTGCAGCCTTACGGGGTGGTCGTCGGGAAATCCTATCGGCCCGGCGGTCGACTGGATGTCTGGCTGCATGGTCGGGACGAACGCCTGACGGAGTTGCGGTTCCTGCGGGAACGGTTGCGTTCATCGGGTGAGTTCGCACCGGAGGACGCCGTCGTGGTGCACCCGTACGGACGATTCTGCAATGCCTTCAAGTTCGCCGGTGAAACCGACGTGATGGAAGCGATGGAACACGCGACCCGCGCCTACGGGGCGGATCGGGGGCGACGTTCCATCCGCGGTTTCTCGATGGGCGGGGCGGGGACGTGGCATCTGGCGGCGCATCATCCGGGGTTGTGGCGGGTGGCGGCGCCGGGCGCGGGCTTTGCCGAGACGGCGGATTACGCGGGGTTGCTGGGCAAGGAACCGACGTTGCCCTCGTGGGAACAGCGGCTCTGGCGTTGGTACGATGCCACGGAATACGCCGCGAACCTGCGTCAGGTGCCGGTGATCGCCTACAGCGGCGAGAAGGATCGCCAGATCCAGGCTGCCCGCATCATGGAACGGGCGATGCAGGCCGAAGGACTGACACTGCAGCACGTGATCGGACCCGGCGTGGAGCACCGATATGAGCCCGGCGCAAAGCGGGAGGTGGCAAGCCGGGTGGATGTACTCGCGGCGACGCCTTCACCCGGGTTGCGGGAACTCGATCTGACCACCTTCACGCTCCGCTATCCTGCCGGCGAGGGGAACGTGTGGTTGCGGTTCGAGGGTTTGGCGCACCATTGGGAGCGGGCCCGGTTGCGGGCGTCGGTGTCGGAGGATGGAAAAGTCCGCGTGCGGACCGAGGGGGTGACGGCCTTCGCCCTGGCGCAGCCACCGGGGGCCAGCACGGGACGGCTCGAGGTGGATCTCGATGGGGAGCGTGTGTCCATCGGCCCCATCCGTCCGGAGGAGGGATGGTGGCACTTCCGGAAGTCCGGCAGGTCCTGGAAGACCGTGAAGTCCGGACCGTCGGGCGCGGTCAAGCGCCCCGGCCTGCAGGGTCCGATCGATGACGCCTTCATGGGCTCTTTTGTGGTGGTGGTGCCGTCACGGGCACCGGTGACTCCCGAGGAATGGTGGGTGGACCGGTCGTGGCGTCAGTTCGTACAGGATTGGCGCTCCCAGTTCCGCGGCGAATGCCGCATCGCCAAGGACACCGACGTCACCCCCGAGGATCTGAAGTCCCATCACGTGGTCGTGTGGGGCACGCCCGACAACAATGCCTGGCTCGCGAAGGTGGCCGGCCGGTTGCCGCTGCAATGGAAGGGCGGCCGGATCCGCGTGTCCGGACGCGAACGGAAGGGCGAAGGGTTGGTGCCGCAGTTCATCGCCCCGAACCCGCTGAACCCGGATCGGTATGTCGTGGTGAACAGCGGTCACACGTTCGCGTCTTGGAACGGGACGAATGCGCGTCAGACACCGCGCTTGCCGGACTGGGCCGTGGTGGAGGTCGGGGATGGAAAGGGTCCGGGCCAGGTCCTCGAGGCCGGGTTCTTCGGGGAGGATTGGAAGTGAGGGAGGGTGGGGAGTTCCGAGTTTGAAGAGTCAAGTTTCAAGCCCGGCTTCAAACTTGAAACTGAAATCTTCGAACTCGCCATCGTCCTGCCTCGTGACCTCGGCAGCTACGGAAAGGGGTAGCAGTCGACGTGAGGAGGCGGATCGAAGTCAGCCCAACAGGGGCTTGATCAATTCGCCGTGGATGTCGGTGAGGCGGTAGTCGCGGCCCTGGAAACGGTACGTCAGGCGCTCGTGTTCGAGGCCGAGGAGGTGCAGGAGGGTGGCGTGGATGTCGTGGACATGGGCCCGGTCGGCAACGGGGTTGAAACCGAGTTCATCGGTTTCTCCGATGACCTGGCCACCGCGGATGCCGCCGCCGGCGAACCACATGGTGAAGGCATCAATGTGATGGTTGCGACCGGTCCGCTCGCGGGACTCGCCCATGGGCGTGCGACCGAACTCGCCGCCCCAGACGACGATGGTGGAGTCGAGGAGTCCGTGGGCCTGGAGGTCGCGCACGAGCGCGGCGCAGCCTTGGTCGGTCTCGTGACAACGCTTCGGGAAATCGTCTTCGAGGGTTTCGCCGGCACCCCCGTGGGAATCCCAGTTGGTGTGGTAAAGCTGGACGAAGCGCACACCGCGTTCGACGAGGCGACGCGCGAGCAGGCAGTTCCGTCCAAAGGAGGGTTTGTCGCGGTCGGCACCGTACAGGCGGAGGGTGGCGTCGGATTCGCGGGAGAGATCCATCAACTCGGGCGCGGATGACTGCATCCGGTAGGCCATCTCGTAGGAGGCAATGCGCGTGAGGATCTCGGGGTCGTGGGTGGCGACCTGGTGCTGGAGGTTGAGTTCGCGGAGGGAATCGAGGGTGCGACGTTGCCGGGCGTCGTCGATTCCGGGTGGGTTGGACAGGTTGAGGATGGGGTCGCCCTGTCCGCGCAGGGGAACGCCCTGATAGGTGGTGGGAAGGAAACCGGAACCCCAGTTGACGGCGCCGCCACGCGGCCCGCGGGGACCGCTCTGGAGCACGACGAAGCCGGGAAGGTCCTGGGATTCGGATCCGATCCCATAGTTGACCCAGGCCCCCATGGCCGGGCGGCCGAACTGGCCGCTGCCGGTGTTCATGAAGAGCTTCGCCGGGGCGTGATTGAAGAGGTTCGTGGCGCACGACTTCACGATCGCGATGTCGTCGACGATCTGCGCGGTGTGCGGCAAGAGGTCGCTGACCCAGGCGCCGGATTGGCCGTGGCGCTGGAAGGTGCGCTTGGGCGCGAGGAGGGTCGAACGGTTCTTGAACGACGAATCCATGAAGGCGAACCGCTTCCCGGCGATGAACGAATCGGGAATGGGCTGGCCATGGAGTCGGGCGAGTTCGGGTTTCCAGTCGAACATCTCGAGCTGGGAGGGACCGCCGGCCATGAAGAGGAAGATGACGGATTTCGCACGGGCCGGGTGATGTCCCGGACGCGGGGTGAGCGCGTTGCCCGGACCCGTCATGGCCGCCTGGCTTCGGACCGGGTTGCCGAGCATCGAGGCCAGCGCCATGGATCCCAGCCCGATGCCGCATCGGCTGAAGAAATGCCGGCGGGTGAGGTCGAGCCCGGGATCGCCGGAGGCAGGGATGGGGTCACTCACGGGTGATGGATTCGTCGAGGTTGAGGAGGACGCGGGCCACGGTGGTCCAGGCTTCGGCGGCGTGGGCGGGGTCGGCGCTGCGCTCGGATTCGAGGAGCCGGAGCAGGGCCTGCGACTCGGCCACGCCGGGCTTCCGGCCGGTGGCGATGCGGAATCCCTGTTCGAGTCGGGCCGTGTCCGCGCCGGAGAGTTGGACGATCCGTTGGCCGAACGCGACGGCGAGTTCGTGAAAGGCCACGTCGTTGAGGAGGGTCAAGGCCTGCAGCGGCGTGTTCGAACGTTGGCGTCGGGTGCAGGTGGTGAAGGTGTCGGGCGCATCGAACACCGAAAGCGCCGGGTGCAACGTGGAACGTTGCAGGTGGGTGTAGAGGGCGCGGCGGTAGCGGTCGCCTCCGGTGGACGCGACCCACTCGCGCTTGTTCTGGGTGAAGGCTCCAAGTCCGCCGGGTTGCGGCGGGAAGACCGGAGGCCCACCCAGGCGGGGATCGAGGAGTCCCGACGCGAGGAGCGCAGCGTCGCGGATCTGTTCGGCTTCGAAGCGGATCCGGTTCTGCCGCGCCAGCCAACGGTTGCGCGGATCGTGTTCGTCGAGGTCAGTCCGATGCAGGGAGGCCTGTCGATAGGTCGCGCTGGTGACGATCCGACGATGGAGGTGCTTGAGGCTCCAGCCGGATCGGACGAGGTCGGTCGCCAGCCAATCGAGGAGTTCGGGATGGCTGGGTTCGGAGCCCATGGTGCCGAAGTCATTCTCGGTCTCGACGAGCCCACGGCCGAAGTACACCTGCCAGACCCGATTGACGAGGACGCGCGCGGTCAGCGGATTCTCCGGGGCCACCAACCACTGCGCGAGGTCGCGACGATCCCGGGCGGGTGCAGCGGTCGGGCGCGTGAGGGTCGCGGGTGTCGCGGCGTTGACCGGCGCGCCGGGGCGGGTGAAGTCGCCCTTGATGAAGACCACGGTCTCGCGCGGTTGAGGGAGTTCGCGCATCACGAGGGCGCGTGTGGTGGCGGGACGCTTCTTTTTCCAGGCGTCGAGTTCCTTCTGGCGATCCCGGGCCGCAGGGGATTCACCGGCCTCGGTCGCTGCGGATTCCAGACGGCGCAGTTCGCCCTCCCACTTCTGGAGGGCCTCCGTTTCGGCGGGCGACGGGAGGTCCAGGGTCGGGCCGGTGGCGGCCCCATGTCCGTCGTTCTCGGTCGAATTGAAGAAGGCGAACAGGCCGTAGTAATCGCGCTGGGTGAAGGGATCGAACTTGTGGTCGTGGCACTGCGCGCAACCCAACGAGAGACCCAGCCAGACCGTCGCCGTCGTGTTGACGCGGTCGACGATGGCCTCGAGCCGGAATTGCTCGGGATCGATGCCGCCTTCGTGGTTGATCTGGGTGTTGCGATGGAAGGCGGAGGCGATCACCGCATCCGTGCCTTCGCCCGGCAGGAGGTCGCCCGCGATCTGCCATCGGGTGAAGGTGTCGAAGGGCAGGTCGGCGTTGAAGGCGCGGATCACCCAGTCGCGCCACGGCCAGGCCGTGCGCAGGCCGTCGACGCTGTACCCGTTGGAGTCGGCGTACCGGGCGGCATCCAGCCACCATCGGGCCCAGCGCTCGCCGTGATGCGGTGAACCCAGCAGGCGTTCAACAGCTCGTTCGTACCGGTTGGGATGAGTATCGGCGAGGAACCCGTCGAGTTCCGGGGTGGTCGGCGGAAGGCCGGTGAGGTCGAGCGTCAGACGGCGCAGGAGCGTGGCCGGTTCCGCCTCGGGACTGGCCTGGACGTTCTCGGCACTTTGCCGCTGCCGGATGAACGCGTCGATCGGGTGCAAGGCGCCCGGCACCGGGGGAATCGCGGGTTCGCGCGGCGG
>CAIMMI010000155.1 GCA_903842505.1 uncultured Verrucomicrobiota bacterium | reverse complement strand
TCTGCGCCATCTGCGCCATCTGCGGATACCCTATACCCCCTCACCGCAATCTCTGCACGAGGTTGGACCCCGCCAACCACACCAACTGTCCGCGGTCATCGATGCGGCGCCCGGCGAGGGCCTCGGCCTGGGCGCGGAGTTTCTCCGGGGATTCCGCGGCGGGCCGCAATTGCCAGCGTCGGATCCGGTTGGGTTTCGAGCCAACGACGAGCATTCCGTCCGAGGTGAGCGTCGCCCAGGAGATGCCTTCCGGATGGGGAATCCGGGGCACGACCGGATCACCGGACGCCGCATCCCGAACCGACACGCCCCCTTCGTGATCCCCCAGCACCACAAAACGCCCGGTGGGATCGAAGCGCGCCCAGGGACGGGAGCGGGAGCCCGTATCCGTGGCGAGGGAAGTGTCGGTGTCGGTGCCGAGGTGGATGACTTTGGCAGCCCCTGATTCACTCGAGGCCAGGATCTGCCGGGATGCGGGGTGGAAATCGGAAACCTGCATGCCGGCCATGGCCGTCGCGGACGCCGGCAGGCTGGAGGCAGGCACCGACTGCCAATCCTGCTGTGGCCAATCGGCGGCGAGGACCGACTGGAAGAACGATCTTTGATGATAGCGTTGCCCGTTGAGCAGGGATGGCAGCCGGATCGTTCGCACGGCAACCTCGGGACGTTCCCACTCCGCCACGCTCAACTGGGTGTTCCCGAAGTTCAGCCAACAGATCTGACGTCCGTCCCACGAGATCGAGAGTTCACTCGCGGCGGAGACCGGTGGAGTCGCCTGATTCACCAGTGCCCCGGTGCGGGCATCCCATCGGCGGAGGCGTCGGGTGTAATCGAGGGTCACCAGGAACCGGTCGTCGTCGGTGAAGGCCATCTGCTCCACGTCCTCCGAGTGCGGAAGGACAAGGCGACCGCAGGGGGACTGGTGGAAGCGGAGCACAACCACGTCCCCTTTCCCGGCCGATTCCGGGCGTCCCCGGGAAGTGAAGGCGACCTGCGGTTCCCTCCAACCGGCCACGAGGTTCAGGCATTCCGGCGCGTTCGACTCCAAGGGCAGGGTGACCTCACGCCCCTGCTTCAGATCGAGAGCGACCGGACGCACCAGTCCGTTGCGCTCCATCGGAAACACCAACCGGGCCCCGTCGGCGGTCAGTGCGATCGGATACGGGGCCTCGGTCGATTCGAGCTCCGCCAGTTTGCCCGGCAACTGGATCGGCTCCAGTTCGCCGGGAGCATCGGAGATCTCCCAGATGCGGATCAGCCCTTGTCCGGTGCTGGTCAGCAACCGGGAACCATCGGCACTCAGGGCCATGAGGCGGGCCTTCTGGGGCTGCCGCAGGATGGGCGACACAGGCATTCCGTCCCGAAGGTTCCAGACCCGGATCGATCCATCGTCTGCACCCACCGCAGCGCGTTGACCATCCCGACTCACCGACCAATTCCGGGCCACGCCCTTGCCGGATCTGAGTTCGAGGGTGCCGCCCGGCATTTCGCCAATGGGCAACAGGGCCAGCGCGCCCGAACGGCTCCCGGTCAGCACCCGTTCGCCGCCCAGGGGAGTAAAGTCCAACGCCGCAATGGGCGAGGGAAAGGCCTTTGGCTCCATCAGGGCCGCCCCGGAAGCAACGTCCCAAACCCGCAGGACCGCGTTGCGGGAGCTGTCCATGGCGAGCGTGGAGAGCCGTCGGCCGTCCGGGCTGAATTCCGCCAGCATTCCGGCCGCTCCGATGGGCAGTGGATCCCCAACCAACCCGCCCCCGGGAATCCGCCAGAGCCTCGCGAAGGCATCACTCGAAACCGACACCAGCAGCGCTCCGTCCGGGCTGAAGCTCATCCAGGAGACCGGTTGGTTGGGGGCGTCCAATTCAAATCGAACCGAGGGATCCACCATTGATCGCACGGTGATCCGTGCCCCCTTCCCGAACGTCGCCAACCACTGCCCATCGGGACTGAACACACCCCACATGATTCCCGACACCTCGGGAGCGAGCGGCAGGCCGGTGGCCAGATCCAGCACCCGCGCGGTGCCCACGGGCTCGTCGAAGCCGCGCATGGCCGGAAGACGAACCTCCGGCACCACCAGCAACCGACGTCCATCCGGCGCGATCCGGACCTTGGCCGGGAATCCGGACGGTGCATGCGGACCATGCAGGCGCCGCCCGGTCCCCGCCTCCCAGACCGTCACCGAACCCCGAGCATCGGCCGTCGCCACCTGTCGGCCATCGGGACTGAAGTCGACCGAGGACACATCCCCGACCACATCGATCACCGAGGCCAGCCGTGGCATCCGATCCCGCACAGCCCCCAGACGCAGCCGATGGATCTCCGTGGGTTCGCCAGCCGCAGTCGCCGCAGCCAAGGCATCGGAAAAGTACACCAGGGCTGCGGAATCATCTTCCTCCTCCAACCGCCGGATCCCCATCGCGGTCAAGGCCGACGCCGACGAGCCCTGCCCATTTCCACGGGAGGCGGCCACGGCGGCATCCGGGACGCGCTGGGTCTCGCGTTCCCGCATCCAGCGTCCCCACCAGACCCCAACCAACCCCACCACCCCAACCAACACCCCCACGGCCATCATCCGCCGGACCGCGGGAGACCAGCGTCGCCGGCGCTGCCGGACGGAGCCACCCAGCTTCAGCACCTCCAGATCCGCGCCCATTTCCGCGGCGGTGGCATAGCGACCTCCCAGGGCCGCGGCGCAGGCCCGCAGCAGGAGGGAGTTCAACTCCATGTAGCGTCGGCCTTCCGGGCCTGTCCCCAGCCCCATCGGCAGACTGGGGAAGTCCGCGCGATCCTTCCCGGTCATCGCCACGTACAGGACCTTCCCGAGGCTGTAGAGGTCGGCCTGCGGGGAATTGGGGCCTTCGGGCGGGATGAACCCCTCCGTGCCTACCCACGAATTGGCTTCGGATTGTTCCACCACCAACCCGATGTCCGCCAGGCGCGGCCGACCGTCGACATAGATCACGTTCGACGGTTTCACGTCGCGGTGGATCAGCCCGGCCTCGTGCAACCGTCCCAACGCCCGGCACAGCGCCAGGCCCAGTTCCACGCATTCCCCCAAGGGAAGCCGTCCCTGCTCCGCCAACACCCGCGACAACGTGCGTGACTCATAGGCGGTCGGGTCCCCGTCCCAGCGGCCCGACGGCGTCCGGACGTCGTCGGCCAGTTCCATCACATAATAGAAGTAGCCCCCGCCGTCATTGCGACCGGTCTGCAGGATATCGACAAAGCCCTCGTCCTCGCGGGAGAGCGGTTCGAACCGCTGCACGCCGAGGTATTCGCGATCGTAGGGCCGGTCTTCCCGGAACAGGTGCCGGTGCACGACCTTGACCGCCCGCCAGCTTCCCAGGACGGAACGCGCCAGCCACACCTGTCCGTAGCTGCCGGCACCGACACACCGGATCAACTCATGCTCGGGCACCCGCGGCGGCATCGCATCGCCGGACGGATCCTTGGGTCGCCCGGTGGCGGAGGACGGAGGCATTGCGCAACTCGACCGGGATCAACCCAGTCCGCCCGGAGTGGCCTGGAGTTTGGCGACCTCCTGCTTGAGCAACCGGGTCAACCGATGCCGCACGGCATAGACCTTGGCGAGGCTGAGACCCAGGGTGCGGACGACCTCCGGCCCGGACATCCCCGAGACCACGATCAGGTGGAAAATCTGGAAATGCTCCGGGGAAACCTTGAGCTGCAACCGATCCATCGCCGTCTGCAGGAGATTGGAGCGCCACGCCTCCTGCCACGCCGCATCAACCTGGTCCGCGCCCGCGTGATCCGGGATGGATTCGAGGACGCCTTCTCCCTCGCCTTCTCCACCCTCCCCAGGTTCAACACTCACCCCAGCGGGCGAACGTCTCCGCAATTGATCGATGATCCGCAATCGCGCCACGTGCCGAACCCACCCTTCAAACGAACACCGCGTCCGTTCATAGACGAATTCCGGCATCTTCCGGGCCACCGACAGGGCGGTTTCCTGCACCACGTCCTCGGCCTCCTCCACACTCAGCCCGGACCGTACCGCCGCCTGCCGCACCAACCGACCATACCGCTGGAAAAAGCCCTCCCAGATCGACTGGTCGCCCCAGTCCTTCAGTCGCACGACGAAGCTGGACCGCGTGGGAGCCCGCCCACCGGGATCGGCGAGGGCTCCGGCCGCCAAAGCGGCTGTGTTCTGGGCGTTCATGGCGATTGAGCAGGTCCTCTCCAAGAACCTACGGTCGCCAGCTTAGGCGTAGTTGCCCGGCAGGGGCATGCGCCCAAGTTTGGGTAATGCGGGAGGGGGAGTTTGAAGTTTTCAGATTCCAGTTTGAAGCCAGGCCCCCACGCCCCAACGGGGCAGACCAAGCAAGCCCAGAGGCCAGATCTCCGCCTCGTGACCTCGTCGGCTACGTCTGGGGGTAGCTGCCGACGTCAGGAGGCGGGGTCTCCTCGCCCCCATCTGTGGAATCCGTGAAATCTGTGGATACCGCCTGACCCATCATCTCCCAGAGGCCAGATCTCCGCCTCGTGACCT
>CAIMMI010000154.1 GCA_903842505.1 uncultured Verrucomicrobiota bacterium | reverse complement strand
GTACTCAGCCCGCAGGGCGGTACTCGTACTCGACTCCAGCAACACCCTCTCCCGTCACTGGGCCCGAGTAGGAGTACGAGTACGAGTACCCTTCTTCCAACGCGTCTGCCGTGGTGTCGGTGTCGGAATCGAGAGACGCTCAGGGTTCGATCCCGGTGGTGATGCCAACCCCGAACGCCCCCCTTCGTACTCGAACTCGTACTCAGCCCGAAGGGCGGTACTCGTACTCGACTCCAGCAACACCCTCTCCCGTCCCCCAACCCCATCCTCCGCTCACGCAATGCAGACTGGCGGATGGCCGCAAACGCGGCATCCTTGAGCCATGCAGAAGTTCGCTGCGCTGACGATCCTCCTTGGTCTCCTCGCCAGTTCCCTCCAGGGCCAGGCTCCCAGAGGTCTCGATCCCCTCGACTTCCGGGAAGTCGTCAAGAAAGGCAAGGATCGCGTCTTCCCCGCCGTGGTCTTCATCAAGGTGCTTCGCCAGGACATGCAGCGTGGCGAAAAAACCAGTCAGGAAGTCAGCGGTTCCGGCGTCATCATCAGTCCGGAGGGCGATATCCTTTCCAACTGGCACGTGGTCGACAAGGCCACCGAAGTCCGCTGCCTCCTGCTCGACGGTCGCGCCTTCCCAGCCAAGGTCCTCGGCTCGGACAAGGATACCGACGTCGCGCTCCTCCGGTTGCAACTTCCCCCCGGCACCCCCCCGCTTCCCCACGCCACGCTCGGCGAGTCCACCTCGCTGACCGAGGGGGACTTCGTCATGGCCATGGGCGCTCCCTGGGGCCTCAGCCGATCGGTCTCCATCGGCATCATTTCCTGCACGCGCCGTTACCTGCCTGGTTCCAGCGAATATTCCATCTGGCTCCAGACAGACGCAGCGATCAGCCCGGGCAACTCCGGCGGTCCTCTCGTCAACATCCACGGTGAGGTCGTCGGCCTCAACACCCGTGGCATGATGTCCGGCGGCGGCGACATGGGATTCACGGTTCCCATCGAGGTCGCCCGCACGGTGGCGGATCAGATCCGCCGGGATGGTCGGATGGAATGGGCCTGGACCGGACTCCAACTCCAACCGCTCAAGGACTTCAATCGGAACGTCTACTTCCCCTTCGACGACGGCGTCATGATCGCCGAGACCGACACCGAGAGCCCTGCCCGCCGCGCTGGAATCCAGGCCGGTGACCGGTTGGTCCGCATCAACGACCAACCCGTCGTCGCCCTTACCCAGGAGGATATTCCGGCCATCAACCGCCGCCTCGGTCTCCTTCCCAAGGGCAAACCCACCCGCCTCCACCTCATCCGCCGGGATGCGCCTGTGCAGGTGGAAATCACCCCGCGCGCCAAGGGTCGGGTCGAGGGCGAAGAACTCGACTGCCCCCGCTGGGATTTCACCGTGAAGGCGATCAATCAGTTCGACAATCCCGACCTCTACTTCCAGCGCCCCGAAGGCGTCTTCATCTTCGGCGTCCGATACCCGGGCAACGCCGCCGGGGCTGGACTCAACCAGCAGGACATCCTCCTCAAGATCGACGGCAAGGAGGTCAAGTCACTCGACGACATCCGCGCCACCCACAAGGAAGCCATCTCGTCCGTTGGGACCAAGCACCGCGCCCTCGTATCACTGCTCCGCAACGGTGAACTCCGCCAGGTCGTCCTCGATTACTCCCGCGAGCACGTGAAGCAGTAGGCCTGCATCCGGTGCGCCCGTGCCAACCCACGCGCACCTCGCCTCCGCTCAAGCCCCACCCAACAACCGCACCGGCGTCACTTCCACCGATCGGGTCCCTTCGCCGACCCAGATGCTCCCATCCTGCACCGTCACCTGGATCTGCATCGATCGTTCCGCCAATCCACCCAACGCCCGGCTCTGCTCCATCGGCACCTCCCAGACGTCGACGTTCCGGACCCGACTCAACCGGGACTCCAGTCCCTTCCACCACACCGTCGTCCCCGAACCAAAGCTGTAGACCGTCATCCGGTCCACCCGCGCCGACACCCTCAGGATCCGACGCTCATCCGGTTGCCCCACCTCGATCCACTGCGTGATCCGCCCCGTGGGATCCTTCTGCCACAGGCTGGGTTCGTCCGGTTCCCACATGTCCTTGGCGAACTCCAGTGCTGCCTCGCCCACCTCCGAAGGCGCGTTCAGCGCGAAGGCCAGCAGGCGGACCAGCATCCGCTCATCGGTCTCCGAAGGATGCCGCGCGATGGTGACCGAGTGATCGGCGTAAACCTGCCGATCCATGTCCGAGATCTGGATCTGCGCCTTGTGGATGATTGCCTTGAGAGCCATGGATTGATTTGCCCGTGCGCATTCATCGTACCAGCCTCCGACACCCGGTGGAACTGTCGGCTCCGACCAAAACCGTTTCTTGACCGATCGGTTTACCTGAACCCACTGTTCCCACGTAGACGGCTGGGTCATGGGGATCCAGTCCCTCCGCATGCCATGGGAAGAACGAGTGATGCCCGCGAACGTTTGCTGCAGGCGGCAATCGACCTGATCTGGACGCACAGCTATGCCTCGATCGGCGTCGACCAGATCTGCAACCAGGCCGGCGTCAAGAAGGGCAGCTTCTACCACTTCTTCCCCTCCAAGACCGACCTCGCCCTCGCGGCCTACGACGAACACTGGCGCTCGATCCAACCCCAACTGGACGCCATCTTCTCGCCCTTGGTCCGTCCACTCGACCGCATCGAACGGTGGTGCGACGCCCTGTACCAGCATCAGAAGGCCCTGCACGCGCAGTTTGGGCGGGTTTGCGGCTGCCCCTACGCGAACGTCGGCACCGAGATCGGCAGTCAGGACGAGCGGATCCGCTCCAAGATCAGCGAACTCTTCGGCCGGGCCCAGCAGTACCTCGAGAGCGCGCTGCGGGATCTGGCGGCCGAGGGCTTGTCCAGCGCACGGGAGGTCCGGGCCACCGCCTCGGCCATCCACTCCTGCGAACTCGGCCTCCTCGTACGTGCCAAGGTCGCGAACGATCCGGAGGTCCTCCGGGAACTGGGTCCGGCCGTGCGCCGGTTGCTCGGGTTGAAGGCACCGTCTCGGATCGCGGCATAACTCGCGCTTGCGCCGGAAGCGAGTTCATCCATGTTGGGCGGGACTGGCTAGACGACCGGTCAACAATTTTTCAGAAAGGCAGAGACAGTTTTATGCAATTCAAGGTCAATCGCCTCGGGGCTCCCCATCGGAAGGGGGCCGCACGGGCGGCGCAGGACAACGGGGTCCTCGCGCAACTGGAGCAACAGCTGAAGCAGGATTTCCTCCGGGACGCAGGCCCCCTGCTCCCCCTCGCACGCATCGAGCACGCCCTCCGGGAAGCCGCCGCCCAGGCGGCCACGACGTCGGCACCCACACTCTGGTTCCCGGAACTGGCCCGCGAGAAGTTCGTCGAGGCACGGGCTTGGGCCCTCCGCCAACAGCAGATCCGCGTCCGTTCGTTCGTCTCCCTCTCCGCCTGATCTCTTCCCTGCGCATGTCCTCCCTCCGATTCGCTGCTCCGACGCTGGTCCTCGTGGGCTTGGCGCTCCTCGCCACCGGTTGCAAACGGCCGCAATCCGCCGCCATGCAACAGCCGCCGCCTCCGACCGTGACCGTCGCGCCGCCGACAGAGCGGGAGTTCACGGACGAGGTGGAACTCAGCGCGCGCATCGAACCGGTGGAAACCGTCGAGATCCGGCCCCGGGTCTCCGGTTACCTCAGCGAAGTCCGCTTCAAGGCCGGCCAACGCGTGGAGAAAGGCGACCTCCTGTTCGCCATCGATCCCCGCCCCTTCCAGGCAGTCCTGCAACGAGCCGAAGCGGATCTCGCACAGGCACGCGCCCGGGCCGAATCCGCCCAACGCGATGAACGGCGCGCCACCACGCTGGAGGAACAGAAGGCGATCTCGAAGGAGGAAGCTGACCAGCGTCGCAGTCGCCTTTCCGAATCGCGCGCAGCGGTCGCGGCGGCCGAAGCCAGCGTCACCACCGCACGCCTGAACTTCGAATACACCGAGGTCCGCAGCCCCATCCGCGGCCGAATCAGCCGCGCCTTCGTCACTCAGGGCAACAACATCTCGGGCGTCGACGGCTTCACCACCTTGCTGGCAACCGTGGTGACCGATGATCCGGTCCACGTCTACGCCGACCTCGACGAGGCGACCTTGCATCGGGTCCAAGCCCTGCGGGCCGCCGGCAAGGTCGGCACGGATCCCGCCGGGCGCTTGCCCGTCCGATTGACCCTCCCCGGCGCTCCCGGCTTGGAACGGACCGGGTTCGTCGAATCCTTCAACAACCGCATCGATGCCGACACCGGCAGCCTCCTGATCCGGGCCGAAGTCGCGAACGCGGACGGAACCCTGATCCCCGGCCAGTTCGTGCGTCTCCGGGTTCCTGTCTCCAGCAAGTCCCGCGTCCTCATGGTGCCCGAAGTCGCCATTGGCACCGATCTCGCCCAGCGCTTCGTCCTGACCGTCTCGTCCTCCAATACCGTCGATTACCAGACCGTCACGCTCGGAGCTGCCGTCGACGGATATCGCGTGGTGCGCGAAGGGCTCCACGGCGGCGAACGGGTCATCGTCAATGGGATCGCACGCGTCCGCCCCGGCATGCCCGTCGAGCCCGTCCGATCCACCAACGCCGCCGCTGCCCGTCCGCCCGGCGCCTGAGCGGGCCCGTTCCTCCGCGAAGGTTCCCTGCCTCATTTCCTCCATGAACTTCAGCCAGTACTTCATCCGCAGGCCGATCCTGGCCGGGGTGCTGAGCATCCTGATCCTGTTGGTCGGCCTGATCGCGATGCAGCGGTTGCCGGTCAGCGAATACCCGGAGGTCGCACCTCCCCAGGTCGTCGTCCGCGCCGTCTACCCGGGTGCGAACCCCAAGACGATCTCCGAGACCGTCGCTGTCCCCCTCGAACAGCAGATCAACGGCATCGAGAATTCACTCTACATCCATTCCCAGGCCACCGGCGACGGCGTGATGACACTGACGGTCACGTTCAAGCTGGGTACGGACATCGACAAGGCTCAGGTCCAGGTCCAGAACCGCGTTTCCCAAGCCCTGCCCAAGCTCCCCGAGGAAGTCCGCCGACTCGGCGTCCTGACCATCAAATCCTCGCCCGACCTGACGATGGTCGTGCACGTGTTTTCGCCCAAAGGCCGATACGACGACGTCTACGTCCGCAACTACGCTTCCCTGCAAGTGAAGGATGTCCTCGCCCGGCTCCCGGGCGTCGGACAGGTCCAGTTGTTCGGGTCCGGCGACTACTCCATGCGCGTGTGGCTGGATCCGGACAAGGTGGCCTCGCGCGGGCTCACCGCCGGGGATGTCGTCAACGCGATCCGCGAACAGAACGTCCAGGTCGCCGCCGGTGTCATCGGTGCCCAACCGGTCCCGAACGGTGCCCCCTTCGAACTCCAGGTCAACGCCCGCGGTCGCCTGGTCTCCGAGATCGAGTTCGGCGAGATCATCCTGAAGTCCGGCGGCGCCGGCGGCACCACCCGTCTCCGCGACGTCGCCCGCATTGAACTCAATGCCGCCGAGTTCGCCCTGCGTTCGCTCCTCAACAACCGGTCCGCCGTCGCCCTCCCGATCTTCCAGCAGCCCGGCAGCAACGCGATCGAACTGTCCGACGCGGTGCGCGCCACCATGAAGGAACTCCGCAAGACATTCCCGGACGGACTCGACTACGCGATCGCGTACGACCCGACGGTCTTTGTGCGGAACTCGATCGAGGCCGTCGTCAAGACGCTGCTCGAGGCCGTCCTGCTGGTCGTGTTCGTCGTCATCCTGTTCCTCCAGACGTGGCGCGCCTCGATCATCCCGCTCGCCGCCGTGCCCGTGTCGTTGATCGGCACCTTCGCCGTGATGCTCGGTCTCGGCTTCTCGATCAACGCCCTTTCCCTCTTCGGACTCGTACTCGCCATCGGCATCGTCGTCGATGATGCCATCGTCGTCGTCGAGAACGTCGAACGGAACATCCGACTCGGCCTCTCTCCGATCCAGGCCACCGAGAAGGCCATGACCGAGGTCACGGGGCCGATCGTGGCGACCGCCCTCGTGCTGTGCGCCGTGTTCATCCCGACCGCCTTCATCAGCGGGTTGACCGGGCAGTTCTACCGCCAGTTCGCCATCACCATCGCGATCTCGACGGTCATCTCGGCCTTCAATTCCCTGACGCTGTCCCCGGCCCTGTGCGCCATCCTCCTCCCACCCCATCATGCCCCGAAGGACATCGTCGGACGCGTCATGGAAAGCGCCCTCGGCTGGCTGTTCCGCCCCTTCAACCGGTTCTTCGACTGGTCATCCGATCTCTACTCGCGCGCCGTCCGACACGTAATCCGGGCCTCAGCCGTCGCCCTCCTTCTTTACGTCGCCCTCATCGGCGTAACCGGGAAGGTCTTCCAGTCGGTCCCCACCGGATTCGTGCCCCCTCAGGACAAGCAGTACCTGATCGCCATCGCACAACTTCCGGACGCCGCGTCGTTGGATCGAACCGATGCCGTCATCCGACGCATGTCCGACCTCGCTGCTTCGGTACCGGGTGTTGAGTCCTCGGTTTCCTTCCCCGGCCTGAGCATCAACGGATTCACCGCCAGCCCGAACTCGGGAATCGTCTTCGTCACGTTGAAGCCGTTCGAGGATCGGAAGGCACCGGACCAGTCCGGTTTCGCGATCGCGAACACGCTCAACAGCCTGTTCAGCCAGATCCAGGAGGCGTTCGTGCTGGTTGTTCCGCCGGCGCCGGTCAACGGCCTGGGCACCTCCGGCGGATTCAAGGTCCAGATCGAGGACCGAGCCTCGCTCGGCCTCGCCGCCCTTCAGGAAGCCACCGGCGCAGCTTCGTTCGCCGCGATGACCAATCCCGCCCTCAGCCAGGTTTACTCGACCTTCAAGGTCACCGTGCCCCAACTCGAAGCCGACGTGGACCGCGAGAAGGCCAAGGCCCAGGGCGTTCCCCTGTCGGCGCTCTTCGAGACGCTCCAGGTGTACCTGGGTTCGCTCTACGTCAATGACTTCAATCGCTTCGGCCGAACCTACCAGGTCGTTGCCCAGGCGGATGCCACCTTCCGCGACGAAGCCTCGGACATCACCCGACTCCGCGTCCGGAACAGCAAGGGTCAGATGGTTCCCCTGGGATCGCTCGTCCGCGTGCGCGAAGTCTCCGGCCCGGACCGTGTGACCCGCTACAACGGCTACCCCGCCGCTGAACTCTCGGGCAGCCCCGCCGTGGGATACAGCTCCGGCCAGGGCGAAGCCGCCATCGAGGAACTCCTCCGACAGGTCCTGCCGCCGGGCATGGAATTCGAGTGGACCGAACTGACCTACCAGCAGCGCAGCGCTGGCAACACCGCCCTCTACGTGTTCCCACTGTGCGTCCTCCTCGTCTTCCTCGTGCTCGCCGCCCAGTACGAAAGCCTCACCCTCCCCCTCGCCATCGTGCTCATCGTCCCGATGTGCCTCCTGTGTGCCATGCTCGGCGTCATGCTCAAGGGATCCGACAACAACATCTTCACCCAGATCGGACTCATCGTGCTCGTCGGTCTCGCCTGCAAGAACGCGATCCTCATCGTCGAGTTCGCCAAAGCCCTCCATGACGAGGGTGTCGACGCCATCGAGGCGGCCCTCGAAGCCTGCCGCCTGCGCCTGCGGCCGATCCTCATGACGAGTATCGCCTTCATCGCCGGCGTCTACCCGCTCGTCGTTTCCACCGGCGCCGGTTCCGAAATGCGCCAGGCCATGGGTACCGCCGTCTTCGCCGGGATGATCGGCGTCACGCTCTTTGGCCTTTTCCTGACGCCGGTGTTCTACGTCGTCCTCATGCGCCTATTCCATTCCCGCCGAACCAAGCCCGCCGCCGCGCACTGACGGCTTCCAGGGGGTCAGACTCCTGAGCCCGTCCCCGGTGGGTTGAGACTCTGTCGGCCCTTTCCCGGCTTCGCGCGAGGTTTCGTGCCCTTCCCCCTCACCCCTCCGCCTCGCGTTGCAGGATTGCCCTCAACTCCTCGCCCGTCAGCGTGATCGGATTCGCCTTCATGCTGCTCGCTCCCTTCGCGGCCGCAACCACCTCCGCCCACGAGTCGGTGTTGAGGCCCAGGGCTGACAGTCGCGGGATTCCCGCAGTCGCCACCAATAGCTCCAACCAAGGCGCGAGGCCGCGCCGATCCGCCGCTACATTCCCTGACAGGCGGCGCATCGCCTCGTCATAACGGCCGAGCGCCGGGTGACCCGGACTGTGCGCTTCCAGAGCCGCAATGTTCGCCGCCGTCCCGGGTGCCAGCAGCGCGGCACAGACGACTCCGTGCGCAATCCCGAACATCCCGCCGACCGGACCCGCAAATCCATGGACCACGCCCAACCCGGCATTCGCCAGAGCCTGCCCACCCGCAAGGCTGCACCAGGCCATCTCCGCGCGCGCCTCGGCATCCAGCGGATCCTTCAAGACCCGCGCAAACGCCCGTCCCACGCGCGACAACCCTTCCCGACACAGCGCATCCGTCATGCAGTTCGACTTCGAGCACACGAAGGGCTCCAGCAATTGGGTCAAGGCATCCAACCCCGATGCCGCCGTCACCGACTCCGGCATCGTCCAGGTCAGGCGTGGATCCACCACCGCCACCCGAGGCATCATCCACGGACTGCGCAGACTGACCTTCAATCGGTGTTCCGGTGAGGACAGCACCGCGTTTCGCGTGGCCTCGGATCCCGTCCCCGATGTCGTCGGAACCGCAATCACCGGAAGCGGCCGTTCGACCAACGGACGCCCCCTCCCGATCACCTCGAGGAATTCCAGCGGATCCCCGGGGTTCCGAGCCAGCGCCGCGATCGCTTTCCCGGCATCCAGCACCGATCCTCCGCCAACGGCGACGACCAACGCCGCCCCGGATTCCCGTGCCGCCGCACCACCCCGGAAGGCCAACTCCACCGTCGGTTCGCCCTCCACGTGCCATCGGCCCGCCACTCCAAGCCGCTCCAGACCGGCAACCACCGCCGCTGGAGGGTTGGGATCGGAACCCGTCACCAGAAACACGGGGCCTCCCAGTTCGGCGACGATGGATGGCAGTTCGGATGCAACCCCGTCGCCGAACCGGATCCGACCCGGCGCCACCCAATCAAAGTTCATGACGAGACTTCAGACCGGCAGGTGAAGATCCCGATACTTCAGGCTCGTCCTCGGCGACGCCATCATCGGGGCCACGGTATCCCGCCATCGTGCATAGTGGGCGGTCTCCTTGTGGGCTGCCGGCGCAGCGTCATCCCGATACACCTCCACCAGGACAAAGCGGGTGGGATCATCTGCCTGCTCAAGCACGTCGAATCGGGCAATTCCCGACTCGAGGACCGAGTTCGTGGCATTGTGGATTGTGGCTTCCCGGAAGGCCTCAATGCACTCCGGCTTCACATGCACCTGGACGACGACGATGAGCATGCCGCGAGAGTGCCGGCCCTGGGTCCACCTGCCCAGTAGCGAGTTCCGGAACGACCTGAACCGGACCCATCGGGAGACTGCCCCCGCAAGGCGGGGCGCGATCCCGTCGAGCCGCCCTGGAGTTCGAGGTTTTTGGATTCAGGTTCGCTGAAAAGCCAACGCCCCTGGGAAACCTGCCACGGTTGGGGATCGAGAAGTTGTTCGCGACGACGACGAAGGCATTGAGGACGTTGCCGCCCCACCCAATCCTTCGCGACCTCGCGTCTTCGCGCGAAGCCTTCAACCTAAAACCGGCAGTTCATTTAACCGCAGATGTCGCCGATTCCACAGATGGAGGGGCTGGACCACCGAATCCATGCTGGTTTTGGCCGTCACCTCGCAGGTGCGCGGGCGTTTCACTTCAAGTCCATGTCTATCGGCGTCATCGGCGTCATCGGCGGTTTCAACAGCCTTTTCCAGGTTCAAGTCACTGCAGGCGTTTCGCGCGAAGCCGCGAGGGAGTGAAGCCGCGAGGGGATGGGAATGTTTACAACCACGAGAGCGACGGCAGCCACGTTCCGTCTTCCCTGCGCCTCAGCGCCCCTGCGGGAAACCGTCCCACTCCGCGTCGCTGCATCGCCGCTGGGCAAACCCAGCACAGGAAAGTCCCAAGTCGCGTTTGCCGCACGGCCCTTGGCTTCCTAAACTCGCGTCATTCAACCATGAACCGATTGCTCTGCGCCTTCCTCCTCTGGATCGGCGTGCTCCCGGCAGGCGCAGCGACCACCAACCTCGTCTGGCGTTGGTCCAATCCTCTCCCGTTCGGCGCCAACATCGCTGACCTCGCCGTCCGCAGCGGCGAGCCCTACGTCGCCGTCGCCGAATACGGACAATTGTTCACCTCCGACGATCTCTCCTCCTGGACCCGTCGCACCACGGGTACCACCCGCTGGCTTCGCAGTGCCGCGTACTTCGGCACCACGACCAACAACACCGCCCGTCAACTTCTCGTCAGCGCTGAGGCTGGCACGATTCTGGTCAGCGAAGACCTGTCCAGCTTCACGACCGTCAACCTCGGCACCACAGACTGGCTCGAAGGCATCACCGCCTCTCCCAGTCGGGCCATCGCCGTCGGCGACAACGCGGCCATCTACACCTCCGACGACGGCACCAACTGGGTACGCCGCGCCAACAGTTTCGGCTCGATCTGGCTTCGTGGCGTCACGTGGCGCACCAACGGCGTCTTTGTCGCGGTCGGCGAATCCGGCCTGATTGCCACCAGCCCCAACGGCATCACCTGGACCCGGCAGGCCCGGAATCTCACCACCGCCCACTTCAATCGCGTCATCCCGCTCTCCAATGGTTTCTGTGCCGTCGGGGACGGGGGAGTCGTCGCCGTCGACTCGTCCGGTGCCGGCACCAACTGGCGCCTGGTGACCTCCGGGGCCATCGGTGACCTCTACGCCGCCGCACTGGAATACCGGCCTGATCTCCCCAACTCTCCTGTCGGCGCCCTCCTCGTTGCCGGAGATTCCGAACTCCGTTCCGGAGTCCTGTCCGTCAATCTCTGGATCGACGAAACGGACGCCCGTCGCACCGCCCCGGCCCCCAAGGCTACCTACCTCGCCGGATTCTGGAATACCAACCAGGCCATCTTCGCCGGTCGTGCCGGCATGATCCTCCGCGGCGTGCGACCTACGGTCGCCTCCTCGTTCCAGTGGTCCCTTCCGGATTCGCCGCCCCGAAGTTGGCTCTTTTCCGCCGCAACCAACCAAGCACGGGGCACCAACCTTTCCGTCGCCCTCTCCAACAACGTCCCACGGATCTCCACCCATGCGACCACCAACAGCCTGATCGTCGCGGTCGGCGACGGGCCCACCATCCTGCAATCGGACCGGGGCATCACCTGGTCCACGGCCCTACTGCCCACCAACGCCTCCGGAGTCGTTTACCTCGGTGTCGCCTCCCGACCCGGCATCCTCGTTGCCGTCGGTTCCTCCGGCATCCTTTCGTACAGCCCCGAGGCCTACGAACCCCTGGTCAGCACCAACCGGCTCACCAACTCGCTCGGCACCGCATTCACCGTTGTCCTCACCAACCAGATCAACACCCTCGGTCTCACTTGGTATCCCGCCAAGTCCCCCGTCACCAACACGCTCCAGGGCATTGCCGCCTCCGCTTCCGGCCGCTTCATTGCCTCCGGCGCCGCGGGCGTTCTCCTCTCGTCCACCAACGGCACCCACTGGTCGAAACTCACATCCACCACCACCGCGTTCCTCTCGTCCGTCGAATCATTCCCCGGCGGGTGGATCGCCACCGGTGATGCCGGAACGATCCTCACCAGCGCCGACGGCACCACCTGGACCAAAGCCACCTCCGGAACCCAGAACTGGATCTGGCGCGCCCGCTGGCTCAACGACCGCTTCGTCGCCGTCGGTTACAAGGGGACAATCCTCACCTCGACCAATGGCTTGTCCTGGACCCACCGAACCTCGGGCCTGACCAACAACCTCAACGACGTCGCTCGCATCGACGGTTACTTCTACGCCGTCGGCAACCAAGGCGTCGTTCTCGGAAGCCCCGACTCCATCCAGTGGACCCGACTCGACACCCTCACCACCAAGTCCCTTCAGGGACTCGCCCGCGTCGGAGGTCGACTCATCACCGTCGGAGCCGATGGCGCCATCCTCCGGGCGCTCGTCCAACCCCTGTCCACCCCACCCGCGATTGCCCAGTGGCCTGCGTCCCCATCCGAGAGCCTGTTCCTCTTCACCGGCGAGACCGATCAGTTCATCGAGTACGATCGTGGCACGAACCTCCTTGACTGGATCTCCTCCGAGCCCCTCGAGGTCACCGACCCCACCGGCACCCTCCTGATCATCGACGACTCCACCAACAGCCCAGCCCACCAGTTCTTCCGAGCCCGTCAGGTCGTTCCCTGATCGCCCGCGTGGAGTTCCCACAGGATCCGCAACCCCTCCAGCGTCAGGTGCGGCCGGACCGCGGTGATCTCCGGCAACCCTTCCGCAATCAAGGTCGCGTAGCCACCGGTCGCCACCACCGACAACCGCGGTGCCTTCATCTCCCGCCGCAGTTCCCGGATCAACTCCCGCACCAATCCCCGGTATCCGCAAACCGCCCCCACCAACATCGCCTCCCGCGTATTCTTCCCGATCACCCCGCGCGGTTCCCGAATCCGGATCCGCGGGAGCAGCGCCGTCTTCTCGTGCAGGTAATCCGTCATCGACGCCAACCCGGGCGCGATGATTCCGCCCACGTACGCCCCACCCCGCGAAACCACGTCAAAGGTGACCGCCGTTCCGAAATCCACGACCACGACGGGCGCACCAAAGTGACGCCGAGCCGCGATCGCGTTCGCCAACCGATCCTGTCCGATGGTCTTCGGACGGGGGTAATCGAGTGAAACACCCCGCAAGGTTGCCGGCGTCAATTGCAGGGCCGGCTTCCCCAACAGTTTGACCACCGCCTCCTGCGCCGGTCCGGTCGCGGCCGGAACCACCGACGCCAACACCGCTCCCTCCGGACGATTCCGCCCAACGAAACGTGCCAAGCCTGCGTGACCGCCTCCGGAAACCATCTCCCGGGTCGGAATGTCGCGCGTCCGGACCATGCGTTCCCCTCGCGCCAGTCCCACGTGGGTGTGGGTATTGCCGATGTCCAACAGCAGGATCACGACAGCTTCTCCTGGGTTACATCCCCTCCGATCACCCGTTCAATCGTCCCGAATTCCGTGCGCACCAGCAGCGCCCCTTCATCATCGAGGGCTTCCGCCCGACCCGAAATCCTCCGGTCACCGATCTGGATCGAGACACGCCGCCCCAGCGTGGAACAGCGCCGCATCCATTCGTCGCCGATCTCGTGGAAGTCACCCTCCGCCAACCGTTGGTAGAGGTGATCCAACTCCCGCAACACTGCCGTTGCCAATGAACCACGATCCAACGGGCGCCCGGCCTCGATCCGGAGCGATGTCGCGATCTCCCGCAACTCCGGTGGCATGTCCGCCTCCAGGAGGTTCACATCGATCCCAATGCCCAGCGTCGCGTGCCGGATCCGGTCCAGTTCCGCGCCCAGTTCCAGCAGGATGCCCGCTGCCTTCCGATGCCCAAACAGGATGTCGTTCGGCCACTTGATTTCCGGGTGGAGACCCGTTTCCCGCTCAATGGCCCTCGCAACAGCGACCGCCGAGACCACCGTCAACTGGGTCACGGCCGTCGGTCTCAACCGCGGCCGCAGCAGAACCGAAAACCACAGCCCCGTTCCCGGCGGCGAAAACCACTGGCGACCCATCCGCCCACGACCACGGGTCTGGGTCTCGGCAAAGACCACGCTCCCCTCCGCCACGCCATCCCGAGCCAACTTCTCGACGATGTCGTTCGTCGATGTCGTCTCCGTGAACACCCGGATGTCCCGCCCGATCACCCGGTTCTTGGGCAACCGAGCCATCAGGTCGTCTCCGTGCAACGCATCCGGAGAGCCCCGCAGGATATAACCCAGGTGCGGACTTGCCTCGATGTCGTACCCGTGTCGGCGCAGTTCCTCGATCCGATTCCACACCGCCGCCCGGCTCACGCCCAGGTCCTTCGCCAAAGCCGCACCCGATACTCCGCCTTCTCCGACTTCGCGGAGGGCCCTCAGGATCTTCGTATCGGTGCTCACGCGAAATCCAATCCAAGATCCACCGAGCGGGCCGAATGGGTGAGTGCTCCCACCGAAATGAAGTCGACTCCCGTGTCGGCAATCGCCCGCACGGTGTCGAGTCGAACACCTCCCGACGCCTCGGTCTTGGCCCGCCCGGCAACCAACGCAACCGCCTTGCGAAGATCTGCCAGCGACATGTTGTCCAGGAGGATTGTGTCCGCGCCCGCGTCCACGGCCTGTCCCACCTGCTCCAGTGTGTCGGCCTCCACCTCCACGCGGAGTGCCGGGTACAAGCGCCGTGCGCGCGCCACCGCCGCGGCGATGGCGTTGGGGGCCTCTCCGGCCAAGGCCGCGAGATGATTGTCCTTGATCAGGACCATGTCCCAAAGGCCCAACCGATGATTCGTTCCCCCGCCGCACGCCACCGCATACTTCTCAAACGTCCGCCAACCGGGCGTCGTCTTCCGCGTATCCAGGATCTGCGTGGTGGTTCCCTCCACGCGATCCACATACTGGCGCGTCGCCGTTGCCACCCCGGACAACCGTTGCACGAAGTTCAAGGCCACCCGCTCCGCCACCAGGATCGAACGGGAAGATCCAGTCACCTCCAGGACCGTTGTTCCCGGCGTCAACCGATCGCCGTCCCGCGCCATCCGCGAGATCTCCAGGTTTCCGCCCGCCCACTCGAACGCCGCCACCGCCAGATCCAATCCCGCCAAAGTCAGCGGTTCCCGCGCGTTCAACCGGGCCACCGACCGTGCCTCCGCCGGGATGCAAGCCAGGGTCGTGACATCCCCGTCTCCCACGTCCTCCCGCATCGCACGGACTACAGCCTCCCGGACTTCCGCCGGGTCGAGATTCAACATGGGCACACCATTGCCCGCCACGGGGTCCAATTCAAGCGGCCTCCCAGACCCACACCTCGCCGTGCCGCGCGTCCAACGCGGTCCCCACGCGCTTCATCCCAATCCCGGCGAGGATCCGCGTCGACGCCGATTCCTCCGGCAGCGTCTTCGCAATGACCCGCGCGCCGGGCATCCGCACCTGGCCAGCCGCACGCACCAAAACTGCCATCGCCCGCCCATATCCCCGGCACTCGAAAGGCGGAAAGGTGAAGTAGGCCATCTCCAACCGTCCCCCGCCATCCACGGCGCTCGCATGCGCGCAGGCGCCGACCACAGCCGCGCCCTCCACCGCCCAGAACCCATGCCATCCACCGCCCGTCCCCTCGAACTCCGGCGCGCGTGTCCGCGCCAACACCTTCCCAATCCACGGTGCTGCCTCCCCGGCCTCCAGTCCCGTGCGGGCTTCGAACACCGCCGGACCTTCCGCCCACCACCCCGTCATCTCCGGACGGAAAGGCACCAGTCGCACTCCCAGGCCCGGCAATGGCTCGGAGAGACTCATGGGAAAGCACCCCCTCAACGCGCCGCCACCGTCGAGCCCTCGACCATGAGGTCCGCCCAGTAGCCGAACTCCCATTCCCAGTTGTTCGCCGCATTCTCCAGGCGCAACTCGACTTCACGCCCCGCAAACGCCGCCAGGTCCACCTTCACCGAACGCCACCGGGCGCCCTCGTGGGTCACCGTCTCGCGGTGCACCACCGATCCCTCCACCCGCACCAGCAATTCCCAGTCGCCCTTCTCGTGCGCCGCCACCGCAAACTTCAACTGCGGCTTCCCCGCCGACAGCTTCACCCGCCGCGCCAACGCCGCCGGCTTCCGATCCGAGAACGGATGGGTCATCAGGACATTCCGACGTCCGGCGAACTCCGGCAAACGCGCCGGGGTCCCCTCGAATTCCGGAAGATCCAGACGCCACTCGGGCGCCCACAACGCCACGCTCTCGCCGTCCGTTCCCTTCTGCAACGCCGCCGACCCACCCGAACCGCCGATCAACTCCTTGCGCCGCTTCTCATCCAGCGGCTTGCCATCCTGCGGCGGCGCGAGGATGTACCAGATCAGGTTCCGGAAATCCGCGTCCGGGATCTGCTCAAGGCCCTCGGGCATCACCGAGTTCTCGGACACGGTCATCGACTTCACGTCGGCCTTCGAAATCACTTCCTCCACCGGCCCGGCCATCAGCAATCGAACCCGCGAGTCGCTGTTCTCCACCACCCGACCTCCCAGCGTCCGGCCATCCTTCGTCTCCACGATGACGTTCTCATAGCCCTGGCCGATGATCTCATTCGGGTGAATCACATTGTGCAGCAGCGCATCGAGCGAACTGCGCCCAACCCCGGTCAGGTCTGGCCCAACCTCCGCCCCTTCGCCGTACATCTTGTGACAGATCAGGCACGACTTCCGCGCCTGTTCCTGCCCCGCCTTCAGGTCTACCGCCCCCTCGACCACGACTTTCCGCTTCTCGGCAATCAGCCTCAGCTTTTCCGTGCTCGTGGCGTTCACCTTCCCGAACAACTGCTGCGCCTTCACCTGCTCGGCCTGCTCCTTCGAGCTCACCAGGGTCCGGATCACCGTCGGAGGCAGGTCGCCCCGTCGTACCACGTTCTTCTCGACGGCACCGAACAACTGCCAGCGCCATTGCCAACGCGTCGTGCACAATTCGGCCACCGATCGTTGAACTGCCGGCGTCATCGTTGCCCAACCCGCCAGCAACAACTGCCCGGTCTCCTCAACGCCCGCCTCGCCCAACGCCCGCACCGCCTCCAGACGAACTTCATCCGAAGCCCCGCTCCGCACCACCCCCAGCAGGGCTCGACGCAAATCATCGCTCCGATTCTGCCTTGCCGACCGGATCGCCGCGATGCGCTCGGCATCCGGAACGGCGACATCCTGAAGCCTCGCCAGCGTCGCGCTCAGGGCCGCCGTGTCACCCCAAAGGCTCCCCAGTTGCTGGGCCCGACCCGCGATTTCCTTGTCCGGATTGCTGATCAACTTCGAGACCAATGCCTGCGCCTCCTTCGACGGCAACTGTGCCTTGCCCCGCTGCCCATCGATCAACCCGCTCAACACCGGCGCCAACAGCTCCGAACCCGACCCGAGCATGCCGACCATCTGAACCGCCTTCTCCAGGACCTGTGGATCCCGCGCATCGCAGAATCGCCGCATGGTCTTGTAGGCCAGCTTCCCCGACAGCGGCATGTACTGCGCCGCATTGGCGGCGAACCAACCGGTCGTTGCCTCCGGGTTGTGCACGGTCAGGGGCTCGATCGCCATCCACAGCAGGAATGGCAAATCCCGGTCGCTGGTGTCCCGCGCCTTGCCCAGCAGGATCTCCAGGATTCCGGCCAACGACTCCGCCGTCTCGTCCAGCGAATGCTTCGGCGCCGTGTTCACCGTCAACGCCCCACTCGTGAACTGCCGCAGCGCCGTCGCCACCGCGACCTGCACCCGCACGTCGTCATCCGCCGCCAACAGCTTCAACCGATCCACCGACGCGCTCGTCGCCTCGTTCCGTTCCCCCGTGAAGCGCGCGGCCCACACACGAACCGAGGGCAGGTCGGCCTCGGCCGCTGCATCGAGGACGGCATCATCCACCAACCCCGAACTGAACAGGCTCCACAACGCGGCCAACCGCGCATCCTCGCCCGGTCCCGACTTCATCGTCGAAACCAATGCCCGCTTCTGGGTGGCTGCATCGGCGCGACCACTCAGGACGCGCTGTGCCATCCGTCGCTGCCAGACGTTGGGATGCTTCAGAGTGTCCACCAACTGGGCCGTGGACGCCTTCCCCAGGTTGAGTCCGGCCGGTCGGGTTGCGAGCGCCTTGCCGGGTTGATCCCCGACGTGCACCACACGCCAGATCCGACCCCGCTCGCGGTCCACGCCCGCCGGATCCGCATTCGCGTTCTGGTAACACGGGTACCGATCATACCAGTCCATGATCCACACCGCCCCGTCCGGTCCAACCTGCGTGGATACCGGCATGAACCATCCGTCATTCGCCCGCACGAAATCCCGGACGAAACCCGCCTTGAAGGTGCTCCCGGCTTCGGTCAACCGATCCTGGTGGATCGCGTTGTCGTGGATGTTTCCCTGCAACGCCATGCCCCGGTATTCCGCGGGATATTGGTCGCCCTGGTAAACGCAGATGCCCGCGTAGGCCGCCATGTGATGCCGGTGATCCACGATGCTCGGCAGCAACTCATAACCGTAGGGATGCGGCGGTTGACCTGCCTGCCTTGCGTACAATCCGCCCGGTGCCAGGTGGAACAGGTGGTCGATCACACACGCACTCACGAATGCGTTCCCTCGCGCATCAAAATCCACGCCCCACGGATTCGACGTCCCTTCCGCGTAAATCTCCATCTTCCGCGACTCCGGTCGGTACCGCGCCACACCCGCCGTCAGCAGCACCGGTTCGCCCGGCTGATCCGGGTTCACGGCTCGGGTCACCGTGAACACTCCGTGCGTCATGTACATCCGGCCATCCGGACCCCAGGTGAACCCGTTCAACAACTCGTGACGGTCCTCCATCCCGAACCCGGTCTGCACGATCGTCTTCTTGTCGGCCACGTCGTCGCCGTCGGTATCCTCGACCCAGTAGAGGTGCGGCGCCTGCCCCACGAACACACCGCCGTTCGCCACCAGCACGCCCGTCGCCAAGCTCATCCCGTCGAGGAAGACTTTCACCGAATCCACCCGCCCGTCCCCGTCGACGTCTTCCAGGATCTTCACCCGATCCCGCCCCTTCTCGCCGGCCTTCGCCCCCAACGGGTACTCGTACAACTCCACCACCCACAACCGCCCGCGTTCGTCCCAAGTCATCGCCACCGGATTGACCACTTCCGGTTCCGACGCGAACAACCGCATCTCGAACCCGGGCGGCAGGGTGAACTTCTTGCGGGCTTCTTCCGGTGACAAGGCCGGCGTCAGCGCGGGCACATGTTGCCCACTGAGCTGTTTGCCCACGGGAGAGTTGGTGTAGACCGGGAAGCCGAACTTCGGATGCGTCGGCACCGCCGCCATCACCACCGCACTCCCCATCACCAGTGCGCCCAGACCGGCGCAGGACAGCCACTCTCGCTTCGTTTTCATCGGGATGCACGACGGTGCCAAGCCCCGCGCCAACTTCCCAGAATCAAGTTCAGCCCTAGACGACCACGAATGGCGCTGCTGCCGGCAACAACCGGCCCAATGCAGGCACCAACCCCGCCCGGATCTCTTCCGCAACCCGCACCCGCTCCAACTCCGGAGCCCCCATCCCGTGCGGCAATCCTTCCACGAATCCTCCCAGCACCTGATCTGCGTAATGCACCAACCCCTGCCTCAGCGGCAGCCCAAACACGGCCAGCATCATTCCATAGACCACCGGATGCCACCCGTGCGCCTGCCCCGACTCCACCGCAGCCAGATATCGCTGCACCACCCGGGCATCGCGGAGCGGCCTCAACCGACTCAACTGCCGCTGCCCCGCCCGGAAACTGGCCTCGGCCAGCGGCCGCATGCCCACCCGCATCCCCCACGCGCGGTCCAACTCGAGCAACTCCCGGGTCCGCCCCGCCGATGCATGCGACCACGCCTCCACCACCACCGGCCACTCGTCCGCCACCACGACATCCCGCATGTACTGCCGAACCCACTCCTGCCAAGCCACCGGCACCAGCGCCGTCGAGGCCGGACTCCGTGCTCCCACCGAGACCGTCGTCCCACACACCTCCCGCGCCAGCGCACGCACCTCACCGAGCAGGATGCCTCCCTGGGTTTCTGCTTCCGACACCGGTGTGGCTGCGTTCAACTCCATCTGCCACGAACCCTATCCGCACCCAACTCCGGCTCAAGTCGCCGCGCCAATTCCCGGTGAAGTTTATTGTTTGATCTTTTGCGACCTCGCTCCTCCGACCTCTACCGCCGCGGATGCTTGATCCCGAACCACGCCAGCAACGCCAATCCGATCGACGTCCCCATGATCGGCATCGGCACCGCCGCCACGACTCCCAGAAACAGGGCCTTCAGCAACGCCTTCCCCGCCGTGTCCCCATGAGACCGCTTCTGGATCAGGTACGACGGCACGAACACCGACACAAAACACCCCACCACCGTCACCGGCCACGTCAGGACCGCGAATTCCGGAATCCCCCATAGGCTGTCGATCAGGATCATCAACCCCGCCGCCGCCGGATGGAACGCCGTCACCGGCCCAACCGACTTCACATCGTCACCCGCACCCCGGCCGTCTCCGCCATTCCCACCACCTGTCGGCAACGCACGGCCACCCCCGCTCGGTGGCACCACCTCAACCGGAATTTCGGGAGGAACATCTGGCATGACCTCCGGTCGCACGAATCCCGCCCAAACTCAACCCCGTAGCTGCCGACGTCAGGAGGCGGGGCTTCCGCACAGCCTCCTCACGTCGTCTGCTACCCCCAGGGATCGTAGCCGCCGACGTCAGGAGGCGGGGCTTCCTCACAGCCTCCTCACGTCGTCTGCTACCCCCAGGGATCGTAGCCGCCAACGTCAGGAGGCGGGGCTTCCGCACGTGGCTACGTGCTTCAACCTTGGGTTCTTCCGGATTTTGGGGGTGATTTTTCATTGGTCGAAGGAGATTCGACCGGCGGTGCCCCCCGACGGGGCCCCAATCGCACGCCTCGGGCCACGTAGGACTCCGCTACGCTCTGGCCCGAGGCGGCTCTACCCCCATCGGGGACCACCGCCTGAACTCTGTGCGCATGGACACCGTAGGATTGCCGAGGTCTACGCACGCTGGATGATCGTGCCGATGCAAGACGTGCAGATGTACCAGCAGATCCTAGGACTATCGGTTCCGTGGCGGGTAAGCGGAGTGAAGCTCGACAAGGTGGCTGGAGAGATCCAGATCGAGATCGAGTGCACGGAGCGGGTGTGGGGTTGCCCAGAGTGCGGGGAGCGAGCGCACGTGCATGAATGGGAACGTCGCCGGTGGCGGCACTTGGATACCTGCCAGCTCAAGACGATCCTGACGGCCGAGGTGCCGCGAGTGAAGTGCGCCAAGCACGGATCCTGTGTGGTAAAGGTTCCGTGGGCCGAGAAGGGAGGGCGTTTCACAGCGCTGTTCGAGCGATTTGCCATCGACGTGATGCTGGAGTGCTCGGTGAGCGCGGCCTGTGAGCTTCTGGCCATCAGTTGGGACGAGGCCGATGGAATCAAGCAGCGGGCAGTACGAAGAGGATTGGAGCGCAAGACGCAGCGGCCGATGGAGCGCTTGTGCGTGGACGAGAAGTTCCTGGGTAAGGGAGCGAAGTACATGACGGTGGTGGCGGAGGTAGTGCCCGGAAAGTCGGCGCACGTGGAGTTCGTTGGAGAGGGAAGGACGAAGGAAACGCTGGGAAAGTTCTGGGAAGGCATGAAGGAAGAGTACCGGACCGCGGTGAAGGCGGTGGCGGTGGACATGTGGCAACCATTCGTCCAGGCGACGCTGGAATGGGTGCCGGACGCGGCCCGCAAGATCGTGCACGACCGTTTTCACCTGATGAAGTACATGAACGATGCGGTGAACCATGTGCGGCGGGGAGAGCACCGGGAATTGGCAAAGGAAGGAGACCAGACACTAGCCGGGAGCCGGCAACTGTGGCTGTACGGACAGGAGAATCTGCCGGAGAAGTGGAGACAGCAATTCGACAAGCTCAAAGCCAAGAACCTGAAGACTGGGCGGGCATGGGCCATCAAGGAACAGTTTCGGGAGTTCTGGGAGAGCACGAACGAGGAGGAGGCGAGGTACCGGTTTGATCGTTGGTACGACTGGGCAATGCGCAGCGGAATGGAACCGGTGAAGAAGGTGGCCAAGCTTTGCGAAAGACACTTGGCCAATATTCTAACGTACTTCCGGGTGAACCTGACCAACGGACCGATCGAGGGGCTGAACAATCGGATCCAAGGGCTGATCAAGAAGTCCTACGGATACCGCAATCCGGAGCGATTC
>CAIMMI010000153.1 GCA_903842505.1 uncultured Verrucomicrobiota bacterium | reverse complement strand
TCCGCGGCCCGATGGACGAGAAGCACTTCGTCCGGCCGAAGGACTACGCCCGATTCTTTCCGAAGGATCCGCCGAAGGACCGCAAGGCGCGACGGACGTACGCCCGCGAGTTGTTGGGTGCGTTCGTGGAACGCGCGTACCGGCGTCCGGTGGAAGTCGAGACGTTGGACCGGTTGGTGGAGTTGGCCGAGCAGACGTATTCCCAAAAGGGGGCGACGTTCGAAGCCGGGATTTCGCAGGCGATGGTCGCGGTGTTGGCTTCCCCGCGATTCCTGTTTCGTGAGGAGGGAGTCGACCCGAAGGCGGCGTCGGGTCGTGGGCATCCGCTGGTCGACGAGCACGCGCTGGCGGCGCGACTGTCGTACTTCCTGTGGTCGACCATGCCGGACGAGGAGCTTCGTCGATTGGCGCGGGAGGGGAAGCTGCGGTCGAACCTGAGCGCACAGGTGGACCGCATGATACGGGACGCGCGGTTCGAGGGATTCGTCCGGAATTTCGTGGGGCAATGGTTGCAGGCGCGTGACGTCGAGACGGCGCAGATTGACTCGCGTCAGGTGCTGATGCGCGAGGCGAAGCCGGATCTGGACTTCGAGGCGAAGCGGGCGCGTTTCACGGAATTGCGGCGCAAGCCGGAGAGCGAGGTCACGGCCGAGGAAAAGAAGTGGATGGATGAGATGCGTCCGCTGTTCCAGCGGCGTGCGAGCCTGCCGTTGCGGGCGGAGTTGAACGGCGACCTGCGCCGGGCGATGCGTCAGGAGACGGAGAAGACGTTTGAGTACGTGGTGCAGGGCGACCGGAGCTTCCGCGAGTTGTTGGACGGCAACTACACCTTCCTGAACGAGCGACTCGCGAAGCACTACGACCTCGGCTACCTCAACGTGAAGGGCGATGAGATGCGTCGCGTGGAATTGCCCGCGGACAGTCCGCGGGGCGGATTGCTGACGCAGGGGACCGTACTGGTCGTGACGTCGAATCCCACGCGGACTTCGCCGGTGAAGCGGGGCCTGTTCGTCCTGGAGAACATCCTGGGAACCCCGCCGCCACCCGCGCCGCCGGACGTGCCGCCGTTGGAGGATGCGGCGAAGGCGATGAAGGAAAAGACGCTGACGCTGCGCGAGACGCTGGCCCTGCACCGGCAGCAACCGTTGTGCAGCGGTTGCCACAATCGCATGGATCCGCTCGGCCTCGCGCTGGAGAACTTCAACGCGATGGGCATGTGGCGGACCGAGGAGCGAGCGCTGCCGATCGATGCCTCCGCGACATTGCTGACCGGCGAGAGCTTCAACCAGATCCAGGAGCTCAAGCGCATCCTGGCCACGTCGCACTCGGAGGCGTTCTACCGCACGCTGACGGAGAAGGTGCTGACCTACGCGCTGGGCCGCGGACTCGAGTACCACGACGTCGAGACCGTCGACGCCATCGTGGGCCGGTTGAACCGGTCCGGCGGAAAGCCGTCCGAACTCTTCACGGCGGTGATCGCGTCCGCCCCATTCCAGAAGACCCGGCGTGCCGGATTCGAGAAGACTTTGCCGAAGGAAACGTCCGTTCAGACCGGGGGATCGACTCCCAGCCAACCATGAAGACACCGAGCCAGACCGCTGCCGAACGTCACTTCAGCCTGTCGCGCCGCCATTTCCTCCGCGGTCTCGGGGCGAGCATCGCGCTGCCGGCGTTTGTCTCGATGCCGGCGCTGGGCGCGTCGGGATTGGCATCGAAACTGGCCACGACCGCCTCAGGCGCTCCGTTGCGCACGGCCTTCATCTTTTTCCCCAACGGGGCGATTCCGTCGGCTTGGTGGCCCACCGTTGAAGGGGCGGACTTCGCACTGAGCCAGACGTTGAAGCCGCTGGAGGCGCATCGCGACCTGGTGCAGGTGCTGGGCGGGTTGGATCATCGCGAGGCGGAGCCGGGGCCGGACGGGGCCGGTGACCACGCGCGGGGCAATGGCGTGTTCCTGACCGGAGTGCGTTTGAAGAAGAGTGCGACGGACCTCCGCGCCGGTGTGTCGATCGACCAGACGATCGCGCGTGAGGTCGGGCACCTGACGCGGTTTGCGTCGCTGGAGTTGACCTGTGATTCCGGCCGGAGTTCGGGTTCGTGCGATTCCGGGTACGCGTGCGCTTACCAGTACAACCTCGCCTGGAGTTCGCCGACGACGCCGATGGCTGCGGAGGTGAACCCGCGGTTGGTCTTCGAGCGGCTGTTTGGGTCGGGATCGCATGGGGAACGGCAGTCGAACCTCAAGCGTCGGCAGGCCGAGCAGCGTTCGATCCTCGACTTCGTGCAGGCTGAGGCGAAGGGCATGGGCCGACGGCTGGACGCCCGCGACCGCGAGAAGCTCGACCAGTACCTGACGGGAATCCGCGAGATCGAAACGCGCATCGCCAAGGCGGAGCGCTTCGGCGCGGGGGTCGATCCCAAACGGGAGACGCCGTCTGGCGTACCCGCGGACCATGGCCAGCACATGGAACTGATGTTCGACATGATGGCGCTGGCCTTCCAGACGGACTCCACCCGAGTCGCGACGATGCTGTTGGCGCATGACGGGTCGAACCGTTCGTTTCCCGAGATCGGCGTGTCCGAGGGACACCACGACCTGTCGCACCACTTCAACAGCGACGACAAGATCCGGAAGGTCGCCGAGATTGACCTGTGGTACGCGAAGCAGTTCGGGAAGTTCCTCAGCAAGCTGGCGGCGACGAAGGACGTCGACGGACGCTCGCTGCTGCACAACTCGATGATCGTGTACGGCGGTGGCAACGCAGATGCCAACCGTCACACGCATTCAAACCTGCCGATCGTCCTGGCGGGGGGCGGCGGCGGTACGCTGAAGCCGGGGCGTTTCGTGAAGCATGGATCGAAGCCGACTTCAAATCTGTTCCTCAGCCTCGCCGACCGCATGGGCGTCTCGAAGCTGGAACGCTTCGGGGATTCCACGGGGCGGCTCACGGGGGTGTGAGGGGGGGCTGCCCTCACCCGGCGCGGACCGTGCTTCGCCGCGTGAGGGCACGCGGCCTACAACCCATGACACTGTAGGTCCGGGTGCCCTCACCCGGCGCAGACCGTGCTTCGCCGCGTGAGGGCACGCAGCCTACAACCCTTGACACTGTAGGTCCGGGTGCCCCCGGGCGATCTCCTCACCACCCGCGTCCTGACGTCCGCGGCTACGGGGAAGGTGCCTGGAGACGTTCGAATTCCTGGAGCCGGGTGGGTTGACCCTGGAGTCGACGCAGGAGATCCCGGGCGCGGACGGCTGCGACGCCGGCTGTTCCGATGAGGGGGCCTCCGATCTCGCGTCGGACGGCGTCGACTTCCCGCGCATACTCGGGGTTGGACGCGGCGAAGAGTTGGCGTTTGACCTCGGTCCGGGCGGCGAAGCGGAGGCGCAGGAGGGCACGGGTGATGGGGCGGCGCCAGGTCGGTTCGGGAATCCACCCGGCAACAGTCATCATGGCGCGCCATTCGTCCCGGACGAAGGACTCGATCTGGGTGCGGTGTCGGCTGCTCGCGTTGATGTTGCTGAGCCGGTATTCGCAGAGGGCTTCGGGAATCTCCACAACCGTCATTCCGAGGTGGGAGCACTCGGCGAGGAAGACGCCATCGGCGACCTGAGGAAGGTTTCCGAATTGCGCGGGGATCGCCCGACGGTCGGTCTTGAAGAGGATGCCGGGCAACAGGACGGTTTCGAGGGTCGCCTGGCGTCGCGTGAACTCGGCGGTCGAAAGCGTGCGGACGCGGGCGCCGTGCGGGACGACCGCCGGCAGGACGACGCGGCCGTGCTGGTTGATCTTGTCGTCGAGGACGTAGGAAAGGGCCTGTCCCGGGATGTCCTGGAGTGCGGCGAGGGAACGTTCGAAGAACGCGGGCCGGACCAGGTCATCGGCCATCAGGAGATGCAGGAAGTCCGTCTGGTCGGCGAAGCTGAGGCAACGGTTGAGGTTTCCAATGACCCCGATGTTGCTGGGGTTGCGGAGCCATTCGATGCGCAGCGAGGGATGGTTGCGGACGAGGGACTCGGTGCGGTCGGTGGAACCATTGTCGATGACGATGACCCGGTCCGGGCGGCGTGATTGCGCGGCGATGCAGTCGAGGGTCGCGGGCAGGAAGTGCTCCGCGTTATAGGTCGGGATGACGGTGATGGCCTCGGGCATGGCGACGGGAATGGCGGGGTGGCGCCGGACTTCGTGGTGCGGATCCGCTTGCGATCACCGCCGGCGGAGCCAGGCACCGGGCCAGTGGGTGATGTTGTGCTTCAGGCCGCTCTCGTTGAAGAGCCAAGGCGGTTGGGCGAGTTCGAATTCGGGATGGGCAGCTGCGAACTCCTCGGCCGCGGCCGTGGGATGATCCCAGGTCCACTCGGGCTGGCCTCGGGGAACGTCGTGGAGATCCTTCATGATCCCGTCCGTGGCGACGAGGTAGGATCCCGGGGTCACCAGCGGATGATAGGCTTCGAGCTCTGCAGCGACGTGTTCCTTGGTGTGGTTGGAGTCGAGGAGGATCAGGACCTTGTCGCCGGGCTTCACCAGTGAGCGCGCCTGTCCGACGATTTCCGGCGAGGTGGAGCTGCCCTCCAGCAAGGTGATGTACGGGGCCAGGAGATGGCTCTCGATCGCTTGGCGGTTGTGAGGGCGGATCTCGATGTCGATGCCGATGACACGCCCGCGACCGAGGGCCTTGCAGAGGCTGGCGTAGTAGATCAGCGAGCCGCCGTGGGCGACGCCGGTCTCGATGATGACGTCGGGTTGGACGCGGTGGATGACCTCCTGCGTGCGGACCATGTCCTCGGGAAGCTGGATGATCGGGCGGCCCATCCACGAGAACGTGTACGAGTAACGCTGGTTCCAGCCGACCTTGACCCAGGCGTCGGACAGCAGGTCGAAGGCGCGGTCGGAATAGAGCGGGAGTTCCTCGCGTCCGGCGGGGCCTTCGGCGACGAGCGTCTTGGCGTCGGTGTCGATGGTGAGTTTCATGGCGGTCAGAAAACTAGGTTCAGAGACAGAAGGTCTTTCCCGAGAATTGGGCCTGGGCGAGGTCGGCCCGGATTTCCTCGGCGTAGTTGGGATTGGCGATGACGACGAGCCCAAAGTCCCCGATCCGGGGATCGTGCGGGGCGATGATGGGGATCGACGTGCCGGTGAGGACGCCGCCCTGCTTGGCTGGGTTCGAGTCGACCACGCACGCGGGCTTGATCCGGGGAAGGAGGTTGGCCAAGGCAACTCCCTTCGCACCCGCACCCCAGATCGCCCAGGGCTGCCTGCCTCGTTCCGTGCGGATGCGGTTGACGAGTCCGTCGAGTTGACGACGTGCGGCGCGGGCGAAGGTGGAGAGCCGGGCCTTGGGCGGGATGCCAGGCGGTTCGGGTGTCGCGGCCCGGCGTGCCAACCGCAGTTCGAGCCATTGGTACTGGTCGCCGAAGACGGGCGTGTGACGAACGACCTTGAAACCCGCGAGGCGGGCGAGGTGGGCGAGTGCGGGTTGGGTGAAATAATTGCAGTGCTCGTAGAAGACGTCCCACAGGCACCGGTTCTCCACGATCCACTCGAAGCGGGGGGTCTCCAGGACGACGAGCGGATCTCCCGCGGCTCGGGCAATCCCCGCGAGTTCCTTGAGAAACGCGCCAATCCCGGGCACATGCTCGACCACATGCCGGCAGATCACGGCGTCGTATTGGCCGTCGACGCTCGAGGCCGAGACGTAGGAGGAGAAGAACCGGATGCGGCCGCCGGCATCGGTCGGTGGGCCTTCGTAGGACGTGTCGTATCCGTCGGCGCGGGCGCCGGTGGTGGCGGCGGCTTCCCGGAGGAAGTCCCCCTTGCCGCAGCCGACTTCGAGGATCCTTCCGCCCCGGACGCCGGGCGTCTGGGCGAGTCGGCGGATCAGGTCCGTGACGTGGGCGCGGAACACGGGCGAGAAACCCTGACGGTTCTCGTAGTTTTGGTCGTAGGGCGTGATGTCCGGCTCGAACTCGGCATTGAACACGAGGCTGCAGGCCCGGCACTGGACGAGGTGCACGTTGCGACGCGGAACGGCGCGGGCGTCGGCCGCGGAACGGAAGCGGTAATTGAGCACGACCGGCTGCTTCGGCAGCACGAACGCGGCGGTCAGGCGGCTTCCGCCGCAGCCCGGGCAATCTTGTCGTGGTTTCATGCGCGGCGAGCCTCTACCAACCGACGCAGTCCGTCCAGAAGCGGGACTTTCGGACGCCAACCCAGCGAGTGTAACCGGGACGCGTCCGCCACGATGTGGTCGAACGGATCCCGGGCTGCATCGCCCGGCAACACCACGAGGTCGGGCCGGCCTGCCAGACTGGCGAGGGTGCCGGCCAGGCTTCCTACCGTGACGCCTTCGCCCGTGCCGATGTTGATGGGCCCCCGGAACCCAGCCTCGACGACGGCGAGCAGGGCGCGGGCGACGTCGTCTTCGTGGATGTAGTCCTTGGTGCTGTTCGGGGTCTTGAGCGTGATCGGTTGACCGGAAAGGACCCGCGCCAGAAGCGAACTGGCGAGGCGGGCGGGGTGTTCGTGGGGGCCGTACGGGTAAAAGATCCGGGCCCAGGCCAGCGCGGTTCCGGTTCCGGCCAGGCCTGCCGTCAGCGCGGTGTGCAACTCCGCCTTGGCGCGGGCGTAGGGCGACGCCGGTGCGAGGGGAGTTTCAACCTCATCCAGCGGCTTGCCGGTGACCGCGTACTCGATGCAGGTGCCGAGCACGGTGAGGTGACGCACGCCGAGTTCCGGCAGACGCTGCGCAAAGGACTGGCTCCAGCGGAGCCAGTCGGCGTTGGCCGGCGATTCGAGGTAAACACCGGGTGTGGCGATCCACGCCGCGTGCACCACGGCCTCGGGACCAAAGCCGGCAATTGCCTCCCACGGTGGGAACGCCAGGTCGCCCAGGATCTGCCGGGCACCCAGCGGATGGGAGTTGGAGATTGTCTGGCGCGTGAGGATCGCCACGTCGTGGCCCGCCGCCCGTGCATGTCGCACCACGGCGCCGCCCAGAAATCCCGATCCACCGGTGACGAGGAGGCGCATGCGGGTTCAGGCGACGGATCCGCCCGTGTTGCCTTGCACTTCTTCCAGGGTCGGAAGGGAGCGGTCGCGGTCCGACAGGAAGGGATCCTCCACTGGCCATGGGATGGCGACGTCGGGGTCGTTCCAGCGGAGGCCACGCGCGAGGTCGGGGTGATAGACGTCGGACATCAGGTAGTTGAGTTCGGCATCGTCGGTCAGGCATTGGAATCCGTGAGCGAATCCGGCCGGGACGTAGAGCTGGCGCTGGTTGGATTCCGACAGTTCGAAGGCTTCCCATCGCCCGAAGGTCGCGGAGTGCGGCCGGACATCGACGACCACATCCCAGACGGCGCCGCGGGAACAGCGGATCAGCTTGATCTCCGGGTGCGGCTCGGCCTGCCAGTGCATGCCCCGGATCATGCCCCGACGCAGGGTCCGGGTGGTGTTCGCCTGCGGCCAGCGGAGGTTGAGTCCATGACGCGAGAACTCCTCCTCGCACCAGGTGCGGGCGAACCAGCCCCGGGCGTCGTGGCGGGCTTCGAGCCCGACGATCCAGACGCCATCCAGTTGACCGGGAGTGAAGGTCATGAAGGGAGGGAGTTGGGAGTTTTCAGATTCAAGTTTCAAGTCCGGGGAGGGGGTTTCCCGCGGAGGCGCAGAGGCGCAGAGGTTTTGGGTCGGGATGGGATGAGGATCCGTTTGCGGGCTAGGGGCGGAGCAGGGTACTCGTACTCCTACTCGTACTCGGGCCGATGGGGCTGTGAGGAGAGGTCGGGGATGGTGGATGATGTCGAGTACGAGTACCGCCCTTCGGGCTGAGTACGAGTGCGAGTACGGGCCGACGACGCGGAGCGGGATTTTCCCGCAGAGGCGCGGAGGCGCGGGGAGGCAAGGCCGGGGCGGCCGAAGTGCAATGGCGTGTCGCATATGCGACATGCGGATGTAAATGGGCAGGGGTCCTGAGTGGGACGGATGCAGGCCGAGGGCGCCGTGCGGCGGGCGGCCGATGTGCAATGGCGTGTCGCATATGCGACATGCGGATGTAAATGGACGCTTGTCTTGGGCGCCTCATGGCGGGTGGTCGATTTACATTCCCGTGTCGCAGGTGCGACATGCGGATGTAAACGGGCGGGTGGGCGGGTTGGGGAGAACGGAGTCGCTCTGGCTTGATCCGGGCAGGGGTGGTTGACTGGTCGGGCCATGAAGCGTCGTGAGTTCCTCCAGATGATGTCCCTGTCGACGGTTGTCCTCGGTGCGGGGTGCGCCTCTCGAAGTGTCCTGCCGGGGTTTATGCGCCGGCCATTGAGGGTGATGACGTACAACCTGCATCACGGGGAAGGCGTCGATGGGAAGCTCGACCTGGAACGGATCGCGCGGGTGATCCGGGACAGTCGGGCGGATCTGGTGGCACTGCAGGAGATTGACGTGAACACGCAGCGGACGGGTCGGGTGGACCAGGCGGCGGAGTACATCCGGTTGACCGGGCTGCACGGGCAGTTCGGCAAGGCGATCGATTTCCAGGGTGGGGCATACGGCGGGATGCTGCTGAGCCGATGGCCGCTGGAGGATTTCAGGGTCCATGCCTTGCCCAACCCGGAGAAACGCGAGCAACGGATCGCGATCTCGGCTCGGATCCATCCTCCGGGCCAGCCGCGGTTCCAGTTCGTGGGGCTGCATCTCGATGCGTCGCGCGGTGACGACGATCGATGGTTGCAGGCGGCGCGGTTGCAGGAGTTGTTCGGGTCCGCGACGGAACCCGTGATCCTTGCCGGAGATTTCAACGATCGGCCCGAAAGCCGGGTGATGCAGAAGCTGCTGACCGAATGGGAGGACGCGTCAGCCGGCAATCCGATGCCGACGATCCCCGCGGAGAAGCCGGATGCCCGGATCGATTTCGTGCTGCTCCCGCGGTCGCGTTCGCCCTGGAAGGTGGACCGGAGCGAAGTGCTGGGTGAAGCCGTGGCGTCGGATCACCGGTCGGTGGTGGTCCAGTTGAGGTAGGGGGGAGTTGGAAGTTTTCAGATTCAAGTTTGAAGCGGGGAAGTGACCCGCCTCGTGACCTCGTCGGCTACGGGAGATTGAAGGCCGGGTGCCCCC
>CAIMMI010000152.1 GCA_903842505.1 uncultured Verrucomicrobiota bacterium | reverse complement strand
TTCATCGTCTACCTGCTCGCCATCGCCTCGCCGACGCATCCGGTGCCGGCCAGCCTCTACCACACTGGCTGGGCGGGGACATCACCGCGGCACATCGCGTACCGACAGGGCTGGAGCCGCACCACCGACGGCGACCACTACGTGAACGGCCGATCCTACTTCGGCATCCGCCTCGACGTAGGCGAAGGCAACGGCGCCTACGGTTTCCATGACGGCTTCAACGCCGCGCAGGACTGGTATGACGAAGGCTACATGGCGCTCAACCAGGCACCCATCACGGTCATGATCGAGAACCACCGCACCGCATCGCCTTGGCGGAACTTCATGGCCAATCCCGAGATCCAGCTTGCGCTCGACGCCATCGGGTTCAAGCCGGGCCCCCGCGGAGCCCGGTAGAACCTGACGACAGGAAGTCCTTCTCTTGCATCCGGGGGCCGGGTCCGCGAATTTGACCGTCCATTGCGCGCGTTCCTCCGCTCCTTCGTCTTCGGAAGCGCCATCCTGTCGTCCGGGATGGCGACCGCGGGCACGACCCCGCACGAGTCCGTCGTTGTCCGACCAGAACCGCAGGCCTGGTGGGGCCCGCTGTTCAGCGAGTTCGACCTGACGCTCCAGATCGGTTCCGGCACGGAGGCGATCGGTCCCATCTGGGGTTCCAGTGAATCCGACGGCGTCTCCACCTGGCGGATCTCGCCCCTGTTCAGCCGAGAGACCGAGCCTCAGCTCGAGCGGTCGGAGTGGGAACTGGTCTACCCGTTCTTCACCTACGATCGATTCGGCACGGAGTGGAAGGTTCAATTCCTCCAGATGCTCCATTTCTCGGGCGGCTCGACGCTCGATGGCGACGTCAAGAAACGCCAGACTCTCTTTCCGTTCTACTTCCGGCAGGAGTCGCCCGGCGGCACCAACGACTACTTCGCCCTGGCCCCCTTCTACGGCCACATCCGCAACCGACTCTTCCGCGACGAAGTCCGCTTCGCCCTCTTCCCCCTCTGGCTCGAGACCCGCAAGCGCGACGTCGTCACCCGGAATTTCATCGCGCCGTTCTTCCATATCCGCAGCGGCGGCGGCGTGCACGGTTGGCAAGTCTGGCCGGTCGTTGGCGCGGAATCCAAGCCTCCCACCCTCCGAACCAACGTCATCGATGAACCGGAGGTCGTCCCCGGGCACGAACGTCGCTTCTTCGCCTGGCCGTTCTTCTTCCAGGAACGGAAAGGCATCGGAGGACCGAACCCGACCACGAACCTCTTCCTGTTCCCCACGCACCTTCGAAGCCGTTCGCCGGAGATGGATCACACCTGGTGGTTCTTCTTCAGCCACCGGACCAACCGGACGGACCGATTTGAGGAGTGGGCCTTTCCCTGGCCGTTCCTGGGCCGTTCCCGGGGGCCAGGCAAACACGCCGACCGCGTCTGGCCAATCTGGGGGAAGGCGACCAACGCCACCCAGCAAAGCGATTTCCTCGCCTGGCCATTCTACATCCACAAGCGCTCCACGACGCCGACCTTCGAACGGGAACGTCATCGGTTCCTCTACTTCGGTTACAGCGACCTGCGAGAGGAGGACCGCACCCGGGGGGAGGCCCTCCGCCGCCGTGACCTCTGGCCGCTGTTCGCCTGGCGTCGCGACCGCGAGGGCCTCGAACGACTCCAGGTGCTCGCGCCCCTCGAAGGAATCTTCCCCTCGAACAAGAGCATCGAACGTCTCTACAGCCCGATCTGGGCGGTGTGGCGCAGCGAGGCCAATCCGAAGGCCCACGCCTCCTCCCGGTCCCTCCTCTGGAATCTGTGGCGCCAGGAACAGCGCCGGGACTACCGCCGTTCCAGCGTCTTTTTCGGGCTCATCCAGACCGAAAAGACCCCGGCGGGCCGCTCCTGGCGGATCCTCGGTCTCGGCCCGCGCCAGCAACGCCCAACCCCGCCGTCGGCTTCGTCCCCCTCGCATACCCCGCCCCGGTCTTTCCTCACGCTGGCTGACACGAGGGACTCCCGGTGATGCCCCGGCCGGCACCTGCGCCTCTGGACACGACCCCCTGCGATCGGTGGGCGCGAGTATCCTCACGAGCCGCTTGGGGAGCTCCCCGTTTCAAGATTCAAGTTTCAAGCCACCGGTTTCGGGGCGGTGGCAAGAGGCTCCCGGTCTGGTTCCGGAAAAATTCGTCGTTCGACAAACCCGGCCTTGATCCCATTCTCTTCCAGTCACTGAAATGTTCCGCGAACTCGGACAGATGCTGATGTTGCTCGGCAACACGCTGGCAGGTGCACCTCAGGTGTTCCGCCGCCGCCGTGCCGTGGCCGAACAGCTCTACGAGATCGGCAACGCCAGCCTGTTCATGGCCTGCCTCCTCTCGTTCTTCATCGGCGGCGTCCTGGCCCTCCAGGGCGGTGCCGTGCTCGTCCACCGCGGCCTCGGAGCCCAGGTGGGCGGCCTCGTCGGCCTCTCGATGTGCAAGGAACTCGCCCCGGTCATGATGGCCATCCTCATCGCCGGCCGCATCGGCTCCGCCATGGCCGCAGAACTCGGTTCGATGCACGTCTATCAGGAGGTCGATGCCCTCCGCACCCTGAACATCCAGCCGATCCCGTACCTCGTCCTGCCCCGGATATTCGCGATCGCCATCGCACTCCCAGCCCTCGTCATCTTTTCGATCCTCGTCGGCTGGCTCGGCGGTGCCTTCGTCGCCAGCTTCAATCACGACATCGCCGTCCCGGCCACGACGTTCTTCGCCGGCCTCCGCGAAATGGTCCGCACCCGCGACATCCTCCACGGACTCCTCAAGTCGGTCGTGTTCGCCGTCGCCATCGGCACGGTCTGCTGCCACCACGGTCTCCAGACCCGAGGCGGCCCACGCGGCGTCGGCCGCTCCGTCACCAAGGGCGTCACCAACTCGATCGTCCTCATCCTTCTCCTCGACTACATCCTCACCCGCATCCTCCTCCCCTTCGACGCATGAACCCGGAACCGACCCGCACCGAAGGCGGTGCCGCCGGACTCCCGGTGAGCGTCCGCGACCTCCACAAGACCTTCCGCGACCAGGAGGTTCTCCGGGGTATCCAGATCGACATCCGTGCCGGCGAACTCTTCGTCATCATGGGGCCCAGCGGCTCCGGGAAGTCCGTCTTCCTCCGGCAACTCATCGGCCTCGAACAACCTTCCTCCGGCCAGGTCCTCGTCGACGGCCAACCCGTTTCGGACGAGGCCCGCGAACGGTTCCGCATCGCCATGGTCTTCCAGAGCGGCGGTCTTCTCAATTCCCTCACCGTCGCCGAGAACGTCGGCCTTTTCCTTTCCGAACACCGCCTCCGCAAGCCCGACGAGATCTCACGCATCGTCGAAGAGAAGCTCCAACTGGTCCAACTCCCGGCGGGCACAGCCGACAAATACCCGCCCGAATTGTCCGGTGGCATGCGCAAGCGCGTCGCCATCGCTCGGGCCCTCACCATGGATCCCCAGCTGATCCTCTTCGACGAACCCACCGCCGAACTCGATCCCCTCGTCGCCGTCGCCATCGGACGCGAGATCCTCCGCCTCAACCGCCAGACCCACGCCACCACCGTGGTCGTCACCCACGACCGCGACCTCGCCTTCGGAATCGCCCACCGCATCGCCTTCCTCGCTGAAGGTCGCATCCAGGCCATCGGAACTCCCACCGAGATCCGGGCCACCCCGCTTCCCCTCCTCCAGCAATTCCTCGCTGCCGATTTCACCCCGTAGCCACCACGCACCATGAAGTACTCCCTCGAAACCCGACTCGGCATGTTCGGCGCCCTCGCGGCCGTCGGGGCTTTCTGCCTGCTTGAAATCGGCGGCGGCCTCAACTGGTTCAAGTCCGGCCGCACCGTCCGCGCCCGCTTCAACAGCATCCAGGACCTCAAGGTCGGCGATCCCGTCAAACTCGCCGGCGTCCCCGTCGGCCGCGTCTCCCACATCGGCCTCGCCGAGGACAAGGTCGAAGTCACCCTCCGCCTGGAGACCGACGCCCGGATCCATACGGACTCCACCGCCGTCATCCGCTTCGCTGGACTGATGGGCCAGAATTTCATCCTCCTCGACTTCGGCACCACGAACGCCCCGCTCGTCACCACGGACACGCTCCTGCAGACCCGCGAACAGGCCGATATCGCCACCATCATGGCGAAGCTCGAAGGCGTCGCCGATGGCGTCCAGACGATGACCAAGTCGTTCAGCGGCGAGGAATTCTCCAAACTCCTCGGCCCCCTCACCGATCTGGTGAAGGACAACAACCCCCGCATCACCGCCATCCTGACCAACGCCCAAGCCATCACCGCCCAGGTCGCCTCCGGCCAGGGCACCCTCGGCCGACTCCTGTTCGAGGACTCGCTCCACCGCACCGCCCTGTCGATGGGCACCAACCTCAATGAGCTGTCCGGTGACGCCAAGGTCCTCCTCTCCGATACCCGCAACCTGGTCGGTGACGCACGGAAGGTCGTCAGCGGAATCGACCGCGGCGAAGGCTCCATCGGAAAACTCCTCAAGGACGACACGATGGCCAAGGACCTCACCGCCGCCACCACTTCCCTCAAGGAGATCCTCCAGAAGATCAATTCGGGCCAGGGATCCGTCGGAAAGCTCGTCAACGACGAGTCCTTCCTCCGCAACATCAAGATGACCCTCCAGAAGGTCGACAAGGCCACCGAGGGACTCGAGGACACCGGCCCGCTCCAGGTCCTCGGTACCGCGGTCCAGTCGCTCTTCTGAGTCCCCCGCGGTGTCCTTTGGACGGGTTGCTTCCGGGTTCAGCCCCGGACCAGCGACGTGAAGGGTTCCCGGTACCGTCAGGGAATCCTGCGCTTCACCCCACCCGCCAAGACCGATGGCTGATCAGCGAAGGGTCTTCGCCATCAGGGTTGTCGTGTAGGCCGAATTGGCCGTCGTGTTGTACGCACGCACCCGGAAGTAGTAGGTCGTGTTCGACTTCAGTCCGGTGCTGTTGTAGCCCCGGGCATTGGCTCCCAAGGTGGCCACCCGCGTCCAGGTCGACCTGTTCGTCGAGCGCTCCACATGGAAGCCGGTCTCGTTCGTCGCGTTGTCCACCCAACCGATGGCGATCGAGGTTCTCGTCACCGCCGTGCGAACCAGGCTGCTCGGAGCCGCCGGTACCACCCCCGGTACCGGGATCGTCGCCGTGCCCGCATTCGAGGCCGTCGAGTACGCGACGCTGTTGGCCGCCACCACCCGGTAGGAGTAGGTACTGCCCGCGGTCACCGCGGTGTCCACGTAGCCCGTCGTGTTCGCGCCCAGCACGATCCACAGCAGGAACGATCCGCCGTTCACCGACCGCTCCAACCGGTAACTGGTCTCGTTTGCCGTATTGTCCGTCCACGTGACCGTCACCCAGGTATTGCCCGCCACCGCCACCAACGCGCTCGCCGGCTTCGGAGCCGTCAGCGGAACCACAACTGTCGCGGTCACCGTCGGGAGCGAAGTTCCCACCGCGTTGCTGGCCGACACCCGGTAGCCGTAGACCACACCTTCGATGACCGGACCGTCCCTATAACCAGTCACGTTCGCAGCCACCGTCGCCACCCCTTCGAACGCGCCTCCACTTGCCGAACGTTCCACCAGAAAGGCGGTCTCGTCCGTCGACGCATCGACCCAGGTCAACCTCACCGATCCGCCCGCCAAAACAGCACCGAGACCCGTCGGCGAGGCCGGAACCGCCGGCATTGCGGGAACGTTCACCACCAATTCAGCTGAGTAGGCGGAGGCACCCGCACTGTTCACCGCGGCGACCCGGTATCCATAGACGCCCTCCGGCACCACCGCACAGTCGGTGTACCCGACTTCATTCGCACCCAGCGTCGCAACCATCGCCCAGGTCGTGCCGTCCACGGTACGCTCCACGGTGGTCACCACCTCATCCGTCGCCAAATCCACCCAGTTCAGCGTAACTGAATTGAAGGCCAAGGCCGTCAGCACCAGGCCTGCCGGAGCCAACGGTGCCGAAGCCGAGGCCGACGCCCGGAACCCAGCAACGAGCCCCGCCGTCTCCGTGAACACCCGCGCATTGTCCGCGGCATTCTCCGGATCCACGTCGTAGTCCACTCCCAGAGGCAGTCCCGCGTAGCTGAGCCTCGGATTCGACAGGTAGTTGATCCGGATCGCCGATCCGCAGGCATAGGCCATCAGCGTACGGAACATCGGCAGGCTCGGGTCGCAACCCCTCCATCCGTAAGCATAGGGAAAGGCCGCCAAGCCGATCGCACTGGCACGGTCATGGTTCGCACCAAACAGATGCCCCAACTCGTGGGTCATCGAAAGCGAGGTCAACGCACCCGAGTAAACCACCGCGAACGCATTCGCCGCGAAAGCGCTCGAAGGGATCGACATCATGTAGGAGATCCCAGCACCGCTCGTATCCTCATCGATCAGCACCACGATGTCCGCGCCCACCGCATCCCGAACCGGGTGCACCTCGTCGATGATGCCATCCGTCGTCCGTGCCAGTGCCATCAACGCGTCGGTGAGCTTGCCCGTCTCCACGTAGTCCACCTCACCGAGGTGGACGAGGGAGAAGCGGACTGCCACCGCGCTGTTCACCATTGCCGAGTTCGCATCCGCAACCGCGGTCAGGATCTTCGACTCGATTCCCGCTACGCCGTAGCGCGTCCGGGACGCCGGGCTGTACACGATCATGAGGTCCACGATGTGGACGCCGCCCGCAGGGACGACCGCCGCCGGAAGGGCCACCCGGCCGATCGGGGGCGGAACTTCGATCGATTCCACATAGGCAACCGCCGGGGCCGAAATGTCCCTCTCGAAGAGGACATGGCCGCCGCGGCCGTTCGGGGAGATCTCGAAGAGGACGCTGCCCGTGTCCATGGCCCGGTCAATCACTCCAGAAAGGACGCCGTTCCTCACGGCGAAGGTCGCCCGGCTGAGCGGCTCTCCCGCAATCCGACCCGACCACACCCGGTCGCCGCCGCCCATCTCGCTGACCCGGTCGCGCTCCACGCGGAGCGTCTCACCCGGGAAGAGGGTTACATCGAACGAGGACCGCTCCAGAACCCTCGGATTCACCTCCACGCCGCGGATCCGTCCCGGAACCACACCCGCAGGGGCGGAGGCCTTGCTGGACTTCACCGTGCTTCGCACCAGATCCACGGACTCATTCCGGGGCGAGGCCCTCGTCGAACCCATTGTCATCGCGCCCAGAATCAGGAGCAGAAGACCCTTCTGAACGGAGTGGGCGAGGCCCACTGAGATTACACTCTTCATAGCACCACTCGTTTTGGGGTTTCCGCCCTCCCTTTTTGTGCGCCGGATCCATCCGGAGCACCCCGGTCAGGGGCTTCCAAAGAACCAGATGATACTTAACATTAAGTATTTATTACCGCTTCCCCTGCATTGAACAACCCTCACCCTCTTTTGCCCGGACCCAGCAAAAAGGGGTCGGCAATCCAGCGCCTGACATTTCCATCGACACCCCAGCGCCCCGCCTTACCCTCCCGCGCTTCTTATGAACAAGACTCCGCACGTAGCCGTGGTCGGGGCAACTGGCGCCGTTGGTATCGAGATGCTCAAGGTTCTCGAACGACGCCGCTTCCCCGTTGGCCAACTCACCCTGCTCGCTTCCGCCCGCTCGGTCGGAAAGAAACTCCCCTTCGCGGGCAAGGAGGTCACCGTGACGGAACTCACCAAAGACAGCTTTCACGGCATCGACATCGCCCTCTTCAGCGCCGGTGGATCCATCTCCCGCGAATTTGCCCCGATCGCAGCGGCTGCCGGATGCGTCGTGGTCGATAATTCCTCGGCCTTCCGCCAGGACGACCGCGTCCCACTGGTGGTACCCGAGATCAATGCCGGCGACGTGCGCCATCACCACGGCATCCTCGCCAACCCGAACTGCACCACGGCCATCACCTTGATGGCCCTGTATCCCCTGCATCAGGCGTTTGGCGTGAAGCGCATCGTGGCCTCCAGCTACCAGGCCGTCTCGGGCACCGGCGCCAAGGCCATCGAGGAACTCGAACGTCAGGTCCAGCAGATCGCCGCCGGACAACCCATCACCCGCGAGGTCTATCCGTACCAGATCGCGTTCAATGTCCTGCCCCAGGTCGATTCCTTCCAGCCCGATGGCTATACCAAGGAAGAGATGAAGATGCAGAACGAAGGCCGCAAGATCATGCATCATCCCGGCTTCCGGGCTTCCGTCACCTGCGTCCGCGTCCCCGTCTACCGCTCGCACTCCGTGGCCGTCACCGCCGAGTTCGAGAAGCCCGTTTCGGTCGCGGAAGCCCGCGCCATCCTCGCCCAGGCCCCCGGCCTCGACGTCGTCGACGAGCCCGCCAGCCAGAAATACCCGATGCCGCTCTTCACCTCGGAGAAGGACAATTGCCAGGTGGGGCGACTCCGCATGGACTGCGCGTTCGACAACGCCCTGTCCTTCTGGGTCTCCGGAGACCAACTCCTCAAGGGTGCCGCCCTCAATGCCGTGCAGATCGCTGAGGAACTCCTGAAGCTCTGAGCCAGTCCAGGTTCCCCCGAGAGACGAAAGGCCCGGCTCCCCTCGATCAGGGGGCCGGGCCTCTTTCGCGTCCGGAATACGGCGTGAATCCTACCGGAGCTTGTCCGGGTTGAGCGCCAACAGATCCTTCGGCACAAACAATCCATCCTTCCGGATCAGCGTGTCGTCGAACCAAACCTCGCCACCCCCCCACTCCGGGCGTTGGATCAGGACCATGTCCCAGTGGACCGCGGACTTGTTGCCATTGCCCGGATCGTCGTAGGCCTGGCCCGGCGTATAGTGCAGCGATCCCGCGATCTTCTCGTCAAACAGGATGTCGCACATCGGATTCAGGATGTACGGATTGAACCCCAGGCTGAACTCACCGATGAACCGCGACCCGGCATCCGTGTCGAGGATCTCATTCAACCGCTTCTCCGCGCCCCCGGCACAGGTCGCCTTCGCAATCCGACCCTGCTTCATTTCCAGTCGGATCCCCTCAAACTTCGTCCCCGCATACAGCGTGGGTGTGTTGAAGCTGATCACGCCGTTCGACGACTTGAGCGTCGGACACGAGAAGCACTCGCCGTCCGGAATGTTCCGCAAGCCTTCGCAGGGCTTGGCGCCAATGCCCTTGATGCTGAAGGTCAGATCCGTACCCGGTCCTTGAATGCGCACCCGGTCGGCCTGCTCCATCCGCTTCTTCAGCGGCAGCACGGCCTTGGCCATGCGCTCGTAATCCATCGTGCACACGTCGAAGTAGAAGTCCTCGAACGCCTCCGTGCTCATGTTCGCCGACTGGGCCATGCTCGGCGTCGGCCAACGCAGCACGCACCACTTCGTCTTGTTGATCCGATGATCCAACACCGGCCGAAGGGTCTTCGCGTACAACTTTTGTGCGGCCGCCGGTACGTCGCTCGACTCGCTCGCGTTGTGGGCCCCGCGGATGGCCACATAGGCCTGAACCCGCTTCATCCGCTGCATCTCGAGGTCGCGAACCAGCTTCGAGTGGACTTCGTCCGTCCCTCTCTGGATCTCCCGAGCCACCCGACTGTGCCGCACTTCAACCAAGGGCACGCCGCCCGCCGCCCGCGTCGCCCGGATCAAGGCCACCGACATCTCGTCGGGAACATCCACCATGTCCAACAGGAGGACTTCGCCCTTCTGGATGGAGCACGAATACTCCACAAGCAACTTGGCCAGCTTCGCGTATCTCGGATCACCCATATCGTTGCCTCAACTCTCACACACTCCCGGACGCGAGGCGCGCCCGGAGAAATCTTCTTTCCTCGGGCCACCGCCGGCTTACGCCGCCAGCAGCTCCGTCAAAAAACGACCGTTCAACCAATCCGCCAAACAATCCGGGCCTTTCCCAGATCATAGGGCGACATCTCCATCTTCACCCGATCGCCGGCCGTCAGACGCACGAACCGCTTGCGCATCTTCCCGGAAATCGTCGCCAGCACCAGGTGCTTGTTGTCCAACTCCACCCGAAACATGGTGCCTGCCAGGACTGTCACAATCCGGCCTTCGATCTCTACGTGTTCCTGTTCCTTCATCTGGCAATCAGTTTGGCCGGGCTCATCTTCGAACAATTGCAACAAGGACGACACTACCCATTCGGCCTGTTGGGTGGCGCCGCCAGATATCCAAAAAAAAACGAGGCGGGCCATTAGGCCCGCCCCCGGGAAGAAACTATCGCTTAGTAGCGACCACGGCCGCCGCCGCCGCCGCCGTATCCGCCGCCGTATCCGCCACCGCCGCGCGGCGTGAGGTCTGCCATCTGCTGCATGAGCACACCGCGAATGCGGTTGATCTCGTCCTTGAGCCGCGAGGCTCCGTCGTAGTCCTCCTCCTCGACGCAGCGCGCCTTGTCGGCCGTGAGCGCTGCCAGCGAGCCGCCCACGTGGCGGATCTGCTCCTGCAGCGCCTTGAGGCGCTTGGCCAGCTCAAAGTCCTCGGCCGCCACGGCCGCGTCCTTGCGCGTCGCCACCTCGCGCAGCATGGCGGCCGTCTCGGCGTCCATGTGCATGTCGACGGCGAGGTCG
>CAIMMI010000151.1 GCA_903842505.1 uncultured Verrucomicrobiota bacterium | reverse complement strand
GAACCCGAGGTGTGACGTCAGCGATTGGCAGTCATCCATCTGCCGGGGCACCTACCTGGCATCCATCGCGCGCCAACCAAGCCCCCGCTCCGTTTCTTCGTGCCTCTGATGTAAAACCCTTCTGCTGACCTCCCTGTCCGATGTTGACCCCTCATTCCACCGCGACGCGGTAGAAGCGGGTGTCCGAGGTGAGGGAGGGGGAACATCGGACAGGGTCTACAACAGAGGCGCTGAGACGCAGAGCGGGGCGGGAATGGTATGCGCGCGGTGGGTGTGGGGTGGGAGGGGGGTGAACCCGAGGTGTGACGTCAGCGATTGGCAGTCATCCATCTGCCGGGGCACCTACCTGGCATCCATCGCGCGCCAACCAAGCCCCCGCTCCGTTTCTTCGTGCCTCTGATGTAAAACCCTTCTGCTGTCTTCCCCGTCCGATGTTGACCCCTCATTCCACCGCGACGCGGTAGAAGCGGGTGTCCGAGGTGGGGGAGGGATCGAGGATTTCGATGGGGGCACCGGTGCCGGTTACGCGGGTGATGGGGGACCAGGGCGTGCCGAGGGCGTCGACGGATTCGAGTCGATAGCGGGTGCCGTTGTTGGCGGTCCATTGGATGACGATTCCGTCGGGGGTGCGTCGGGCACCGAGGGTTGGGGCGACGACGGTCGGTGTGGGATTGGCGGCACCTGGGCTGGGTGAGGTCCAATCGCGGGCGAAGGACTGACCTTCGGGGATGGCGGAGAACGTCCGTCCGTCCACCGGGGCGCCGTAGACGAGGAAGTCGACGACGCCGGAGCCGATGTTGGCGGGGCGTGCGAGCGAGAGCCATCCGCCGGTGGGGGCCGGGCGGAACGCGGCGTGTGGTTCGGCGAGGGTGCCTTCACCGACTTCGCCATCGAGGAACACGATCCGGCGTTCGCCGGCAAGGAGGGCAGGCGTGATCTCCGGGAAGGTCCAGGGCAGGGCTGCGGTGGAGGCGTTCAGCGTCCAGCCGGCCAGCGTGATGGGAACCGGCCCGGCGTTGAGGATCTCGACCCAGGGTTCCGCGTCGCCAGCGTTGTCGCGAAGTGTGCCCGCGACGGCGGCGAACTCATTGAGGAAGACGGCAGGGAACTCGGGCAAGGAACCGGCGGCGTTGTTGGGTGCGCCCGGGGTCAGCCCAGGAACGCTTCCTCCGACGATGTCGAGTTGGGCTCCGAAGACGATGTCGGAGCTGCCGAGGTTGTTCTGGTGGACCTGGACGGCGAGGACGTTCGTGCCTGGGCGCAGCAGGTTGGCAGGGAGGGAGGTGGGGCCGACGACCACGGCGTCACCGACGCCGACGTCTGCGAAGGTGGTGGGGCTGACGACGGTGCCGGGGTTGAAGTTGAACCGGGTGAGTTCGGCCCCGTTCAGGAAGAAGACGGCGCCATCGTCGATGATGTGGGAGAGCGAGAGGGACGCGCCGTTGGGCGCGTTGGGCAGGACGAAGGACGTCCGGAAGAAGTAGCTCGGCTGACCCAGCGCGAGGAGGGTGCTCTTGGGTGCCGCGAGGTTGGCGCTCTCGTTGTAGAGGAGACCGGCGCCGACCTTCCAGCCGCGGTCATCGAATGCGATGCCGGTCCAGTTTGCTGCTGGCGCGCCGGAGTCGAGGTAACGCCAGGAAGTGGTGTAGACGACGGGCTGGCGCGGGCCGGTGAAGGCACCGACAGCGGACCAGTTGCCCGGGCGCGAGTTGTCGTCGAGGGGATCGATCAATTGGAGGGCGACGCCGCCAGTGGGCGGTTGGTCGGGCCAGGGGGCGGAGGCGGTGAACAGCACGCGGTCGAGGACTTCACCGCTGGGGGCGATCAGGCGCAGGTCATCGCCATCGGTGCCGATGCTGCCGGTCCACGGTCCGACGACGGGAAGGTTGTTGCCGTAGGTGGTGCGGAAAGTCGGCGTGCTCGAGGCAACGCAGACGATGCCGCCTGGGGCGAGGACCGTGGGATTGGGGAAGGTGAACTGGAACCCGCGTCCGGCGAGTTGGACGCCGCCGAGGTCCCAGGCGGTGACGGCGGAGGCGTTGAGCAGTTCGACGTAGGCAGCGCCGACGACGGCGGGTCGGTTCATGATCTCGGAGACGAGCACCTTGAAGCGCGGAACCACCTGGACGCGCAGGACGGCCGTGGCGGATTGCGGCGGGAATTCATCGTCGGCGACACGGACGTTCAACGTCCGGTTGGTGGGGCCGGAGTCGACGGGCAGGCTCCAGGTGATCAGACCGGTGCCGGAGTCGATCGAGGCTCCGGTCGGGGTGACGCCGTCGATCGAGTAGAAGAGCGTCTGGGATGGCAGGTCGACGTCCGCGGCGACGGCCTGGATCTGGAGGAAGTCTCCCTCGGAGCGGGTGAGGCTGGGGAGTGCCTGAAGGGTGGGGGTGGAATTCACTTCGCGGACCGTGATCGAGAACGAGGTCTGGCCGGTCTGTGCGAGCGGCGATTGTTCGGTGACCTGAACGATGAGCGGATAGGAGCCGGGCCCCTGTTCTTCGGTCGGGGTCCAGCGGATCTCGCCGGTGACCGGGTTGAGCGTGAGGCCCGCCGGCGCCTGATTCTGGAGGGCGTAACGGACGGGGGCTCCATCCGGATCGCTGCCCTGCAACTGGAGGACGATGGCAGTTCCTTCATCCACCGTCTGCGGGCCGGGTTGGGCGACGGAGGGCGGGTTGTCGCGTTCCTCGACGGTGATGCGGATGACGCGTGTGCCGGAGAGGGCGGGGGAGTCGTCATCGGTGGCCTGGAGCGTGAGATCAAAGACGCCCGGGCCCTGCTGTTCGGTGGGGATCCACGAGACGAGCGCGGTCTTTGGGTCGATCGAGGCCCCGGCGGGGACGATGCCGGTGAGCGACCAAGTCAGGTTCTGGGCGGGGACGTCGGGATCGTTGGCCGAGGCGGTGAAGTTGAGGAGCGAACCTTCGCCAATCGAGGCCGGAGGAAGTTCGGCAACGACGGGGGCTCGGTTCACCTCGTTCACCTGAACCGGGACCCGGAGCGTGGCAGACCTGGGAGGGGTGCCGGAATCGGTGGCGCGGACGGTGATGGAGAAAAGGCCGGGGCCCTGGACTTCGGAGGGCGTCCAGGACAGGAGGCCGGTGTTGGGTTGGATGTCGACGCCGGCGGGCGCGTCGGCACCGAGGGAGAAGTGGATCGACTGTCCGGCGTCCGGGTCGGTGGCCACGATCTGGATCGTCCAGGCCGATCCCTCAGGGATGGCCTGCGGCGGGACCGCGGTGAAACGGGGTGAAAGGTTGCCGCCGGGAACGAAGTTGAGGGCTTCGGGGGTGGGCGATTCGAGCGGCGTCCACTCGCCATCCGGACCGTCCGGGTAGCGGCCCATGGAGACGTTGTTCGTCTGGGTGCCGAAGGAGTAGCCGTCGATGAGGGAACCATTGGGACCGAACAGGCCGACCTGTTCCCCGTTCCGCGAGAGGCTGAAGGACGCATGGAACCAACCGTTGGACGGATTGTTCTGGCCGGTCTCGCCATCGGCCCAGACGAGGAGGAAACCACCCGCGGGAATGACCGTGCCGGGCGGGAGGACGGAGGCCGTGCGGTTGGTGAGGTTGTCGGAGAGGAAATAGCCGGACAGATCCGCGGGCGTGGAAGCCGGGTTGTAGAGTTCGATCCAGTCATCGAAATCGCCGTCGGCGGGGTCGGTGATGCCGGTGGTGTTCTGGGCGAGGAACTCGTTGATCACGACCTCGACGACCGGGACGGAGGCGTTGTTGGTGGTGCCGGGCGTGGCCACGTAGAGCGGGCGCCGGCTATAGGGATTGCCGTCGGGGATGGAGCCGAAGCCTCGGCCTGGGGGCAGGGAGTTGTACTCGAGCCAGTCGTGGACGGCGGGGGCAGCGGGGCTTCCCTGCGGGCGGGAGAGGACGATGACTCCGGAGTTGGTCGCGGGGCGGAATCCGGCGTGGAGGTGGCCGGGGGCGGTTTCGCCGGGTTCGTTGTCGAGCCAGACGCGGAGGAAGGCGCCGGGGGCGACGGTCGTGCCGTTGGGGAAAGTCCAGCGCGTCGGGTTGGCGAGGGAATCGGAGAGCCACAGGCCCGAGAGATCGGCGGCGGTGGAGGTCGGGTTATGGAGTTCGACGAACGGGGAGGATTCGCCGGCGTTGTCGAGGATCGCTGCGTCCGGTTGGGGAACGATTTCGTTGATCCAGGCGCCGGGGAACGCGGGCAGCGTGGCGCGGGTGGCGTTGGCGGTGCCGGGGGTGACGCGGTTGGCGGCGTTGGTGGCGGTGGCGGCCCAGTTGGCGGGCCGACGCGTGTCCTGCGTCGGGTCGATTAACTGCAGCGAAGGTCCGAAGCCATCGGCGTTGGTGGGCCAGGGATGGCGATCGAGGTAACGCAATTCGCTGAAGGCGACTTCGGAGTCGGGCGGCAGCAGGCGGAGGCGTTCGCCGTCGTTGTCGAGGGTGCCAGTGAATTCACCGAGGACAGCGATACCGGCGCCGTAGCGGGCAGCGAAGGCGGCAGGATTGGCGGCGAGGACGAGGTAGCCGTTGGGGGGGATGGTGGCGTTGGCGGGGAAAGTGTAGCCGAGTCCGTCGAGGCGATAGCCGGCGAGGTTGAACGGGACGGTGGCGTGGCGGTTGTGGAGTTCGACGAACGAGGTGCCGGCTTCGGCCGGGTTGTAGTGAACCTCATTCAGCACGACCCAATCGCGCGCCTGCGGAATGGCTCCGGTGTAGACGACGCGGACGGTGTCGATGTCGGCGAGGGCCTTGCCCGTGCGGTCGAGTCCGACGAGGCGGAGGTCGTTGGTGGCGCTGGTGAGCGGGACGCTGATGGAGAAGGCGCCGACGGTGGTCCAGGTGACGGGGAGTCGGAGGCCGTTGACCTCGATGTCCGCGATGCGGAAGGGGGCGTTGCCGGTGAGGGTGACGGTGGGGGTGGTGGAGGTGAAGTCGGCGCCGCCGTTGGACGTGATGGCGAAGGTGGCGGGGTCCGCGGCGCGGTACTGGCCCTGCAGGAAGGTGCGTCGACCATTCATGTAGTTGGTGACGGCGGCGACCCCGGCGAGGCCGAGGACGTTGTTCTGGAGTTGGGTGGCGCGGTACGCCTCGACCACCGGGACGAAGTTCTGGGGTTGGAGCGGGCCGTCGATCGCGCGGGCGAAGGCGCGCCACATCATGCGGCGGAAGGTGGGGTTCTCGTAGACGCGCGTGTTCATGACGGGGTCCTGGCCGCCGGTCAGTCCAGCGGAGGTTCCGTCGCCGAGGCCCAGAACGAAGTCGATGTCCCAGGGGAACAGCACGGCTTTCCGGCCGGGCTGACGGTAGAGGTACATGTTCTGTCCGACGTTGTAGGTCCAGGAGTCCCAGTTGCCGGTGACGCGATGGAACGCGAAGACATGCATCCACTGATCCATGTCGGCCTGCTGGAGGACGCGGGAGACGAAGCCGGCATCCGCGGTGGAGTTCAGGGCGGTGGCGAGGTCGAAGATCGTCTGGTAGTTGCTCTCGGGGAACCTCTGGGCGCGGCGTTCCCAGTTCCAGCGGTAGCGGGCGAGCTTGAGCTGACCGGCGGAGAGGAACCGCTCCATGGTCGCCTGGGTGGCGTTGAACTGGGTGTTCGAGTTGTCGTGCTCGAACCAGATCGAGATCTTGTAGAGATCCCCTTCGACGTTGTCGGGTTGGTGGTGCTCCGCGTAGCGGTGGTCGGGTTCTTCCTGATCTTCGACGAGGTTCGCGAAGCTGGATCCGTTGATGTAGAAGAACTGGTACTTGCCCGAGAGGGAGGGCACGCCCATTTGCGAGGCAAGCCACGCGGAGACGCGACCGCGCAGGGCGGTTTCCTCGACGCCGCCATTGCCGGTCTTGGAGAACAGCCGTTCGGAAACGCCGTGCAACTTCTCGTCGTCGGGCGTGCGCGCCGTGATGTCGCCGCTGCCGCTGTGGAACGGGCTGCCCTTGTCGCGGAATACGCTGCTGTGGATGACGCGGGTGTTGCCATAGACCAGCGTGCAACGGCGGGAGGCATTGTTGAGCGCATTGCCGCCCGGCGCGTTCCGGTTCGCCGCGGTTGCCCAGAGATGGACGTGCGGGAAGGTGCCGAAGGGTGAGGGATCTCCCCAGCGGATGAGGCCTTCGTCGACGGGGGCGGTGCGCGGGAAGATGGAGGTCCCGCCGGAGCCGTCGGTGGCGGCGATGGTGAAGGCCAGCAGTTGGCCGCCGGGGCGACCGGGGATCCGGGCCGTGTAGATTCCGTCGCGCGCAAGGACGTCGCCTTCGATGCCGTCGTCGCGCATGGGAATCTCTGTGGTGGTCGTGGAAGGATCCACCCGGAAGCGCAGGATCAGGCTGGTGACGGCGTCGGGGTCCGACGCGCGGGCGGTCACGAGCACGGCCTCGTTCGCGGGAGGGACGGCGGGGCGGTGGGTGACGTCGTGGATGGCCGGGCCGGCGTTGGGGACGCGCCGGCTGTTCGCACTGCCGGGCGTGCCCAGATTGGCGGGGACGGGGAGCGGTGCGGCGTAGTCCGCGAAGTTGCCGCGGATGCGGAAAAGGAGTTCGGGCCAGCCGGCAATCCAGCGGACGGAGGCGCGGAGGGTGATGGTGTTTCCGTTGGCAAGGCCGGTGCCCAGCGAGCCGCGGACGGCGTTGACGGCGGTATCGACTCCACCCTGGGCGCGAAGGTGGAGGCCTGCCGCGCCGGTTTGTGCGCCGGAGGCACCGATCGTTGATCCCGCGTGGTTGCCGCCGAGGCTCCAGCCCACGGCGCCGGACTCGAAGTCCGCGTTCTGGAGGAAATTCGTGCTCGCGCCGCGAAGGACCTCGATGTTGTCGACGAGGCATTCGCCGTCGTTCAGGAGTCCGAGGAAAAGGCGGTTGACCCCATACCCGGCAAAACCGTTGTCCATGAGTCCGGTCCACTCGACGGTGGACCAGGTGGCCTTGGCGGACTCATCGGAGTCCGCCCAGTTGGCGGCGAGGGCGGGGTCGGCGTCGGGGTCCATCAGCTCCAGGCTTGAACCGCCACCGTCGGCCCAGCGACCCCATGTCCCACCGTCCGCATAACGAACTTCGCCGACCGTGATGTGGATGGTGTCCACGGTGACGGCACCCAGTGCGTTCGTGGAGCGGACTTCGTCGGGCATGGTCAGGCGGACGACATCGGATCCGTTGTTGAGCGTGCCGGAGTAGTTGCCGAGGACGCTGGCGGCGGCGAGGGAGGGATGGTTGGCCTTCAATCGGGCCTGATCGCGTGCGACGACGAGGAATCCGCCGGGAGCGAGCGAGGCGTTGGCCGGGAAGTTGAATGAAATGCCGCCGCGGAGCCGCCATCCAGCGAGGCTGATGGCGGTCGAACCCCGGTGGTGGAGTTCGATGAACTCGTCATCATCGCCGGAGGGCGGGTTGTAGAAGATCTCGTTGATGACGATGTCCTCGGCTCGGCGTTCTCCGTTGAGGGCCCCGGGCGTCGGGACCGCGAGGCGGCGGAATCGTTCGGATCCGTCCGGCACCCGTCCGGTGGAAACCCCGTTTTCCTGGCCGCCGAAGCGCACGGCGTCGGCGACGCGGGATGCGTCTGGATTGAGGAGGTAGAGGGACTCGCCGCCGGAACTGAGGCGAAAGCCGAGGTCGGTTTCGGTGAAGGTCAGCGTGCCCCCTGGTTCGATCGAGGTTCCGGCCGGAATTCGGAAGCGGTTGGTGGTGCTGTCGTCGGTGAGGATCCAGCCGGAGAGGTTCACGGCGTTGGTGGAGCGGTTGAAGAGTTCGATGAAGTCCACCTGGGGCAGGTCGGTGTGCGCGAGGAATTCGTTGATGACGACGGGTTCGATGGGCGAGGCGGACAGGAGATCCCGGCGGCCGGGGGATCCGCCGCGCCGCCAACTGGCGGCCCAGGCGCGCGGGTCCTCCTCGCCGTAGCTGGGCGAAACCAGGACGAGGGAGTGCCCGGTGCCATCGGCAGCAATGGGCCAGGGAGCGTCCGGGCTGTATTCGAGATGCAGTTTGATGGCACCGATGTTGTCGCGGAGTTCGACGACGTCGCCGGCGTTGTTGAGGTTGCCGGTCCAGGGGCCGAGGACCGGGGCCGTCCCGGCGGCGGCGCGGAGGGCATCGGGGTTGCCGGAGACGATGACGTGGGCGCCGGCCTCCAGTTTGAATCCGTTGGGGAAGGCGAACTCGACGCCGCCGGTCAGACGCCAGCCGGTGAGTTCCTGGAAGATGTCGCCGTGATTGGCGATCTCGATGAACTCGACGCCATTGGTGCCGCCGGGCAACGGACCGGGGTTGTACTGGATCTCGGAGATGACCAAGCCGGTCCGCCGGCTGGAGGGCGTTGCGGATTCGCGAACGTGGGTCCAAGGGACTTCCGTGGGTTGGGTGGTGTTCCCCAGATCCATGAACTGGACGCGGGATGCGACCGACGCGTTCTGGCTGGAGACGGCGAGACCTACCCAGGCGGTCTCCGGCATTTCCACGGTGGTTGAGGAGAGACGGGTCCAGCGTTGGCCATCGACGGAGGCAAAGGTCGTGAACTGCGCGCCGGAACGTCGGAGGCGGAGCCATACGTTGGGCGGTACGGACGGGAATCCGCCGGGGCTGGAGGCGCGGGTGGGTGTGCTCGCGAGGATGCTCCTGGTTTCACCGAAGCATCCGTGTCCGCCGCTGGAAGCAAAGGCGGCGACGAAGGGAGCGTTTACGGTGTTGGTTCCCCGGACCATCAGGCCGGCACGGACATGGAGGTTGGAGATCTCCAGGTCGGTGACGCGGACCTGCATGTCGAAGTCGCCCGTTTGTTCACTGGCGGCAAATGCGATTTGGTCGGTCCCAGCGAGCGAACCGCGTCCACGCCCGGTCACCAGGTAGTCGTCGCTGCCGGTCTTCTGGACGGCTCCGGCGTCGCCTCCGAGCAGGAACGGTTGGAGGTCCTGAGCCCGGGCCAGACCCGCCAGGACACAGAAGAAGAGAACCAGCACGCCAAGACGGCTGGAACGACCGTGAGTAATCGGTGACGAATCCATGGAGAACGGATGGCGAGAAGAGCAAATTCCGCGCCGCCCAACAACCGTTGTCCTTGGATTGTGAAAGGGGGTGAGCAGCTGCAACCCCTCCGGCGTAGGCATCCCGGAGGGATGGGAGCGGGTAGCCTCGGGTGGTGCGAAGCGCGCACCCGGGGAAGGGGGCGCTAACGACGGGACGCACCTCCGGCGAGGGTGCGAAGGCGTGAGCGGGCCGGTTACTTCTTCCTGGCGAGGGCGGCCTTGGTCTCGGCCTGGAGGGCATCGACGTCGGGGCGGACATCGGCGCGGGTGGCGGAGTCCATGCGGTCGATGAAGAGGATGCCGTTGAGGTGGTCGGCCTCGTGCTGGACGGCGCGGGCGAGCAGGCCGCCAGCCTTGAAGCGGTATTCCTCGCCCCGTTCGTTCCAGGCGGTGACCTCGACCTCGGCTGGGCGGTCCACTTCGCCGTAGATTTCGGGGAAGCTGAGGCACCCCTCGGGGCCGTGCGCCCGGGAGGCGGATGGGGTCAGGACCGGGTTGATGAGGACGAGCGGCATGAAGGCATCGACGGAGGCCGGGTGGCCGTCGATCCAGAGTTCGGAGGGGCGGTCCGTGACGCCACGGACGTCAATGACGGCGAGTTGGAGGGCGCGGCCGACCTGTTGGGCGGCGAGGCCGACGCCGTGGGCGTGCCGCATGGTCTCGAACATATCCGAGACCAGTTGGCGGACTTCTTCGGTGACCGCGGGAATGCGGGCGCCCTTCTGTCGGAGGGCGGGGTGACCGTACTTGACGACGGGGAGGACCATGGCGGTGGGCGGGGTTACTCAGTGGGCCAGTTCCGCATGAACCGGCTGAGGTCGGCGACGCGGGGACTTTCGGCAGACCGGACGTAATGGCCGCTGGTCGAGACGCCGCAGAGGAGGGAGTCGGCGTTGGAGAGGCCGAGAAGCCTGCCGAGACAGAAGCCGGAATTGAAGTGATCGCCGGCGCCGGTGGTGATCGTGGGCTTGCGGCAGACGGAACCTTCGACGAGGTCGGCCTTGCCGTTCGAAACGGTCAGCGCGTAGGCGACCGGGTGGACGACGAGGGTCTCGACGGCGACGCGTTTCTGGATGTCGATGGCGAGTTGGGCGAGGCCCTGGGCATCGCGCGGGGAAGGGTCGAGTCCGAGGACGCGGGCGATCTCGTAGGCTTCCTTCTCGTTGAGGCCGAGGATCACGTCGAAACGCGACTGGAAGCGGACGATGAGGTCGAGGGCGCGCTGGATGTCGGCGGGCGTGCGTTTCTCGGGGTCGGCGAGATCGAAGAAGATCTTGCGGCGTTCGCCGAGAAGGCCGGGGAGGAGGTCGGACTGGATGGCGGCCCAGATGTCAGACATGTAGGGCAGCATCGTCCAGTTGACGAAGCCGACGAGGTCGGCGCTGGCGAACTTGAGGGCGAAGCGGTCCTTGCCGTAGCGCGAGCAGATGTTGGCCCAGTTGACCTCTTTGAGGGTGTAGTGCTTCCCGACCATGATCTTGCCGTCCTCGAATTCGAGGGCGTCGGTGAGGCCGGCACCGCAGACCGAGGCGACGTCGGCGCGGCGGGTGAAGGACTCGAAGACCGGGTGGATCGCGGGGTAACCGAGGGCGCCGAGGTAGCTGACGCGGAGGCCGAAGCTGGCGAGGGCATTGGCCATGATCGGGCCATTGCCGCCGAGCTTGGTCATCACGTTGACGAGTTCGACGTTGGTGGAGCGTCCGGCCGCGGCGGCGAGGCGTTCGGCGTACGCAGCGATGGTGGGAACCCGATCGAAGCGATCGGCGTCGTATCGCTTGTCGACGACGTGGAGGATCTCGTCGACGAAGCCGTCGAGTCCGACGAAGGCACTGAGTTCAGGGACACGGCTGGCGGCGGCATCGAGCCGGTCAGCGGCGGTACGGCGGAATTCCTGCGAGTTGAGCATGCGCGATCAGGTGGTTGCGGCTGTGGAGAAAGGGTGGGAATGAGGGAGCTTGGCGGTGGGTCAATCGATCTGGATACCGAGGACCTCGAGGACGCGGTTCAGTTCGTCGTCGGAACCGAAGCGGATCTCGATGGCGCCGCGGCCGGCGCGGTAACGGAGGCCGACCTTGGTGGCCAGGCGTTCGCGGAGGCGGTTTTCGACGTCGACCACGTGGGGGTCGCGGGTGTTGGGGGTTTGGATCGACGCGGCGGTGGCCGCGACGGGCTTGGGGGCGAGGAGTTGGGTGACGAGTTCCTCGGTCTGGCGGACGTTGAGGCCGCGTTGGCGGACCTGTTCGGCGGCAGCAATCTGGAGGGCGTGCTCGGTGAGGCCCAGGAGGACCTTGGCGTGGCCGACGGAGAGTTGGCCGGTGCGGAGGGAGTCGAGAAGGGGAGGAGCCAGCTTGAGGAGTCGGAGGGCATTGGCGACGGCGGCGCGGCTGCGACCGACCTTCTGGGCGACCTGTTCCTGGGTGAGTTCGAACTGGGTCTGGAGCTGGGCGTAACCGGAGGCTTCCTCAAGCGGATTCAGGTTCTCGCGCTGGAGGTTCTCGATGAGGGCGAGTTCGAGGACCTCGCGGTCGGTGGCGGGCCGTTCGATGACGGGAACCTCGGTCAGGCCGGCGAGGCGGGAAGCGCGCCAGCGGCGTTCGCCGGCGATGAGTTCGAGTCGTTCGCCGACGGCGCGGACGACGAGCGGTTGGATGATCCCCTGTTCGCGGATGGAGTCGGCGAGTTCGCGGAGGGATTCCTCGGTGAAGTCGCGGCGCGGTTGGAGCGGGCTGGGAACGACGCGGTCGAGGGAGACCTTGCGGACGCCGTTGCCGGTTGGGGCGGGAGTCGCCGGCGTGGGCTGGGGTGGTGGAGAGACCGGTGCCAAGGCAGCAGGTGGCGGCGCGGAAGTACGTCCGCCGCCGCCCAGCAACGCACCCAGGCCTCTTCCCAGCGCCGGCTTCGACATGGCGCGCAGATTAGGGATGGGACCCGCCGGGGTGCAATGGCTGAAAGGGCTGACGTGAAGGTTGAAGGTTTCTGGGGGTGGAGAGGGAGGGTGGCTCCCCAGGCTTGGGCCTTGGGCCGGTTGGCGATGCCTCAGCGTTGTCGGGCGTGGTTGAAGGCGACGCAGTCCGAGTAGCGGACGCCGGAACCACCGAAGAGGTCGAGGGCGCTGCCGATGGTGAGGTCGATGCGGCCCTGGCCGATCCGTTCGACGGTTTCGAGGTCCTGGAGCGAGCGGGCCCCACCGGCATAGGTGGTGGGGAGGGGGGACCAGACAGCGAGTTTCTCGACGAGGGGTTGGTCAATGCCGTTGCAGAGGCCTTCGACGTCGACCGCATGGACGAGGAACTCGGAACAGGATTGCGCGAAGCGGGCGAATGTCTCCGGTCCGAGGCGGATGTCGGTGAACTTCTGCCAACGGTCGGTCACGACCCAGTAGGCGCCGTCGCGGAGTCGGCAACTGAGGTCGAGGACGAGGCGATCGCGACCGATCAGTTGGGTAAGTTCGTCGATGCGTTGCCAGTCGACGACGCCCTCGCGGAAGACCCAGGAAGTGACGATCACGTGGGAGGCGCCGGCGTCGAGCCAGTCGCGGGCATTGGATGCCTGGACGCCGCCGCCGTACTGGAGTCCGCCGGGCCAGGCGCCGAGGGCTTCGCGGGCGGCGGCCTCGTTTCCGGGCCCGAGGGCGATGACGTGGCCGCCGGTGAGGCCATCCTGGCGATAGCGCGAGGCGAACCAGCCCGGGGGTTGGGCAGCTTCGAAGTTGGTGCGGACGCCCGCGCCGGAGTCGGTGAGGGAGCCCCCTACGATCTGGACGACGCGGCCTCCGCGGAGGTCGATGCACGGTCGGAACACGGGGCGACGCTAGCGATGGCGGGCGGGGTGGGGCAAGGCAGGTGGTGGTTTGGGTGCGCCTGTTGGCACTGCCCTGAAAACTGGGTGGGGCGAGACTGTCGAGCCGTTGCAGAGTTCGAAGTTTTCAGTTTCAAGTTTGAAGCGGGAGCTGGCCTTGAAACTTGAATCTAGGGACTCCCTCTCGGCTCGTGAGGACACTCGCCCCACCCCTTCGCCGCGGGGGGGATAGCAAGAGGTGCTCCCCGAGAGGGTGCGGCAAAATGCCGCGGTCCATCTGGGGCGCGATGGTCCAGGTTGGGAGGAGGCGGGGTGATCTTGGGATTGCGCGTAACGGGGCTGAGGTGGTCCCTTCGGAGGTCGTCGCCGTCTGTGGGGACAGGCGGGCGTTGAGGAAGAATGGAGAATGCAAAGATGAAAAAGATCCTGTTGGGCGGTGCGGCTTTCGTCGCCGGGTTGGCGCTGGCCGGGGG
>CAIMMI010000150.1 GCA_903842505.1 uncultured Verrucomicrobiota bacterium | reverse complement strand
GGAACTGAGTACGGTTCGGGGCATGTTGGTTCGAGTACGAGTACCGCCCTTCGGGCTGAGTACGAGTACGAACGGGAATCGAGGCCTCGTTCCTCGGCCAACCCGGGGCTATCGGCTGCAACGCCTTTGGCGTTGGGGAGTGGATGGCCGGAAATGCGGGTTCCTTCGCCGTGGATGTGCGAAGGGGGGTACTCGTACTCCTACTCGTACTCGGTCCCATGGGAGTGGGGTGAGGTGGTGAGGGGAGGCTGCGATTCGAGTACGAGTACCGCCCTTCGGGCTGAGTACGAGTACGAGTACGAATGGGAATCGAGGCCTCATTCCTCGGCCAGGTAACTGGCACCCCGCCGCCCTACTTGAGATCTTCCCCACCAAGACCGCCGACGGTCCAGTCGAGGTTGTAGATGAGCTTGGTGCCGTCCTTGAACGGGGCGTTCATGCGGTCGTAAAGGGCGAACTCGGAGTGACCGTCGACGAAGAGGAGGTTCATGCCCTTCGGCCCGTGGGCGGAGCTGGTCGTGCCCTTGTAGATGTCGTGCCACTTGCCCTTGGTGCTGGCGAAGCAGGGGGCGATGGCCTTCTTGGTGGGGGACTTCACATCGGAGACCCGGCGGACGACGAGGCGGGCGTTGTCGTCCGAGTGGTAGAACTGGTTGTAGTAGTAGTACGAGTTCGGGAAGAGTAGTTCGTTGGTGCGGATGGGGAAGTTGTTGGCGACGGCCCATTCGATGTTGAAGCCGCGGCCCTTCTCGGCCGGGCAGAAGTAGAAGGATCGGTTGTTGGTGCTGATGTACGGGCCCATGAGCTTGAGGACGTCGACGAAGCCCATCTGCGGCCAGTCGCGTCCGGAGTAGGGAAACTGGTCGCGGAAATCGCCCGTGTACATCGAGTAGGTGATGCCGACCTGGCGCAGGTTGGAGATGCAGCGCGCCTGATGGGCCTTGGACTTCGCCTTGGCGAGCGCCGGGAGCAGCATGCCGGCGAGGATCGCGATGATCGCAATGACCACCAGCAACTCGATCAGGGTGAAGGCAGCCGCACGGCGGATTTGCATGGTGACTTCGGTATCGTCCGGCGGCGGGAAAGGCAATAGCGGCGGGGTTCGCTGAGGGGGGCCGTTGCTCGAAGTCGCAAGTTTTCAGATTCAAGTTTCAAGCCGGCCCGCACCCGTACTCGTACTCAGCCCGCAGGGCGGTACTCGTACTCGATCCCGGCCAAACTCCACCCCCCCACGCCAACCCATCGCTTCGAGTACGAGTAGGAGTACGAGTAGGAGTACGAGTAGGAGTACGATCCTCGCCGAATCCTCCACACCCGGCGGGGCCGTCTGTTCTGGCCTTGAATCTTGAAACTTGAAACTTGGGACTCCCACGGAACTCCCCTGAATTGGGGCTTTGTCCGGGGGCGGCTCTCGGGCATTCCTCCGGGACTGCATATGATCGCCCCGTACCTCGTCGCGCCCAAGGTGGTTCCTGTATTGGATCCGGGCCTTCGTCCTGCCGTCCTGGCCCGTCGTGCCTTTGAGGCGGAGGCGGACGTTCCCGTGGGGATCGCGCTCGAGCAGGCGGACGGTTCGGTGTTCCGGTTCTCGATGACGGTCCTGGCCGCGGGACACCCGAACGAGTCGGCCAACGCGTTCTTCCTCGAGCGGTACGTAAAGTTCCTGCTGTGGGCGTTCGGTGGATGGCGGGTGTGGGTCGACGGACCAGCGGGTCTGGCCGAGGGACTGGCCGCGCACTATCGGGACACGGCGGTCGGCCGGTTCGATTCGGAGATCATCGGCGAACGGATCTATGACCATCCGATCACGGTGGTGGCGTCGAGGCATCTGCCGGAAGCCAGGTCGACCACGGCGCCGCTCGGCCGGCATCTGGAGGGTTGCCGGATCGGGTTCGACCTCGGTGGGTCGGATCGCAAGGTGGCGGCGGTGTTGAATGGGGAGGTCGTGTTCTCGGAGGAGATCGTCTGGGATCCCTACTTCCAGAAGGATCCTTCGTATCATCACGACGGTGTCATGGATTCGCTGCGGCGTGCGGCGGCGCACTTGCCGCGGGTCGATGCCATCGGCGGCAGCGCGGCCGGTGTGTATGTGAACAACCGGGTGAAGGTGGCGTCGTTGTTCCGCGGGGTTTCCAAGGAGGATTTCGAGGCGCGGGTGAAGAACCTGTTCCTGGATCTGCGCCGCGAATGGGGCGGGATTCCGTTCGAGGTGGTGAACGATGGCGAAGTCACGGCGCTCGCGGCGTCGATGTCGCTGAAGGCGAATTCGGTGCTCGGCGTTTCGATGGGCACCAGCACGGCCGCCGGTTTCGTGACGTCCGACGGCAGCATCACGACCTGGCTCAATGAGCTGGCGTTCGCACCGATGGATTACCGGGTGGATGGGCCTCGGGATGAGTGGAGCGGCGACCTGGGTTGCGGCGTGCAGTTCTTCAGCCAGCAGGCGGTGGGCCGTCTGATCCCGGCTTCGGGGTTGGAGGTCGACCCGACGCTGCCGCTGCCGGAGAAGCTCAAGCAGGTCCAGAAGTCCATGGCCGCGGGCGATGACCGCGCCCGTCGCATCTACCAGACGATCGGCACCAGCCTGGGCTACGCGGTGGGACATTGGGCAGATTTCTACGCGATGGAACACCTCCTGATCCTCGGACGCGTCACCTCGGGTGAGGGTGGGGATGTGATCCTTTCGGAGGCGCGTCGGGTGTTGGATGTCGAGTTCCCGGAGTTGTCGGCGGGATTGAAGTTCCACGTGCCCGACGAAAAGGAGAAGCGCCACGGCCAGGCGATTGCTGCCGCGAGCCTGGCGTCGCTGGGGTGAGCGCTGACAGCGGAGGAACGGTTTACATCGGAGGCGCGGAGACGCGGAGATTTTCCTTGGGAGGGAGGATCCCGGGCGTTCGGGCCACATGACCCCGGGGGCGGGGTGGAGCGGGTTTTGGAGTGGACGGCTCGACGGAGTCTCGCCCCACCTTCAGGTCTTCCTTTCGGGTGGGGCGAGTGTCCTCACGAGCCGTTTGGGGAGTTCCAAGTTTCAAGATTCAAGGCCAGAACAGACAGCCCCGCCGGGTGTGGAGGATTCGGCGAGGATCGTACTCCTACTCGTACTCCTACTCGTACTCGAAGCGATGGGTTGGCGTGGGGGGGTGGGAGTTTGACCGGGATCGAGTACGAGTACCGCCCTGCGGGCTGAGTACGAGTACGAGGGGAGTCCGGCTTGAAACTTGAATCTGAAAACTTGCGACTTCGAGCACCGGCTCGACGGAGTCTCGCCCCACCTTCAGGTCTTCCTCACGAGCCGTTTGGGAGTCGCTGGTTTCAAGATTCAAGTTTTCAGGGATCTGGGAACTTGCCTCCTTGAAACGGAAAACTTCCCCCCTTGAAACCTTGGGCCAACGGGTGAGGGTTTCGGCATGTTGCGTTGTGGGTACGTGTGGATGATGGCGGTGTTGCTCGCGGGTTGTGCGACCCGGCCGCTTCCGCCGTTGGGACCGCCCAAGCCGATCCTGCGGGTCCAGGAATCAACGAATGGGTCGATCGCGTTGCAGGTGGTGGTGCGGGAGTTGGTGCCGGCCCGTCGTGGTGATCCCGTCGTTCGATTGGTCGGGGTGACGCATCTCGGCACCGCGGAATACTACGAGGGGCTCCAGACCTTGTTGAATCGGGAGCCGCTGGTGTTGTTTGAGGGCGTGGGGGCGACGAACAAGCAGTTCAGGTCGACCCAGGAAGAGCGCTACGCGCTCCAGCCCGCCTTGGCCAAGGCGCTCCGCCTTCGGTTCCAGCTGCAGGCCATCGATTACAGCGGGACGAATTTCGTGAACAGCGATCTCACGATGCAGGAACTGACCCGGGTGATGGCGGGCAACCAGGACCCGGCGGCCGCGGGTGGGGATGACTCGGCGCTGGGTGAGATGATCTCGGTGATGGACGGGTCGTCGTGGACGGGTGTGATGGTGAAGTTCGGCGTGGCGTTCATCGAGACGAGCCCGAAGCTGCGCGCGACGGTGCGGTTGGTGTTGATCGAGACGCTGGGCTCGATGGAAGGCGATCTCGGCGAGGCCAAGGGGCTGCCGCCGTCGATGCGCCGCCTGATGGAGGTCCTGATCCGCGAGCGGAACAAGGCCGTCCTCCGTGACGTCTCGCAGGCCATTGAACGGGGCCGGAAGTCGCGTCGGAACCGCCTGCCTTCCATCGCTGTCTTCTACGGTGCGGGACATCTCGCGGACTTCGAGAAGCGCTTGTGCGAGGACCTTGGGTACCGGCCGGGCGCGGACGACTGGAGGACGGCGTTTGACGTGCATCCGAAGAAGGCCGGGCTCGGCGCCGCGGACGTGGCCATGGCCAGGAAGATGGTCCGGGAACAGCTGAAGACGATGGGGATGGGTGGGAAGAAGTGAGGGGGAGGATGGACGGGATGGGTGTGTGGTGGGGAAGACAGGATGGGGAGGATGGACGGGATGGGTGTGTGGTGGGGAAGACAGGATGGGCAGGATGGACGGGATGGGTGAGTGGTGGGGGAGACAGGATGGGCAGGATGAACGGGATGGGTGAGTGGTGGGGGAGACAGGATGGGCAGGATGGACGGGATGGGTGAGTGAGGGATGATCGCGGGTGTGGGTCTGTGGTGGGCGGATGGGGCCCCCCGGTGGGCTTCGTCCCTCGTCCGACCCGGGGCTACCGGCTGCAACGCCTTCGGCGTTGGGGAGGGGCTTGAAACTTGAATCTTGGAACTGGGGACTCTCCGGGACGCTTCAGCCCGGGAAACTCCCCCTTGACCCGCTGGAACCGGGCTCCCTACTGTCCTTCCCTTTGCCTACCCGGTAGCCCCGGGTCGGCAGGCATTGAAGAGGCAAACAGGCGATTTCGCACAAAGGCATTAACGTGAACGTTTCCGTCGAACAATTGGGTCCGTGCAAGAAGCTCCTCCGTGTGGAGGTGCCGGTTGAGAAGGTCAACGCAGCGTTCGACGCCGTGACCGCTGATTTTCAGAAGGCTGCCCAGATTCCGGGTTTCCGTCAGGGCAAGGCGCCGAAGCACCTCATCACCCGGTCCTACGAGGGTCGGATCGTTGAGGAGACCAAGAAGAAGCTGATCGAGGAGTCGTTCCGCGGCGCTGCGCAGCAGGAGAAGCTCAACATCATCACGACCCTCGATCTTGAGGAGCAGCAGTTCGGCCGGAATCAGGCCCTGCAGTTCACCGCGACCATCGAGATCGCCCCGGACTTCGTCCTTCCGGAATACAAGGGTCTGGCGGCCCGCCGTGAGTTGACGGCCGCGACCGAGGCGGACGTGGATCGCGCGTTGAGCATCCTTCGTGACCAGCACGCCCAGTACAACGATGTGGAGCGGGCCGCGCAGGAAGGCGACATCGCCGTCGTGAACTACAAGGGCACGACCGATGGCCAGCCCCTGACGGCGATCTCGCCGACGGCGTTGGGCCTGACCTCGAAGGAAAATTTCTGGGTGCTGATCAAGCCCGCGTCCTTCCTTCCTGGCTTCACGGAACCCCTCGTGGGCGCTGCCAAGGGTGAACATCGCACGGTCAACGTCACGCTGGCGGAGGACTTCGTGCACAAGGAACTCTCGGGCAAGGCGGTGGTGTACGAGATCGACATCCTCGGGGTGAAGGAGAAGTTGCTGCCGGTGGTGGACGATGCGTTTGCCAAGCAGTTCGGTGCGGCCGACGTGGCGACGCTGATGCAGGGCATCCGTACGGACCTCCAGCGCGAACTGGACTTCCGCCAGAAGCGGTCGGTGCGCGACCAGTTGATCAAGGCGCTCACCAGCCAGGTGGAGTTCGAACTCCCCGAGAGCCTCGTGTCGAACGAGACCCGCAACCTCGTCTACAACGTCGTCAACGAGAACCAGCAGCGCGGCGTGGCGAAGGAATTCATCGAGCAGAAGCGCGATGAGATCTTCACCACCGCTCAGGTCAACGCCCGTGAGCGCGTGAAGACGGCGTTCATCCTCAACCGCATTGCCGGCGAGGAGAAGTTGCGCGTCGAAGATCGCGACCTCACCCAGCGCGTGCTCCAGCTCGCGCAGCAGAACAACCTGACGCCCGAGAAGATGGTCAAGGCCATCCAGGAGCGGAACGCGGTCAACGAGATCCGCCAGGACATCCTCACCGGCAAGGTCCTCGATTTCCTCGAGATCAACGCCAAGATCGAGGAAGTCGCCCCGCTGCCCGCCGCGACGCCGGCGGCCTGATCCGGAATTCCGGACGGTCCTTCAAGCCCTGCCCTTCCCTGTCACTGGGAGCGGCAGGGCTTTTTGCTGTTTTGGTGGGGGATTGGCGGTAGTGGCCGGTTTTCAGAATCAGGAAATGGGATGGGTTCGAGTACGAGTACCGCCCTGCGGGCTGAGTACGAGTACGAGGGGAGTTCGGCTTGAAACTTGAATCTGAAAACTTGCGACTTCAGCACCCCACCCCTCGTTGGGGCCAGTCCAGGATGCGTCCGGTCAGGGTCAGGGCTTGCCCGGCCAGTTCAGGTGCTTGCGGAGGAAGTCGAAGGTCCCGACGCCATGGATGGTGTGCGGGCCGTCGAAGAACTCGATCTCGGTGCGATCGGCGAGGCCCATCTTCACGTAGTGGCGCCGGGTGCGGGCGTATTCGTAGGCGACCCATTCATCGGGCGCGACGCCGTCCTCGTGTCCACGTTCGACCATGAAGGGGCGGGGGAAGATGAGCCAGGAGAGCTCGGCGTAGTTGAAGGTGTTGCCGAGGTTCCATTCAGGCATGTCGTATTCGTTGTTCCAGAGGTAGCTGTAGGGAGCGCGGGCGGAGGCGACCTTCCAGATCCATTCGTTGTAGTCGGCAGAACAGATGCTGAGGCAGTAGCGGTCGACGAGGACAGGGACGCGCATGGCGGTCTTGCCGCCGTAGCTGAGGCCGTAGAAGGCGATGCGGGCGGGATCGACGTCTTCGCGGGCGGCGAGCCAGTCGGTGATGACTTCGTGCTGTCGGACGATGAACGACCAGAGCGTGAGGCCGGCGGGTTGGGCCTTGCGGAGGACCTGCCGGAACTTGGTTTCGCCGATGTACGGGTTCTGCGGGGAGAACGTGATGAAGCCCTGTTCCGCGAGCCGATAGGCGTAGGCGTGGTATGCCCAGTGGTCGATGGTGGGATCCGCGGCGTCGCGCGGTCGACCTTCGAGGCCGTGCTGGCAGACGATGACCGGGCGGCGTTCGCCCGACTTCATGCCGGCGGGGAGGATCAACGTGCCCCAGGCGAAGACGTCGGGATGGACTTCGAGGCGGACTTCGTAGCCGCGGATGCCGTTGGTCTCGTAGAGGAGTCGGCTGCGCGGCTGGGGCGGGAGTGAGGCCTTGGGGATCTCTCCGGTGACCTCGCGTCGGAAGCGTTCACGGAAGGGCGCGGTGGAGTTGGTGAAGTCGGCGGTCGACTTGAAGTTGGCGGCCTTCCAGAAATCGGCGCGGGTGTACTGGGCTTCGCGCAGGAGCCATTGGGTGTCGTCGACGAGTTCTCGATACAGGCGCAACGTCCGAGCGGCGGCATCGGGCAATGTGTTGGAGCCGTTGCGGGCAGGGGCAACGCCCAGTGGCTTCACGGCCGGCGTCGAGCCAGCGCCGGTGGTCAGCAACGCGCGGATCGATTCCTCGCCGAGGGCGGCATCCGGTCCGGGACGGAGCGCAACGGCGGACTTGCCGGAGCGGGATTCGAGGCGGCGGAGGTCGGAATCGAATTCGGCAGGCGTGGGGCGCCACAGCTTGCCGGGCGCGGCGCCGCCGGCGTCGGTGTGGGTGACCTCGGGATAGCGGCCGTGTTCGACGAGGACGCGTCGCGGGGCGATGAGCGCGGCCATCTCGGCGTCGGTGAAGGTGTGGAGCAACGACCAGACATTGCGGTAGACCGGGAGTTCCGGTTGGCGCGTGGTGAGGCCGAAGGATCCGGCGATCGCAACGGCCTGGAAGCGGGCGTCGACTGCGCCGGCGATCTGGGCGATCAGGCCGCCTTCGCCGTGGCCGGCGAGGAGCAGGGGTGTTCCCTTCGGCGTTCCCAGCGCGTCGGCCCCGGCGAGCACCCGCTGGGCTTCGTATCCGAGCGGATGCCGCCCCAGTTCGTAGGCCGCGCGCCAGAGCGTTTCCCGCTGGCTGTGTTTCACCGAACGGACCCCGGGGTTGCCGGAGAATCGGTTGCCGCGGTCGATCAACGCGGGAACCAGGACGCGGCAGCCATTGGCCGCGAGACGTCGGGCGAACTGGTTGTCTTCCAAGACACCGGGCGCCAGTCCCGCGACCTGCTCCGGGGTGACGTCGCAGTCGGGAATCGCGAGGACGTCGGCGACGGGGGCCTTGTCTGGAACGAGGAGCAACCCTTCGCCGTGGACGCCGCGGAAGACATCCCACGCGACGGCGTAGACTTGATACCCGGAGCCTTGGGCGAGCGCGAGAGAAGGCACGCCAACGCTGTTGGTGACCGGGTTGCCGATGAAGCGCAGGGCTGACGGCGTCCGTGGATCTACGATCCCGTGGAGTTCCCGGAGCCGTGCGCGGAGGGGTTCCCGGTTCGTCGCGGGGGAATTGGACCAAGCCGTGGCCCGTACGGGTGCCAGCGTGGCGCGATGTCGATCGAGGTAGCGGTCGAGTCCGGCGACCATCTCCGCCGCAGGATCGGCTGGCGGCGTGAGGGGCTCGGTGCCGGGCAGTTGCTGGGCCCGGACGGCAGACACAGCCAGGGACAGGCTGAACCAGATCGGGAGGACTCGGGGGCGCATGGGAGGACTGTGGGGAGATGGGAGATTCAATCAAGGGAGGGGTTGGGAACCCTTAAGCTGGAATCGTCCGCGTCCTCCCGGCTCGACTTCGACTCGCTGCCGAATCCGCTGCGGGTCTATCGCGTGGTGGAGGTGCCGGGAGGACGGGAGCCAGGCGCGTGGTGATTCTGATCTTTCTTCGTAGCATCATGGCACCTCGTCGGACGTGCTGATGCTGACGGTGACTCCAAGCCGTGGTCAGGGCCATTGGTCCGTCTTGGTGTGAATGTCACTCAGGGCTGCCGGGTCGGAAGGCGGTGCGCGAAACCATTCAGCCGCCTGCCGGCCGTCCTCTCGGGCGACGCGTGGGGCTGGGACTGGCGTGCCTCTTCGGCTTGCTGGCGGTTGGGTTGGTGATTTGTTCGAACCGACCGGGGCCCAAGGCTGGCTTTGATGGCGGGGAGATGGAGTTGCTGGGGGTTACGCATGGAGTGGTTCACGTGTGTCCCAAGGCCTTTCCCTGGGAACGCGTGAGTTGGCTGCCTGCAGGACTGCTGAAGCGGTTGCCGTCGTCAGGATACCCATCGGGAATCCCGGTGCGCGCACCGTCGCTGCGGGTGTGGATGGCTCTCTCGCACGCGCCTCCCAACTCGACGGAGTGGTATCTGGTTGCCGAGGGAACAAACGCCATCGCCGTGCCCGCGAGTGCGATGGCGGTGAAGTCCGTCCAGGGTCGCGAGATCCTGCAGGTGGGGCTTTCGGCCTGGCCTCGGGCTTCTGGTGCTTACCGCTTGGTGGCGCGCCGTCGACTGAACTCGGCCTGGGCGCCGGAGCCATTGGGGTCGATCGCGATTGAGCTCCCGCCGGTTCCGACCGGAGCGCCGCTCGTTCCACTGGCGATCCCATCCACCAACGCCGTGCCGAACGAGTCGTGGCGGGTGGTCCTTGACCGATTCGATCATGGATGGAGGCCGGATGGTTTCCCGGTTTTGGAGACGAACCCGGTTCCGGCCGCGAGCGCACTGCGGGCGCGCTTGGTTTCGGACGATCCGAGCGATCGAGGGTGGTTCCTGATCGCGGTGCGATCGGCGACGAATGCAGCCGGCAACGTGCTGACGCCCTCGGTGCACAACTGGCTGAGCACCCGTCCCGGGCTGATCCTCACGCCGGGTCCGTGGCCAGGGGAGGCGTGGAATCTGGCGCTCGAGTTTGCGCGGAACGGCTGGTTCCATCCGGATGAACTCGTCCCGCTGCCGCCGCTCTCCATCGATGGCTCCGGGGATAGGTCGATTGCCTGGCGGACGAATGTCCATGGCATCCAGTTGGAGGTCCACTCGGTCGGGTTGGCGGGGGAGAAGCCCGAAGAGAGCGTCCTCCGGGTGGAGGCCTCGCATGTGCCCGTCGGATGGAACGTCACCCTGGCGGGCGTCACGGACGAAGCGGGAAGAACGTGCTGGCTCTCGCCGCGGGGAGGTTCCTTGAACGCGACGAAGATGCGGTTCCGATGGCGACCACTGCCGGGGCAAAGCGTGGTCCATGCAACGCTCGCCGTGCACCGGAGCCGGATGGCGGTCGTGACGTTGGAACCCACGCCGGCCCGATAAAGCGGCACGACCGTGAGCCCGGGCCACCGCCCATCGACTCGCCTCGTGACCTCGTCGACTGCTACCTCACGGACCGTAGCTGCCGAGGTAACGAGGCAGGTTGATGGGAAGCTTGTAGGCCGGGTGCCCTCACCCGGCGTGGATCATGAACCGCCGCGTGGGGGCACGCAGCCTACAGGACGGAGTTGTGTAGGCCGGGTGCCCTCACCCGGCGTGGATCGTGAACCGCCGCGTGGGGGCACGCAGCCTACAGGACGGTGTTGAGTAGGCCGGGTGCCCTCACCCGGCGTGGATCGAACTCGTACTCGTACTCGAGGCGATGGGTTGGCTTGTGAGGGTTGGGAGTTTGGTGGGGGGATCGAGTACGAGTACCGCCCTGCGGGCTGAGTACGAGTACGAGTTCGAGACGAATGAGACGTTCCCAGATGCCAGATGCCAGACCTGTCCCACCTCGTGAGGACGTGAAGGGGGTGGATTTCGATCCGCCGCGTGGGGGCACGCAGCCTACAGCCTGCGACCTGGTAGGCCCGGGTGCCCTCACCCGGACTACGGCTGAACATCCGGAAGGATCGGGGGCGGGTTCCGCCCGAAGGCGAAACCCAGCGAAGCCTGGATCGGATAGCCGCAAATGCACGAGGCGCTGGCCTCGGGAATCACGATTCCACCTTCCACCGGGAGGATGTTCAGCCAGCAACCCGGTCGCGTTGGCGACAACCGCGTGAACGAACCATCCGAGAACCGGAAGAAGGTCGGATTGTCCGCCCGGAACAACAGGCCATCCCCTGCGCCCGACATCCCGCCACAGGCATGGCCCGGACGTTTCAGGATCCAGTCCGTCGCGCCCCCCGGCGGTGCCCATCGACGCCCCGTGCCCAACTCGAAGACATCGCTCTCGAACGAGACCTTGTCCGCCAGCACCACCGGCCGTTTCACCTGCTGGCCGTGGAACAGGTCCTCCACGGGGTTCAGGCCCGACGACTCCCAGATCTCCGCTCCGTCTTCGGCGCGCCAGCAACGCAGGTGGTAGGCAGCCTGACGCTTGGCACTCCGCGCACAGGACAACACCAGGCGATCTCCCGAAACCGCCAGCCCAAGGATGTCCTCGGCCTGCGGCCACCGCAGCGGACGCTCCCAGATCCGTCGACCATCCACCGCATCAAGACAGACGACCCTCGCGTCCTCGAGCAGGGCAGCGCAGGTGAGACGACCTGTGCGATCCGACCGCGCCTTCTCGCCGCGAGCCTCCACGCCATAGACCCGGCCACCTTCCACGCACAGCGTCGCGTTGACCCAGGCGCCTTCGCTGCGCGCGACCCAGGCCGTGCCGGCCTGACCCTCAGCCAAGCGCACCACGCTTCGCGAACAGACCAGGGGCCGCCCCGATCGATACTCCAGATCCACCAGATCGTATTCCTTGCGCGTCCGCGAAGCCGTCGGGAAGGCCGTGCTCGCGAACACCGCCCCACCCCTTCGCGCCACCCAACCCCAATGCTCGCCCGCGGTCGGAATCGCCCGCTTCCCGGTCACCCGACCCGCGCGCGCATCCAACTCCCACAATTCCGCATCGACCGCTGCCCACACCCGCGACCCATCTTCCGCCAACACCACATAGCCGCCGTCGTAGGGCATCGCGTAGCGCATCGACTCGGGCAACTCCACCCTCCAACGCACGGTGCCGTTCCGGGCGTCCGTGCCGATCAACCCGTTCTCCGCAACCGACACCACCAATCCTCCCGCCACCAGCGGCGCATGGCCGCGCGTGTGCCGATCCGGCATCCGCTCCGGACCGTGCCCGCCGAACCACTGGAGCCTCGGTGCACCGCGCATGGCCTGGACGGTTGCACACGAATTGCCGGCGTTGCCGTACTGGTGCGTCCAGGATCCGGCGGTTGGGTCCGGTTCCGCGATCCGCGCTGCGCCCTCGACCACCCGCACGCCGGAGGGTCCCGGGCAAACGAGCCGCGTCGCCTCACGGCCATCGAGCCCATCCCCGACAACGAGATTGAACAACCGATCGGCTACGGGCACCGATCCATCCTGCCGCCGGGCAACCACCGAAGCCCTTGTGCCCAACCAACCCCGCTCCGCCAATCGACGTCGGACACGGTCGACCTCGCCCGGCGTGACTGCGAAGACCCAGTGCAATCGCGATCCCTCCACCAAGGCCGCCCGCACCCGGTCGGCCTCCTCGCCCGCGCCTGCCCATAGGGCAAAACCCCGTTCCGAAGCCAGCAACGCCAACCCATCGGCGACTCCCGCTGGCAGCGCGCGCCCGGCCTTGCCTTCCAGTCCGAAGGTTTTCCCATCGCTAACGCTCCCGCTCCACTCCGGCAGGAACGCCTGAACGCTGCCATCCGCCAACGACGCCACCACGGACCTCGCATCGGCAGCCAAGGCGACCACCGACGCGGGTACCGGAAAAGTCTGCTCAACGGCACCGCTCTCCAGCACCACCGTCAGCAGCGCGTTCGTCGTGCCCACGTAGACCCTGCCGCCCGCGACGATCAGTGCGCCACCGGCCGCCACGGGCTGCTTCCACACGGTGGAACGGGCCAGGTCACCGCCGTTCGTGCGCATCGCCGCCCGGCTCAAGGCCAGCAACTCCCGCTCGTTCATCAACAGGCTCAATCCCGGCGTCACCGCCAACTGCCGTCCCGGATAGGAAACCACCTTCGCACCCGGCCGCGCTTCCTGACGCGAGATCGTCCCGGTCGCCCCAGGCCCCGCAAAGCTCTCGTCCCCGGAAACCACGGCCAGCGTGCCCGTCGAACTCGCCAACTCCCGCCGGAAGTTTCCGTCCGACTTCCGATATACCCGCGGTGCCGCGCGCCCATTCGGCACGATCAGGTCCGCTCCCGCCTCCACCAGGTATCCCTGGGGCGAGACATTCCCGAGATTCCGACGCCACCGGACGCGCCCGTCCTTGGCATCGAGCGCGACGAGATAAGTCCCCTCCAACGGAAACAACCCGGCCGTCGCGTACAGGACGCCCTCCGATACCAGCAGTCCCGTGCGGACCGGATGCGGGCTGATCAGGCGTCCGTTCCCTGCGATCCACGGTTCATCCGGCCCGACGGCCACCGACCACAAGGCACGTCCGGTCACGAGGTCGAGGGCCTGCACGCGGCCATCGTCCGAACCCACCAACACGCGATCGCCCTCGATCACCGGCGCGTACCGCACCGGTCCTCCACAGAAGAAGCTCCACCGCAATCGTCCCGTATCGCGCTCGATGCAACGGACCTCGTCGGACGTCGTTCCCAGCACGACCACGCCGGCGGCTACGATGGGCACCGGGGCGACATCATCCGCCGCCCGGGCGACGAAGGGTTGCTCGATTTTCTGCCAGAGGCTTCCCCGGGCCTCCGCGGCCCAGGCGGGCGCGGGCAATCCGGTCGCCTGCATCCACGCGGGAACCAACCGTCCCTCCGGCCCGACCGCCGAACTCCCCGTCCGGCCGCCATCGCCACGGGCCGTTGGCCAGTCCGCGCGCAGGGACATGCTGGCCAGCACGGCTGCCAACCCGGTGGCCACCGCCATCGTCCGAGGCGGCAAAGTTCGGCGTCGCAGCTTCATTCCAAAAGCGATTCAGCAACCTCCCACCAACCGTCGACCATCTCCGTCGTCGCGCCCAGCTTTCCCAGCCGCAGCTCGAATTCCTTGAGCGCCTTCCGGCCGGACATCGTCGCCGAAATGTCCATCAGGTTGCCCGCGTAGATCAGGAAATGCTCGAAGTCCGACGCCAGCAGCGCGGGCGCCTCGTCCGTATCGAAGAGGTGGATCATCAGCACCGTTCCCAAGGGCAGCGTTGAACCCGCCCCGGCCACAGCCACCAACTCGCTGTCGCCGACCGCGACCTCCAGAAGGTTCTCCGACTGCAACCGCGCCCACAGCGGGTTCACCGTCGAATTGGTCCGCGTGAGCGAATCCACCAGACTTCCCCGGTTCACCAACGGACTCAGGGAGAAACCAGCCAACTCAACGCCCACGAACCGCAGCAAGCGGGCGCACTTCAGGTACGATTCCGGCAGCCCGGGCACCGCCTTCAACAAGGCCGCCACTTCCGCGTCGCCGAGACCCGGTCCCGCCAGCACGCACTCCGCCGCCATCGACGGATTCTCACGCCCCAGCCGCTTCGTAAACGCCTCCAACTCCACCAAGGTTCCAATCACGGCACCAACCTAGGCTGACCGCATCCCCAACCAAGCCGATAATCCAACCACCGAAGCCCCGCGTCCTCCTTCGCGTCCTCGCGGCTACCAATGAACTCAGGATCTACTGAGTAGGCCGGGTGCCCTCACCCGGCGACTACTGAGTGCCCTCACCCGGCGACTGCATCGAGGACTGTAGACGAGCTGCAGACCGCCAGTTCATTGCTGCAAAACAACCCTTCAGTAAGGGGTCGGTTCTTCGCGCGAAGCCCCCACATCGTGGAACGGTTTCGCGGAACAGAGCGCTCCGTCCACCCCCACCGATCTCGCCAACCCAATGTCGCCCAGCGCCGGCAGGCTGTCCTCATACCAGACCGGATACTCCCCACCGCGCCATGGACTGCAGCCCCCCACTCAGGCAACCTCTCAAACGCAGTTTGAGTATTCGCATCCAAGTCATCATTCCCAGCCGATGCCGGCCCGAGGCCGCATCCCGCTGCCTTGCCGCGCTCAGCCGGCAGACCCTGGATCATTCGTCGTTCGAAGTCCTGTTGGTGGATGACGGCAGCCCCGAACCCCTCAAGGTCGACACCCGAGGCCTCCCGCCTTCCTTCCGGTTCCGGATCGTCCACCAGCAACACTCCGGTCCTGCCGTCGCGCGCGAGTTCGGAGCCCACTGCAGTCAGGCCGGGATCCTCCTCTTCACGGACGACGATTGCGTGCCTGCCCCGGACTGGGTCGAGACCCTGTCCCGCGCTGTGGAAGCCCACCCCCATGCCATGGTCGGCGGCCACACCCGGAATGGCGCCCACACCAACCGCCAAGCCCGCGTCAACCAACTCATCCTCGACCTCGTCTACCAGCACTTCAATCCACCGGGCCGCCCCGCCACCTTTTTCGCCAGCAACAACGTCGGCTGCCGCCGGGCCGACTTCCTGGAAGTGGGCGGCTTCGACCCGGACTTCCCTCTCCCGGCCGCCGAAGATCGCGACCTGTGTGATCGCTGGCGCCAACGGGGCTGGCCGCTCGTGCACGCCCCCGAAGCCCTCGTCGAACACCACCACTCCCAAACGGTCACCCAGTTCCTTCGGATGTATTTCCGGTACGGTCGCGGTGCCCGCATCCTCCACGAGAAACGTCGCTCCCGCGGCGCCCGGGGTGTCCGCGATGACCTCGGATTCCACGAGGGCATCCCTGCCCGACTCGGCGCGCACTTCCAGAACACGCCCCTGTCCGAAAGGATCCTCGTCGTCGCCCTGCTCCTGGGATGGGAAACGGCCAACGCCGTCGGCTTCTTCTGGGAGACCTTCTTCGGAGGACGCACCCCAGCTTCGACCGTACCCGAACGGCGCGTGTCTTGAGCCGGGAGGGAGTTCCAAGTTTCAAGATTCAAGTTTCAAGGCCAGTGCGCCTTCGGCGGATGGAGGGGCGTACTCGTACTCGAGCCGATGGGGCTTCTCCGCTGAGGAGAGGGCTGGTCGGGATCGAGTACGAGTACGAAGGGAGTCCGGCTTGAATCTGAAAACTTGCGACTTCGAGCAACGGCTCGACGGAGTCTCGCCCCACCCCTCGACTGCTCCCACTCCGGTGGGGCGAGTGTCCTCACGAGCCGGGCTTCACAGACCCAGATTTCACCTGCCGAATCCATCGAGGTGGGCCATCCTCACCCATGCGTTTCGGTCGGGTCACCCTGAGCATTTGGACGTTCGCCATGGCAGTTTCCCTGCCTCAGCACGCGGGCGCGGATCCCGTCGCCACGACAGGCTCCGGCACCCAGACCAACGCCCCTTCGAACACAGCCCGTGACGTCGAAGCCGCCCGCAAGCGCCTCCGCGTCGCCCCCGGCCTCTCCCTCGACGCCTGGGCCGCCGAACCCCTCGTCCAGAATATCACCTCGATCGACTTCGATTCCCTCGGCCGCGCCTACGTCGTCGAAACCGGTCGCCGCCGAACCTCCGTCTTCGACATCCGCAACTTCAAGGAGTGGGTCGAGGACGACCTCGCCCTCCGCACCGTCGACGACCGCATCCGCTTCCTCACCGGCCAGCTCGCCACCAACGCACCCTTCCTCGAAACCGCCACCCGCAATGCCGCCCGCGGCGGCTTCGGCGACTTCAACCAGGACGCACGCATCGACATCCACGACCTCGAGGTCGAAAGCGAACGCATCCGAATCGTCTGGGACTCCAACGGCGACGGCCGCGCCGACCGCAGCGCCGTCCACGCCGATGGCTTCAACTCCGCGGTCAGCGGTGTCGCCGCGGGCGTGCTCGTCCACGGCACCAACGTCTGGTTCGCCTGCATTCCCGACATCTGGCGCCTTCCCGCCGCCGGCGCCGATCCGGCACCCGTCGAAAAGGGCAAACCCATGCTCTCCGGCTTCGGCACCCACGTCGCCTACGGCGGCCACGACCTCCACGGACTGACCCTCGGACCGGATGGCCGCCTCTACTTCTCCATCGCCGACCGCGGCGCGGCCGTCTTCGCCGATCCCGTTGTCGGAAAGTCCGACGCCTCCCTCCTCACCGATCCCGACACCGGCATGATCTTCCGGTGCGAACCCGACGGTTCCCGCCTCGAACTCTTCGCCCGCGGCCTCCGCAATCCCCAGGAACTGGCCTTCGACGCCGACGGCCAACTATGGACCGCCGACAACAACGGCGACGGCGGGGACAAGGCCCGCTGGACGCTGGTGCTCCCCGGCTCCGAACACGGCTGGACGATCGGCTGGCAATGGCTCCCAAAGATGGGCGCCTGGAACTCGGAACGGCTCTGGCACACCCAGCCTTCCAACACCGCCCTCTACCTCCTCCCACCCGTCGCCCACATCGGCCACGGCCCGGCCGGCATCGCCTTCTACCCCGGCACCGGCCTCGGCGACCGATTCCAGGGTTCGTTCTTTTACGCGGACTTCCCCGGCGGGCTCCGCCACTTCCGCGTCGAACCCGTCGGTGCCTTTTACCGCATCCCCGATCCCGGCCCCTGGATGGAAAGCAACAAGGCCGACGAAATGCAGGGCAAGCTCCTCTGGGATCTCTACCCCGTGGACGTCGCCTTCCCGCCCGATGGCGGCATCGTCGTCGCCGACTGGATCGAAGGTTGGGAGAAGACCGGCAAGGGCCGACTCTGGAAGCTCACCGACCCCACCCTCGCCCGGGACCCGCTGATCGCCGAAACCGCACGTTTCCTCCGCGAGGGCATGTCCGGCCGGGCCGAAGGCCAACTCCTGCTGCTGCTCGCCCATGCCGACCTGCGCGTCCGCCAGGAAGCCCAGTTCGAACTCGCCCGACGCGACCTCACCGCCTGGCCCGGCCTCGCGGAAACCGTCCGCACCTCGGGCCAACCCCTGGCGCGTCGGCACGCGATCCGCGCCCTGACCCAGATTGTCCGAAGCCATCCCGGCCGCGAGGAACTCTTCGAGGAACTCTCCGCCGCCCGGCGTTGGCTCGACGACCCCGACGCCGGTGTCGTCATCGAGGCCTGCCGGCTCTTTGGTGAAGCCCTGTTCACCCCCGCGGAAGCCACCCTGCGCGCCCGGTTCCGTCACCCGGACAGTCGCGTCGTGGCGGCCGCCATGCTCGCCTTCAGCCGCTACTTCCACGCCTTCCACCAACCGAAGTCCGCACCCCTCCGCTTCCAGGCTTCCCTCGGCGAAAAGGTCTACCACAACGCCCCGGGATTCGCCCAACCCTGGTTGCCCCGACCCCAGCAGTCCGGCTCGGTCACCTGGCCCATCGTCGAACTCCGCGACGCGCTCGTCCGCTCCGCCGGCCGCGATCCCGTGATCACCCACGCCGCCAGCGTCCTCGTCCAGGAGATCGCCTCGATCAACCCCGCCAACCTTTTCCCCGGCCTCGCCAGCCTCACCCGCCACGCCGACCGCAATGTCCGCATCGCCGTCCTCCTCGCCCAACGCCGGCTCCTCGCACCCGAAGCCGCCTCGTTCCTCGAAGACGCCGATCCCCGCCTCGCCCTCGAAGCCGCCCGCGCCATCCACGACGGACCGATCCCGTCGGCCTACAAGGACCTGATTCCCTACCTCGACATCGGCACCCCGAAGTCCGCCACCGCCGCCTTCCAACCCGGCTTCGAGCTCCCGTTCTCCGCCACCGAATGGCGCGCCTTCTTCCTCCGCCGTTCCGTCAATGCCGCCTTCCGCCGCGGTTCACCGGAAGACCTTCCCATCCTCTCCCGTGCCATCGCCAACACCGACCTGCCCGAATCCGTCCGCGTTGAAGCCCTCGATTCCCTTCGCGACTGGGCCACGCCACCGCGACGCGACCGGATCACCGGACTGATCGTTCCGCTCGCCCCGCGCAATGCCGCCCCCGCCCGGAACGCGCTCGCCGATGCCTGGCGATCCGCGACCGCGCCAGACTCCGCAGAAGCCATCGTGCTCGCCGCCATCGAGGCCGCCCGCGTCCTGGAACTGCCCGGACTCGACGCCCGCCTCGCCGCACTCGGCAATCACCCGTCCACCAACGTCCGCAAGGCACTCAACCCACCCAAGCCCACCGTCAACCCCGACGACCTCCGCATGGTCGGAGCCCAACCGACCGAAACCACCAGCCTGCTCCGCGGTGGCGATGCCGCCCGCGGCCGAAAGCTCTTCGCGGAACGCGCCGACTGGGCCTGCCAACGCTGCCACAAGCTCAACAGCGAAGGCGGTGACGTCGGACCCGACCTCACCAACCTCGGCAAAAGGCTCTCCCGCGAACAGATCCTCGAAGCCATCCTCTACCCGAACAAGGCCATCGCTCCCGGCTACGAGACCGTCGTCCTCACGCTCACCGATGGCGACTCCAAGGTCGGCAGGGTCGTCTCCGAGGCCAACGGCACCCTCGTCCTCAATTCCCCCGAGGACGGCAAGATCGAGATCCCCACCCACCGCATCCGCTCCCGCGATCGCGCCCCCTCCGCCATGCCCGAAGGTCTCACCGAGATGATCTCCCGCGCCGAGATGCGCGACCTGATCGAAGCCCTCGCCCGGTAGCGGGGGAGTTTCAAGGACGGGAGTTTCAAGTTTCAAGAGAGCCAGCCCACCGCTGCGCGGGGTGGGGCGAGACTCCGTGGAGCCGCTCCTCTCCCTTCGTTCCCTCCTCTTTTCGGCCTCTTGCGTTTCTTGCGGCCCTCCCGTCACCAACGTTCCAACGCCGCCTTCAGCGCTTCCACCGGCAGCCCGATGACGTTGGTCAACGACCCCTCGACCTTGTCGACGATCCGATGCCCCTCCTGCTGGATCGCGTAGGCCCCCGCCTTGTCCAGCACCGGGACAATCGACAGGTATTCCTCGATGTCCGCCCCGCCCAACTCCCGGAAGCGGACGTAGGTCACCTCCGAGAACATCCACGCCCTCGCAGCCTGACGCTGGATCAGGCACACGCCTGTGATCACCCGATGGATACGACCCGACAACCGACTCAGCATCGCCCGCGCCTCATCCAGGTCCGCCGGCTTTCCGAGCGGTTCATCGTCCAGGAAGACCAACGTGTCGGCTCCGATCACGAGATGCTCCGGGTAACGTTCCGCCACCGCCCAAGCCTTGCGCTCGGCATTCAACTCACACAACCGGCGCGGCGGAATCGTCGCGTCGTGCAACTCCGTCGCGAGACTGTCCACGACGCCGAACTCCGGCACGATCTGCCGCAGCAACTCCCGACGACGCGGTGACACCGACGCCAGAACAACAGGGGGATGATTCATCCGGATCCGATTCACCTCAACGCGAGCTGCCCAGCCACAACACTCCTACCGGGATCAGGACCCCGGCCACCAACGCCAGCCACACCGGCCAGCGGGGCTTCACCGACCGGAACGCCAGCACCAGTCCCACCAGCGTCGCCAGGATCAATGCCGCCGACATCCCGTACAGCAGCCACTGGAATACCTTCGGCGACGCCGCCCGCTCGGCCGCTCCGTCCCGCGGATAGATCTGGTCGGTATGGATCACCCGGAATTTCTGCACCCAGGTCTCCGCCTCCGATGTCGACTTCAGCCGATCCGGATTCATCACCTGGTACCAACCCGTTCCCAGAAAGAAGAGCAACAGGGGCGCGTAAAGCACCCCGAGGTACAGATGGATCCGGCGCAGGAACTTCATGGGATCCTACTTGATCACCGGGATCCGGAGCTTCTGACCCAACCGGAGCTTCTTCGGATCCTTGATCGAAGGATTCGCCTTCAACACCTGCTGAAGCCGCACCTTCAACCCGTGCTGCTTGTTGTACGCGTCAATCACGGCACTCAGCGTCTCGCCCTCCGCCAGGGTGTGCTCGTAGTACTCCATCGGAGCCTCGGGCACGGCCGGCTTGTCGCTCCCGGGGTTGGCGGCGGCTCCGCTTCCACTGCCATTGCCGGCCGACGATTCCTTCACCGACGACTTGTCGCCCGTCTTCCCTCCGCTTCCTTGCGTCGGAGCCGGGGTCGGCGTCGGCCGGTGGATCGGGGCCGGCACCGTCATCGGCATCGACTTCAACTTGTCGAAGGCATCCAGCACCTGCTGCTTGTCCGCTGCCCGGTTCTTCTCCACCTCCCGCAACTGCTCCGTCAACTTCGTGATCTGCTCCTGCGTCGCGTAGTTCTTCGGCGTGTTCACCGCCGTCTTCAGGCGGTCGTTCTCCGCACGCAACCGACCCACCTCCGACCGAAGGTCCTGAATGGTGTTGCGGTAGGCGTCGATCGCCTCGTCGTGCGAATTCACTCGGTCGACCAATCGACGGAAATCCTCGGCATCAATATCCGCCGCGCCGAGGCCAAGCGGGGCGGAAATCAGGGACAGTCCAAGCAGGATCGGAAACGGGCGCATCGCAGGAACAAGCTAGAAACCGCCCACGAGGGGAGCAAGCGCGGATCAGCCCACTCCCTCAAACCGTGCGCACCCGAACCTCGCCGGAATCCGGTGGCATCTGGCGACTGGGAACTTCTCATCCGGCCCGTACTCGTACTCGATCCCCCCACCAAACTCCCAAGGAGTACGATCCACGCCGGGTGAGGGCACCCGGGCCTACACGGTCGTGGGCTGTAGGCCGCGTGCCCCCACGCGGCGGTTCGCAATCCTCGCCGGGTGAGGGCACCCGGGCCTACAAGGTCGCAGGCATCTGGCATCTGGGAACTGG
>CAIMMI010000149.1 GCA_903842505.1 uncultured Verrucomicrobiota bacterium | reverse complement strand
CGCGAGGTCTCCAAAGCACGGGAGGAGTTTCGCGCGAAGCCGCGAGGGTGCGAAGGAACTGCGGTTGGGTTTACAACAACGGCAGCGACGCGAACGACGATCAGGACTCCTCCCCCCCCGTTCACTCCACCGAGAAGAACCCATCCTGACGGATCGCGGCTTTCTTCGCGGCCTTACCGTCCTGGAAGGGAACCGAGGCCTCCCATCCGGCGTTGCCCACGGTGAGGGTAAGCTTCGCTGCGGGCTTCCCGGCGGCGAACCCAAGCTCAGCCAGGGTCGACGCGAAGCGCTTCTCCTTCGCGTGGAAAGTCCGCTGGGCGTAGTAGACTTCCTGGAGCACATCGCGGACGGCTTCCACCGGACCGGGCTTCACGGCCAGGTTCGGCATCGTCGCGGTCGTGAACTCCACGATTCCCCACTTCTCCGGACGGTGCATGTCGACGATGCCCGTTGGGGACCAGACCCAGTTGTCTTCGGGAGTCTTGGGAACCTTGCGGTACCCACCGACCGTCTCGATCTGCCATTCCACCCGGGAGAAGTTCACACGCCAACGGTCCGTGTCCCGGGGCGGACACGCCTGACGCGAGAACTCCTTCAAGGCCGCCCAAGGCATCGCGATCTCCAGCGTCCAGGCGCGATCCGTGTCCTTCGGATCGTTGATCGTTCCATCGACGTGCACCCCGGTCTTGAGCCCGGCGATGTGCCACTCGTTGAGGGCTGGTCCACCGTCCTTGTAGGCCTTCACCAAGCGCAGGTCCCAGACCGTGTTCAGCGCGTTCATTTCGAACTCGTAGTACTGATGGCTGTCCGCGTCGGGATCGATGAACACCTCGAAGTCCGGGTCCTGGAAGATGACGGCGTCGCGTTCCCGGATCGTTCCCCAGACATGGGGCTCCAGGATCTCAGCCGCGATATAGAAATTCTGGTCGTCCCAGAGCATCCGGGCGCGCGTCCGGAACTTCGGCTTGGGCTTCACGCTGCCTTCGATGTCGACGAACTCCTCCGTCCAGGGCGCCTGCTGCCAGGCCGCGTCATCGAGTTTGCCGTCGATCTGGATGGGCTTCGTCGCCCGGACGCACGAATAGGTCCGGGGAACCATCGGGGCCATCCGGGCCCACTCGCCAACCGCCTGGGCCATCACGGTGGAGGCCGCGCAGGCCCCGATCAGAAACGCTGGGATCTCAAGCCTCATACAGGAACGTGACCCTTCACCGTCCATCGCCCGATGAAAAACGGAAAGTGGTCAGCCCGCGTTCCGTGCCCATTCCGCCAAACCGTTCCATGAACGGCCAAGCGGAAGGCGGACGATGCTCCGCCACATCACGGCCTTCACCTCGGCCCGGCTCACCTTGATGCGACGCGCCGGGTCCAGCACGCCGCCCCCGCGCAACTTCACCAGCGTGCGGATCCCCAACAGGACCGGCCACGCGCAGGCGAGCCGCATCCGCACCTGCCCGCGCGGCAACGCGACGGTGTAGGCCCACCCGGCATCCAGATGCCCCTCCGCTCGCACCAACCAACGCTCGTACACCGGCCACAGGCGCCGCTCGTTCGCCGGGTCCCGGAGATCCCCCGGCACCATTCCGATGCGCGCCAGTTCATCCAACGGCAGGTAACAACGGCCACTTCCCAGATCCTTCGGCAGATCCCTCAGGATGTTCACCAACTGCAGCCCCTGCCCGAAACGGATCCCGTCCCGCAACATCCGCGCCTCTTCCTCCGCGCCCACCCGAAACAGGTGCGCCACGCACATCCGGGTCCAGAACTCCCCCACGCACCCGGCCACCCGATACGTGTAGTCATCCAGCGCTGCCGCATCCGGGAGCGCTGCCAACCCACCCTTCGGAATGGACCCGAACCGACGCAGGTCGAGTTCCTGGCCGCCCGTGATGACGTCCAAGACGGAACGGATCCGCCCGATGTCTCCGGCATCCATCCGTTGAAGCGCGGCAATGGCCTCTTCAACCCGTCCCAGCAACAACCGCTCCGCCGGACTCGCCCCATCCTCCTGGGCCTCGACGATCCGACGGAAATCCAGTGGAACACCCCGATTACCGAGGATGCGCGCGCGCAACGCATCCAGAGCCTCGAGTCGTTCGGACACCGGGATCAGTCCGGTGTCGGCGATGGTATCGGTCGCCCGGGCCAGCAGGTACGCCAACCCGATTGGCCGACCGATGCCGCCGGGGAGGATGCGCAGCGTCAGGTAGAAGCTGCGCGAGACGTCGCGCAGGAGGTTTGTCAGGAGATCAGAGGATTCGGCACCCACTACGGGAACAACTGAACCATGGAGCCCCCGGAGGATCCAGCGCCGGGATTTCAAACCAGGTCTGCCCTGGCCCCAGGCTGGCCCAAGGCGGTGGCGAACCCTCGTTGACCCGCCTCCCAAAAGTCCCGCCCACTGCCTTGCCCACATCCACGTGCCGGGCGATGCTCTGGCTCCGGGTCATCCGCACCTCATGAACTGGCAGACACCAACCGCCATCGCCCTCGTCGCGGCCACCGCCGCGGCCTTCGCGTGGCGTCGCTTTCGTCCTCGCCGCTTCTCGCTGACCCGCGACACCCCCTGCGGATGCACGCCCTCCTCCTCTTCGGGACAACATCCCCCCGGACTCCGCGTGGAAGGTCGTCGCGGCGAACGCCCCCGCATCACCCTGACTTCCCCATCCCGCTGACGAACATGCCGTCACCCAAAACCGATTCTCCATCAGGCCCCCGGCTCAAGGACTGGTTCTCCCTCGGGCGATCCGCTGCCGTGCTCTTCATCCTCCTGCTCCGGGCGACCGCCATCGCCGAGGAACCCGGACTCACGCGGCAACGCGAGGAGGGCGCCCGCCTCGCCTCGGAACTCTGCTCCCAGAAACCGGCCGAAAACCTCACCAACTCGGGCGTGCTCCGCCTGCGCGACGCCCGCGGTCGCCGACGCGAACTCCCGGTCAACATCGTCACGCTCGTCGATGCCCAACGTTGGCAGGTCCGATACGAAACCCGTCCCGGCACCAACGGCACCCCGGAATCCCTGACCGTCAGCTTCTCCACCAACCGTCCACCCAGCTACGAACTTGCCCGCGTATCCGCAGGGGCCGCCATCGCGCCGCCCCCCAGTCAGGTGGACCCGGCCCGGACCTCCGAATCGTTTGCGGGAACCGACTTCTGGTACTGCGACCTCGGACTCGAGTTCCTCCATTGGCCCGACCAGCGTCTCGTGAAGGAGGAACTCAGCAACGGCCGGCTCTGCTGGGCTCTGGACAGCTACAATCCCAACCCGGGCACCAACGGATACGCCAGCGTCCGATCCTGGATCGACGCCGAGTTCCACGCACTGCTCCGGGCCGAGGCCTACGACCGGCAACGCCGCAAGGTGAAGGAATTCTCAACCGGCAGCTTCCGCCAGGTCACGACCCGGAACGGTCAGGAAGTCTGGATGCTCAAGGACATCCGTATCCGGGACGAATTCCGGGACACCCGCACCGAACTGCAGTACGACCTGCCCGGAGAGTAGGGGGAGCCTGATTTCCCCTGTCTTACCCGGGTCCCCCGACCTCGTGCTGGCGCGTCCCGGAGTCGCTTCAGAAAAAAAGTCGCAGGAAAACTTGAACAAAGTGCGATCCTGGTGCATCTCTCTCCCCGTTGCCGGCGCAGTCACGAAGCCGGCAAACCGGGAAGGGCAGCGAGACAGAAGTTCTCTCCGGGTTCTTTGAAGTAGGATGAAGTTTTCGGTGTGGTTTCGGCCGTGGCCGCAGGGTCTCGGTAGGGAATCCTCACCAACAGTTTTCCAGGGCGCCGTTGTTCAGTTCCCTGGAATCTCTACATAATCCTACTGAACTATTCTTGAAAATTCCCCGGGGCGTATGGTCATCCTCTGACTGGCGCCCCGGTTTACTTTCTACACCCCGCTTCGAGGCTTCAGAGCCCTGAATCGGGGTGTTTTGCTTTCCAGCCCAACAACTTACGGATCGAGGCCCGCACCGGCACACACCGGTACACACCTCGATCCGTCCGCCACCCACGGGCTCACGGTTCCCTCTCCCGAGACCCCGTGGACAGGGTGGAACAGCGCATCCGCGTGTGTTGCACCGATCGGAACACGAACCGCCCTCGCGCAAAGCCCAACCTTCAGCGCATGCCCGTCGGAAGCACCCGAACCGTCAACCCCGAGGCCGCCTCCGGCGTCCGATGGATCCGGTGGGTCGCCTTGCGGAAGTCCTTCTCCGTGGCCGTGTGGATGTTCACGAAGCTCTGCGGATTCCGGTCCACCAGTGGGAACCACGAACTCTGCACCTGCACCATCACCCGGTGTCCCCGGCGGAACGTATGCAGCACGTCCGGCATCACGAATTCCACCGGCGTCACCTTCCCGGGAACCAGCGCCTCCGGCTTCTCGAAGCTGTTGCGGAACCGCGCCCGCATCACGTCCCCACGCACCAACTGCTGATAGCCCCCCATCCGGACGTACGCCGGATTCGGGCTCGGATCCGGAAAATCGGGATCGTAGACATCGATCAGCTTCACGACCCAATCAGCATCCGTGCCGGTGGTTGAGACGTGCAGGGTCACCTTCAGCGGCCCAGCGAAGGTCAGGTCCTCCTCCAAGGGCTCGGTCTCGTAGACGACCACGTCCGTTCGGGACGACGCGAACCGTTGGTCATGGGTGGGATAACCCCGCGGATAATCGGTCGTGACCTCCTGCGTGTACGGAACGGGCTTGGCGGGATCGCTGACGTACTCGTCAAAACCTTCCCCACCACCGGGTGGCCGTTGCCCCCGGGCCAGGCGCCCGGACGGATGGAAGAACAGGGTCTCTTCCCGCGCCTCCCGCGGAGGCCAGGCCTCGAACCGCCGCCAACGTTGGGTTCCCGTCTCGAACAGGTGGGCTTCCGTGGGCGGATGATTGGTGTCGCCCTTGAGATGATGCCGGAAGAACGGCAACTCGATCTTCTCGCGGTAATAAACCCCGGTCTTGGCCCGAAACTGCACGTCCCCGACCTTGTCGGCGTCCCCCCCGGACCACTGACCATGAGTCCAGGGCCCCATCACGAGGGTGTTGGTGATCCCGGCGTTGAGCTTCTCGGTCCACTGATAGGTCTCCAGCGCACCAAAGAGGTCCTCCGCATCGAACCACCCGCCCACCGTCATCACCGCGCACCGGACGTTCTTCAGATGCGGCCGGATGTTCCGGGCCTGCCAGAAGGCGTCGTAGTTCGGATGCTCGAGGAAATCCCGCCATACCGGAACCTTCCCGCGGAAGTGGTCGCTCTCGGATCGCGCCAACGGCCCCATCCGAAGGTAGAAGTCGTACCCGTCCGGGTTGTTGAACACGAACCGCTTCCCACCATCCCGCAGCGGATCGTCCGACTTCTGCTCGAACCACCAGAAGAACCCGAAGTTCTGCGACAGGAAGAACGCGCCGTTGTGGTGGATGTCGTCGCCCATGAACCAGTCGGAGATTGGCGCCTGCGGCGAGGCCGCCTTCAACGCCGGATGGCTGTCGATCATTCCCATCGACGTGTAGAAACCCGGATAAGAGATGCCGAACATCCCCACCTTGCCGTTGTTTCCCGGCACGTTTTTCACCAACCAGTCGATCGTGTCCCAGGCATCCGAACTTTCATCCGTCTCGGTTCCCTTCTTCTGCGGATTGAACGGCCGCACATGGACGAACGTTCCCTCCGAGGCATGCCGGCCCCGCACGTCCTGCGTGACCAGGATGAACCGATCCTTGGCCAGGGTCTCGAGCGTGCCCCCCGGATCCTGGTAATTGTCCGGCCCATAGGGCTTCAACGCATACGGGGTGCGCGTCAGCAGGATCGGGTAATTCGTCGAATCATCCTTCGGCACGTAAATGCGCGTGAACAACTTCACGCCGTCCCGCATCGGGATCCGCCGCTCGAACTTCGTGTAGTGCTCGGCCAACCACGCCGCATCGGCATCCGGCTTCGCGGGATCCGCCAACAGGATCGATCCCAGCGCCCAGATCGCGCACCAAACGGGGAGGAACCGGTTCCACCAGCCTCGGCAATTCATGCCCGGCATTCAACACGAGCCACCGAGCCTTGGCCAGCCAACCCCTTGACACTAGCCGCCGCCTGCGCAGTTTGGACGACCTTGCAGGACGGGAACCGGAATCCCGCCTCAGGCCCGCCCGGAACTCCAGTTCGGTCGGATGCCGCCGGTCGACTTCAGACGACGGTAAGGGACGCAGGATGTCCCTTGCTGCGCCGGAGCGACCCAGGTTGCTGGAGAAGCTTTGGATGGACCCCATCAACACCCGATCAGAAGACCGCCCGAGCGGCTCACCTCCCCAGACGGAGGCGGGCCAACTCGCCCGGACCATCGAACAGCTCGCCCGACAGACCGGCGTGCCGTTCGATCCCCAACTCGCCCGGGATGCCTCCGCACGGGCCGTCCGTTCCAATCCGGGTGATGAATCTTCCCACCGGTTTGAACAGCTGATCGCCGCGGCCAGCGAATGCTCCCTTCGGGTCGTCCCTATCCGCAGTACCCTCGCCGAAGTCGTCTGGATGGCCCGTCGCGATTCACCCATCGTCGCCCTCACACGATCCGGGGACTGGATCGTTCTCGCCCGCCGGGGTGCCTTTCACCTCCGTGCCGCGAACGACGATGGCCGCCCGGGCTACCGTCGGATCCGTCGCGAATCCCTCGCCCGCGAACTGGGCCTGGACAGTGCTGAGCAATCCGCTGATTTCGCCGTCGTCCACCCCGAACGGCCTGCAGCCGATCTGGACGGTCACGGGGGCGCAACGGCTGGCGGCGTGCATTCAGACCACGGCCACGCCCACTCCCACGCCGAAGAGCATCCCACTCCGCATCGGCGCCTGATGGGGCTGCTGCGCGCGGAAATGCCCGACGTATGGTCGATCGTCCTGTTCTCGGTCATCACCGGCATCCTGTACCTCGCCGTTCCCCTGACCGTAGACGCGGTGGTCAACAACATCGCCTTCGGCGGCCAGCAACAGGTCTACGTTCAGGCGCTCGTCATCCTGTCTGCTGCACTGCTCGCCTTTCTCGGCCTGCTCGCCTTCGTGCGCGCCGTCCAGCATTACCTCGCCGAGGTCATCCAGCGACGGATCTTCGTCCGGCTTGCCGCCGACCTCGCTTACCGACTCCCCCGCGTCACGGCTTCTGCCACCGACCGGATCCATGCGCCGGAACTGGTGAACCGGTTCTTCGATGTCCTGACCGTCCAGAAAAGCACGGCGCTGCTCCTCCTCGACGGCGTCAACCTTGTCCTCTCGGCTGTCATCGGGATGGTCGTGCTGGGCTTCTATCACCCTTCCCTCCTCGCCTTTGACCTCGTCCTGCTCGCGCTGGTTTGTCTCGTGGTCTTTGGACTCGGCCGCGGCGCAGTGAAGACGAGCATCCAGGAATCGGTCAGCAAGTACGCCATCGCCGGATGGCTCCAGGAAGTCGCCCACTTCCCCAACCTTTTCAAGAGCCCCGGTGGAAGCCAGTTCGCCCTCGACCGCGCCGACCTCCTCGCCCGCCACTACCTCGACGCCCGTCGTTCCCACTTCCGGATCCTGATGCGCCAGATCGGCGGCCTCCTCGCCATCCAGGCCATCGCCTCCTCCTCCCTGCTCGTCGTGGGCGGCGTCCTCGTCCTCTCGGGCGAACTCACCCTCGGCCAACTCGTCGCCTCCGAGATCATCGTCAACACCGTCGTCGCTTCCGTCGCCAAGCTCGGGAAACACCTCGAGGGCTGGTACGACGCCATGGCCGCCGTCGACAAGATCGGCTACCTGGTCGACCTGGAGACCGAACGCGAGGCCGGTGACGTGCCCTCGGATCGCTCCCAACCCGCCCGCGTGGATGTGGCCGGTGTCTCCTTCACGTACGACCAGAAGCCGGCCCTCACTTCCCTCAGCTTCACCCTGGAACCGCGCATCTCCACCGCCATCCAGGCCCCGCTTGGCGGCGGTGCCAGCACCCTCCTCGACCTCCTCTACGGTCTCCGCACGCCCTCCGAAGGTCACGTTCTCATCGACCGCCTCGACGTACGCCAGTGGTCCCTCGAAGGCCTCCGTCAGGACGTCGCCCTCGTCCGCCATCACGACATCATCGAAGCCTCCGTTGCCGACAACATCCGGCTCGCCCGGGCTGACATCGGCCTCGACGAAGTCCGCGAGGTCCTCGCCACCGTCGGCCTGCTCGACGATGTCCTCCAACTCCCGCAGGGACTCGAATCGCCCCTTCTCTTCGGTGGCCGACCTCTCACCAGCATGCAGCGCACCCGCCTCGTCATCGCCCGCGCCATCGTCGGTCGACCCCGCCTGCTCCTGCTGGACGAAGTCCTGGACGGCCTGGAACCCACCGCGTTGGAATCGCTCGCTCAAATCCTGTTCCACCCGTCACGCCCCTGGACCCTGGTGGTCGCTTCGCACGATCCCGACGTCATTCACCGCTGCGACCGCCAGATCCAGCTGAGCCCGCCTTCGACGGCACCCTCCGCATCCCCAACCCAGCACCACTGAACCATGGGACACGGAACCAATCCTCCGCCTTCCGCGGAATCCACCACCGGCAACTCGGCCATGCCGCTCCTGGATCATCGCAGCCACCTGCCCGCCCTCGCCCTCGCCGGATCCGTCCGGGGCGCACGAATCCTGAGCCGCGTGGTGACCACGTTGTTTGTGTTCCTCCTGGTCGGGGTGATCTTCCTGCCCTGGCAGCAGTTCGTCAGCGGCACCGGACGCGTCGTCGCCTACAACCCCCTCGAACGTTCCGTCACCGTCGAGGCACCGCTCCCGGGTCGTGTCGCCAAGGCCCACATCGTCGAAGGCCGTGCCGTGAAGCAGGGCGAAGTCCTCTTCGAGATCGTCGACAACGATCCCAACCTCATCGGCCACCTCCGACTGCAACGCACGGAAGCCCAGACCCGCCGGGCCGCCGCCGAGGAACGCGTCGAGGCCATCAGCCGCCAGATCGAGGAACAGGAACGTTCCCTCCGCCTCTCGATCGAGGCCGCCCGCACCCGCCTCGATGCCGCCCGCTATGCGGCGGACACTTCCCGACTCCAGTTCAACCGGATCGAATCGCTCTACAAGGACCGCCGCGGCCTCGCCTCACAGCGCGAATTCGAACTCGCCACTCTCGAACGCGATCGCACCGGAGCCGAACTCGTCCGTGCCGAGGCCGATCTGAAGCGCGCCGAAACCGATGGCATGGCCTCCATCAACGGCAGCAAGGCGGCCCGCGAGTCCGCCCGTTCCGAACTCGCCAGCGCCTCCCAGGCCGTCCTCGGTCTCGACATCCAGATCGAGCAGACTTCCATGCAGCGCGTCATCTCGCCGCGCGACGGCATCGTCTTCCGCATCCAGGCCACCGAGGGAACCTTCCTCCGCGCCGGCTCCCCGCTCTGCACCATCATCCCGGAGACCGAGTCCCGCATGATCGAACTCTGGCTCGACGGCAATGACATGCCCCTCGTCCACGCCCGGGAACAGGACGGACAGGGCCGCCTCGTCCGCGAGGGCAGCGGCGTCCGGATCCAGTTCGAAGGCTGGCCCGCCATCCAGTTCGTCGGTTGGCCTTCCGTCGCCGTCGGCACCTTCGGCGGCGAGGTTGTCCTCGTGGACCCCACCGACAACGGCAAGGGCAAGTTCCGCGTCCTCGTCGCACCGAAGCCGGACCTCGTGGAACGGAATGGCCGCAACGTCGAGCAGGGCTGGCCCGAGAACCGTTGGCTCCGCCAAGGCGTCCGCGCCAACGGCTGGGTGCTCCTGCAGCGCGTGCCGCTGTGGTTTGAAATCTGGCGACAGCTGAACGGATTCCCACCCGTCGTCGCCGACGGTGAACCGGAGAAATTCAAGGGACGCCTCGGCCGATGATCCCCCGCGCTCCGCTCCTCATTCCTGGTCTGGGATCCTGGGGACGCCGCCTCCTGGCGGCGCTCACCGGCCTCGCATTCGCGTGTCTCGCCTCCGCGCACGCGCAGACTCCCACATCCCCAACCAACACCGCCACCCTCGCCCAATCCCCCGAGGCCATCGTCCCCGCACCGCTCGTCGCACTGCCCCCCATCCAACTCGATGACGTGCTGCGGTCGGTGACGAACCAGTACCCGCCCCTCCTCGCCGCCTACATCGAACGCGACATCGCCAACGGACGCCTCCGCAGCGCCCAGGGCGTGTTCGACTTCAATGTCTTCGCCAAGTCCTTCGGTAATCCGTCCGGATACTACGACTACGGCACCTTCGACGCCGGCTTCGAACAGTTCCTCGGCGTCTGGGGCAGCGCCCTTTTCGGCGGATACCGCATCACCCGGGGCACCCTGCCGGACTACGACAAGAACCGGACCCAGGATGGCGGTGAACCCCGTATCGGTGTCCGCATCCCCCTGCTCCGTGACGGCGCCATCGACCGCCGCCGCGCCGCGGTCCTCCAGGCGCGGCTGGACCAGGAACTCGCCGACCCATTCATCCTCCGCCAACAACTGGATTTCATCCGGGCCGCCTCGGTTGCCTACTGGTCGTGGCTCGGCGCCGGCCAACGCTTCCGAAAGGCCGAGGAACTCCTTCAGATCGCCACCAACCGCGGCATGGCCCTCACCAACCAGGTCCAGAGCGGGCTCATCCGTCCAATCGTCCTCACCGACAACCAGCGCCTGATCGTCTCCCGCCAGATCGCCCTCGTTCAGGCCCGCCGACGCTTCGAGGCCTCCGCCATCGCCCTTTCCCTCTTTTTCCGCGATCCCCTCGGCAACCCGATCGTTTCCGGACGGGACCGTCTGCCGGGTGAGTTCCCCTCTCTCGCACGCCCCGAAGATGCCGCCGTGCCCCGCGACATCGAACTCGCCTTCGTCGCACGACCGGAAGTCCGACGCATCCGCCTCCAACGCGACCGCACGGAGATCGATCGGAAGCTGGCCAAGAATAACATGCTGCCCAACCTCGACGTCGGCGCCTCGGTCAGCCAGGACTTCGGCAACGACCGCTACAAGGACAAGTCCCGGGTTGAGGTCGAGGCCGGCGTCGAACTCAAGATCCCCCTCCAACGCCGCGACGCCCAGGGCCGGTTGGCCGCCGCGGAGGCCCAGTTGGACCGCCTCGAGACCGAGGAAGGCTTCGCCCGCGACCGCATCGCCGCCGAAGTGCGCGACTCCTTTTCCGCGTGGATGGCCGCCTTCGACCAAACCACCCAGACCCGCACGAACGTCGAACTCGCCCAGACGCTCGAGGAAGCCGAACAGGTCCTCTTTGAACGGGGCTCCGCCGATCTCCTCGCCCTCCAGATCCGCGAGCTCGCCACCTTTGAGGCCCGCGTCCTGGAAATCGACGCCATCGCCGAATTCTTCCGCGCCCAGGCCGACTACCACGCCGCCACAGCACGGACCGCTCCCTTGAAGGACAAGCCGATCCGCTGAGGGAAGCCTCGATAGGGGCGGCAACGTCCTCGTTGCCCTGCCAGGCCCTTTCCCAAGGCGACGAGGACGTCGCCACCCCGTTCCAGGGATCGAGCCAACCTCACCCCTCAGCCGTATCCATGCAGTAGTAGTCTCACGCGGAGCCGCGGAGAGCGCGGAGAGAGAGGCCGGTCACGAGTACCCCAACGTTGGCAACCACTCACCCGACGGTGATTGCCCAGCTTACCATCCAAGTGTCCTTTCTCCGCGTCTCCGCGTCTCCGCGTCTCCGCGTCTCCGCGTGAACCTGTGCCCGCCTTCAATCGCAGGGTTACGGCTCCGGCCGCTTCAGCTCCGCAGGCGCGACCGCCTCGGCCTGCTCCTTCGAGAGCGGCGGCGGCGCATTCAGCTTGCGGTAAACCCACGCCTCCAGCGGCCGCAACGGTCGCAACCACACATAGAAGGGCGAGTACAGGAGCCGCAGCCGCACCAGCGAAAGCAGCATGTTCAGCGAGGTCCGGAAGTTGAACGCCACCTTCGACCCGCTCTGATCGGTCCACACCGTGGGCACCTCCTTCACCGTGAAGCCGGCACTCCGAAGCGAGTAGAGCAGGTTCACGTCGAAGGCCAGGTCCGCCAGCCGCAACTGCGGCTGCACCCGTTCCACCGCAGCCCGCACCATGACCTTCGCACCGCACTGCGTATCCCGGATCCCCATCCAGAAGAATCCCTCCACGAACGCGTGGAACAACCGACTCGCCGTCCGCCGATCCGTCGTCTGGGCCACGTTGATCCGCGATCCCTCGACCCAGCGCGACGCAATCACACAGTCCGCCTCACGCGCCACGCACGCCTTCACCAAGTCGAGGAAGGCATCGGGCGGCGTCGCCCCATCGGCATCCACGTACCCGATCAGGTCCGCCAGCGGAGCCAGTTTCAACCCTTCGATCAACGCGCCGCCCTTGCCGATCGGCGCCGGGAAATCGAGGTGCGAAATACACAGGAACCGCTTCTCCGCCGCCCGCACCACCCCGATCGTATCGTCCCGGCACCCGTTCAGGATCACCACCAACTGGAACTTCCCCGGATAGTGACGGATGAAATACTCCGCGTAAGCCTCCAGGACGGGAGCAATCCGGCGCTCCTCGTTGTAGGCGGGTATCAGCAGCAGCAGACTTGGGGCAGAAGTGGCCAAGCGACGCGGCAGCTTGGAGGCCCGGACTTCAAACTGGAAACGGAAAACTTGGAGCTCCTCCGGAACGCACGCATCTGGACACCACCCCGCGTCAAACGGATCCGTCAACACCCCTGCCCCAACGGGGCAAACGGTGAAAGCCCGGGGTGCAACCCCGGGGCCCTGCGTTCCCAATGATCCGCGCCCTGAATGGGCACACGGGCCCTGTCCCGTCAGCCCGATTCGAAACCGACTCCTGCTTGGGATGTATTGAATCGAAGCACTCCTGCATCTACCGGCCGCACCAATGGTCAATCCCTGGCCGCTCCGGACACCATCGCCGCCTGCCGACGACCTCTGTCCCTCCCGTTGATCAGGTCCGAAGCCGTGGCACCAGGCCCGGAGGGCCGCCAGACAATAGCCCAGCGCGTGAGCGCTGGGCTCCGTCCCAAAAAAAATATCCAGCCCCGGCAGGGGCGGCAGAACCCAGGCGTCGGACTTGAATCGTCAATCACAAGGGATCGCCCCACTACTCCGGATCAACCTAAGAGGCAATGGGGTCAGATCTGTCCGTTTGACATTTGAACGAGAAGCATGCCCACGGAGCTGCGGATCCCGTGCGCCGCCGCTGCGTCACGCACTCCAGGACCCCCTCCTCAGTCACCGCTCGAGCCGAAGATTGGAAATCGGGTCAAGTTCACGACGCGATACCACGGTCCCGACCCTTCGATTCGCAGCGCTTTTGGGCCCGATGACGATTTGTCAAATGGATAGATCTGACCCTATTGCCCCTCTCCAACGGTGTCTGGCGTTCGAATCTAACCGCTATGTATAATATGTGTGGAAGCGCTTTGATTGACCGCCATAGCGTTTCCCGTGAACGTTGACCTTTCAGAGACCTGTTTTGCTTCCTAGAGGGTCGTGGCGGCCGGT
>CAIMMI010000148.1 GCA_903842505.1 uncultured Verrucomicrobiota bacterium | reverse complement strand
TACCCCTTCGCGTCCTCGCGGCGCGAAGGGATGGGGGCTACTTCCAACAACGACCGCGAAGTCAGCCTGAATCCGTCTTCCCTGCGCCTCGGCGCTCCTGCGGGAACCCGTCTCCTTCCCGTGACTCGGCGTGCCCCCCGTCCTCAACTGTTCCGCACCCGAAGCACGGCTTCGTCCAGTCGCTTGGGCGATACCGACTGGGCCGTCCCGAGTTCCTGGGCGAACAGCGAGACCTTATACTCCTCGACCATCCAGCGAAGGTCCGCCAACGCACGGCGACCTTCGTCGTTTGGAGGAGGCTTGGCCGCGAATTGGCGCAAGGCATCGGCGTAGGGGGCCAGCAGGCGGATCCGCTCCTGTTCCTTGGCGGGATTCAGCGACGCCCGTTCGGCTCGGATCAACAGGGCCTTCAGGTAGCGCGGCAGATGGCCCATGGCGACGGGATCCAGCTTCTCGGGAAACCTCGGTGGCACCAGGGCCGCCAACTCGGCAGCGAGGCCCACGGGCGCTGCGGGAGCCGCCGCCACGGCGGGTGCCTTGGGCTTCACTCCCAACTGACTGAGGTCCGTCAGCACCTTCGGCTTCGCGGCGGGCAAGGCGGTGGGTGATACGGCCGTCGTCCCGACCTTCGACGCCACCTGCCGTCGCAGTTCCAGGATTCCTCCGATCCGATCCACCAACGGCGGGACCACGCCGCGGAGCCGTGCGCGGGTTTCATTCACGGCCGACTCGAACGCCTTCGCGGTCAGCGGTGAAAACGCCGCGGACGGCATGACGATCTCTCGGACGTGGGCGTAGGCGGATTCGACCAGGTCATCCAGGTTGCCCAGGGCCGCATACAGGAGGGCGTGCTTTGCCAGCGACCTGAGGTCGCGTTGCACCCAAGCCAGATCCTTCTGGAGCCCCTGCGAGATCAACCGTCGGATCCCTTCGACCGACGACTTGCGTGCGGCGGCCTCGGCGCGGAACAGGCGCACTGAAACACCGGCATCCTCCACGGCCAGGCCGGGCCAGCCCATTACCGGCAACCCACCGACCTCCTCCACCAGGATCGATGCGGGCAAGTCCCCGAACGACCAACCCGTCAGCCCGAACCGTTCCCACTGACGGGCCGCCTTCGCCCAGGCGCCTGAATCCTGAACGGGCTTCACCCCGGGTTTCGGCAACTGATTCCGCAACGCGGCAACATCGCGTCCGCTGGAAACCACCTTGCCATCGTTCGACAGCACCTCAACGCGGGGACGCAGGTGCGACGGAATCGTCGACTCGGCCCACGACCCGGGCTGCACCTCCACCGCGTAACGGCGTCGGATGAACGCCGCGAGATCGTGCAGGAGACTCGGCCCGGTTGGCTTCAACTCGCGGACGATCTCCTCGACCTTGGGGGGAAGCGGCATGAGGTCGCGCCGTAGCGCCTTGGGCAGCGCCCGCAACAACTCCAGCACCAACTCCGACCGCAGGCCCGGCACCGACCACTCGACCTCACCCGGAGCAAGGCTGCGCGCGACATCGAGGTTGATGCGGACCGTGACGCCGTCGTGCTCCTCGCCCGGCGCGTACGCATAGCGCAACTCCGTAGCCTGGCCGCCCAACGGCACCGCATCCGGAAAAGCCTCCGCATCATAGGCGAGATCCATGCCGCCCATGAGATCCTCCTCCCGGACACACAGGAAACCCGACTCCCGATGCTCGCGGAGCAGGCGATCCATCTCGTCGAGTGACGAGATGTTCTCGATCCGCTCGGAATAGAAATCGAACAACGCCTGCTCGGCATCCCGCAGCACGTTGCGCCGGACGCGGGTCTGCCAGTTCTCGATCTTTTCGCGAACGCCCCGGTTGTGGGCGAGGAACGGATACCGTGCCGGACGCCGCTCCGGCTTGAGCATCGCGGCCCGGATCTGGCGCCGCGCGCGCACGTCATCATCGCCCCGCTCGTCTTCGTCGGGACCGGGCGGATCCATCGACTCCTCGACCAGTGCGGACCGGATGAAGATCGCGGTGGCATCCTTCGCGTTTACATTGCCATAGGCGACGCGGCGAAGGCGGACCTCCAAACCCTGGAACGTGACCTTCTCCTCCACGAGCACCCGACCCGCGGCAGCGCTCCAGTGCGGATGCTGGTGGGTGATCTTGCAGAGGTGCGGCGCCAACTGAACGATCCACTCCGGATCAATGCCGGCGACCGTCCGCGCGAACAACTGCGACGTCTCGACGATTTCCCCCGCGACCATCCACTCGGGTTGCTTTTGCGGTGCCGGCTTACCACCGGCAGCGGCCTTGTCACCGCCCTTGTCCGCGCCCTCCCGACCCTTGCGTCCCCCGCCATTGCGGTCGCCCCGATCGTAAAGGGCGGACCCGGGAAAGACGGTCAGCATCCGGTTGCCGGCGGCCTTGTACGTATTGCGCTCCTCGCGCTGCGCCACGTGTCCCAGCAGACCCGACAGGATCGAGCGATGGACCGCCTCGTACTCGGCGTTGCTCTCGTTGAGCCGCACCGCCTCGACGCCGTCGAGGGCGTCGTAGAGTTGGGCGTGCAGGTCCTGCCACTCGCGCATGCGCAGGTAGGACAGGAAGTTCGTCCGGCAGAAACGGCGACGCTGGTTCTGCGTGCGCTGCTTCTCCCACTCGTCGTGCACCGCGTCCCACAGGCGCAACAGCGAGAGGAAGTCCGACCTCGGATCCGCGTTCCGGCGATGCGCGGCATCCGCCGCGTCCCGTTGGTCGAGAGGACGCTCGCGCGGATCCTGGACGCTCAGGCCGGAGGCGATGATCAGGAGTTCCCGGGTTGCGTGTTCCGCCTGCGACTGCAGGAGCATCCGGCCCAACGTGGGATCGATCGGCAGCCGGGCCAGGTCCCGCCCCATCTGGGTCAGGTCCCGTTTCTCGTCGATCGCCCCCAGTTCCTGCAGGAGGGCGTATCCGCCAGCGATCGAGGCCGGGCTCGGCGGATTCACGAAGGGGAACGTCTCAATCTCGCCCAAGCGGAACGCCTTCATGCGCAGGATGACCTCGGCGAGGTTCGCGCGT
>CAIMMI010000147.1 GCA_903842505.1 uncultured Verrucomicrobiota bacterium | reverse complement strand
GTCTTTCCGGGACATTCAGGTCGCGATGAACCTCTCCAACGTCAACGGAGCAGTCGCGACCCAGTCATCGATGAAGGACATCGTCGGCTTGGCCAAAGGATTTCACGGGGTGGAGCTCCAGCACTTCACACCGCTGTCGGTGACTAAGTCCGAGGAGTGTTCCCGGCTCCGCGTCCGACAGATCGCCATGCACCTGTCGGACACCCCGTACACTGGAAAGCGCGAGTATCTCCTGACCAACACTCCCAGCCGGTGGCAGGCGTCTACGGAGCAGGTCTTCCTGACGTTCGCTACTATCTTCATGGTCTATCCGGAGATCACCACGGGCCTGTTCGGCGTGGCCGCGCGCGCAGCGGCGATGATCCAAAACCTATCGGACTGGCGCCACGACGACCTATCGGTCATCTTCGCGAACGTCCTCGACCAGCTCGACGACCTCCTCCTCCGAGTGGGGTACGACATCCTGTCCGCTGCCGATTTCACGAGCGCCCTCCTTGGCATCCCACGATGGCCCCCGGGATCCACGCTGTTTAACATATATCAGGCCATCCAGGTTGTCGCTCACCAAGCGTGGGCCAGCGGCACGGCGTCCCACGAAGAGCGGGCGGCCAGTCTGCCACGCCTCAAGGGTAGCGGCGGGAAGGCACTTTCAGCCCCCAAGGAGGCAAAGGGCGGCAAGACCAGGACCACAGCTTCCTCCGGTTTTTGCGGCGGGTACAACTCGACCGAAGGGTGCTCGGTCGACGACTGCAAGTACAGGCACAAGCGACCGATGACCGCAGCCGATGCGGCTAGGGTGGTAAGGTTCTGCGAGGCGAAGGGCCTCACACCGACGAAGAATCTTCGGTTGCTGAGCGTCTCATCCCAACCTCCACGCGTCCAACCCAAGGCTGCCGCTCCCCCTGCCCCGGTAAAGGACTCCGACAAGCCCACCACGGCACCTGGCAAGGGAGCAGGCAAGCGCGTACGCCTCAACACAGGAGGTGCCCGCCCGTCCCGAACCCCGCGCGGTATTGGAGTCCCCACTACCCCGGAGGCCGCCCAGGCAGCTTTCGATCACGCGTACGACATGTGGCGGACGTACACTCGATTTCTGCGCAGATCAGCTGACCTGACGGACCTTACCGCCAACAGGGCGCCCGTGACACGCCCCGCCCCGCACGTCTGGATCGACGCAGTGCTCGGTTTCATCGCGTATGTCCGGCTCAGACAACCGTCACTAGCACCTGCGTCCCGCCACGTATACTTAGGAGGAGTCGCACGGGCCCTCGCCGCAGTCGGGTGCACTCGGGATTTCATCAACGCCGCGATATCGCCACGCGTACGAGCCAGTTTTCCCAGGATAGCGCCAGGTGGCCAGGACATCCCCCCCCCGCAGAAGCGCCGCCGGATCGCATGCGCCGCCCCACCGCTCCCGGGAGCCCAAGAGCGGACCACAGGAGACAGCGAGACAACGGGCCCCGGGGATGATCCCACCGTCCCGTCAATCGTGGCCGAAATGACAATCGCCCACACAGTGCCCTCCAGGGCCCCACCGCCACGTACGGTCCTCCACAATGTATACTTCCGCGTGCACGAGTCCGGCGCTTTGGTCTCACGGCTGCGAAAGTACGTCTGCACGACCGAGTTCGAGACCGTGGCCGTGCGGACCGACCGATTCGGCCAGCTCCTGCTGAGCATGAGCGCCGCTCACGACAGAGATGAGCTCTACGCGACGCCCACGCTACGAGGGATCGTGGGTCTCCGATGGCCCCTTCGGTACATGCGAGGCGAGTTCATCTACTTCGACACAGACGAAGGGGCGCGCATAAGCCCGGAGGCCGCCCAGTCCTCGGTGGACATCGTCTACCTGCGATGGGCCGGCGCGAGGTCACACCACTCCCGCGAGTGGGTCGCAGCTTTCGAAGCGGACCGTTCGGTACAACGCACGTCGCCGATCCCGTTCCATCAAGGCCCCATCCCGGTGCATATGTCAGCAGCAGAAATCCGCCGGTGCTCCGGCCACCCCGACCAGTTCGTCCCGGTCGAGCCCTACGCACCGCCTTCGCGGACACCGACGCACCTCGAGCCGTTCAGCCCGACCACAGAGGTAGCTCAGTGCCCTTGCGGACGCCGGCCGTGCGGGTGTTTCAGCGTTCCGTGTGGGTGCTTCGAAGGAAGAGGAGGTTGCCAGTGCGACATGATGTGTTTCCCGGCGGCTCTCCGTCCTTTCGCCAGTCTGCTACGGATGTCCTACAGCCCGCAGGCGCCCTTAGGTGCCACAGTCATCCGGGGTAGCGACGCCCAGGTATACTTGCTGTGGACCCGAGAGTATCAGCTGGGGGTGTACGCTAACGCCGCACACACGTTCGAAGCCGCGGGAGGACGACACCACAGCGACCTTGCAGGCGAGGCGGTGTTCACGCATGGCGACCACGTCCTCGACTACGACGGAGCGCCTTTCGTGATGTCGGCTTCCAACACGACGTCCACCAACGTCCGTTTGTACAGCCACCCAAACTTGCCATACGTCATCGACGGCAATCCCACGCCGGCGCTCATCTCGTACGGGCCGTTCGTAAACGACCTCTTCAACTACAACAATGCAGAGCTCACAGCGGGGTCCCCGGGGAGTCTGTCGTACCACGCCTCCGTCGCCAGCGCGCGGTGCATCCGGCCGTGCATCAGCCACAACTGCCAGATCGGCGTATCGTACGGAGGGGAGTTTTTCGTCAACCGGGAGAACGATCTGCCACCACAGCTATTCGCTCAGGCTGCAGAGTTCTACGGAATCCAGCCAGACGGCACATACGACGGCTCCGATATCCCGGACACTGAGTCGTCGTCGTCGCAGGAAGCGAGCTCCAGCCAAGAGCACAGTGAACCGGAGGCCGTCGCGGCCGTGGGCGAGGCCGCGATCGACCCCGTGCACCTAACAGGTCTGTTCGGAGACACCAGAGGATTACCTCCGGATGCAGCTCGGGAGGACCAACCACTGGGCGTCCCGGAGGTTCCAGACTGCCTCACAGACCCCGCCGATAGACGGGCGTGGCGCCACTTCTGGACATCAGCCATTAGGGTATGGCGATGCGACGGAGTCGAGCAGCAGCTGACCCTTGACGACGAACCTCCTACTGAGTCCCAACCACCGGCCCAAGACCACCAACCCGCTCAGCGCCATCTGGAAGCCGACTCTCCACCATCTTCTCCACCTTCTGGGATCCCCTCTGACGACCCGGTTTCCCCACCTGCTCAGGAGCCAGCGGGGCGGGGGCTCCCGACCGTCGATGCGTCCGTCGATGTCCCCACCGACGAACCCACTG
>CAIMMI010000146.1 GCA_903842505.1 uncultured Verrucomicrobiota bacterium | reverse complement strand
CTAGCCAGCCGTGTGCGAACAGGTCCTTGTGCCACGCATGGCCCGCCTGGAGACACTGGCCGAGCGGGAATCCGATGGCCCCACCGAGGAGTCCCCAGAGGCCAAGGCGTACGGCGAGACCATCGCGCCGGACCCCGGCAAGCTGCACGAGAAGGACGGTCATGGCCGCGAGGAATCCGCCCCAGACCTCGCGTCGGGGCTTGAGGACCTCGGGGGTGACGTCGGGTGTCCAGCGCCAGTCGGCGGAGAAGTAGATCTTCGGGAGGAGGCGTTGGGCGGGGTTGTAGGGCTCGTTGAGTGCGGCGATGCCGAGGGCGCAGGCGGCGAGCATGGCTCCGTAGAGGACAAGGACATCGCGGGTCCGGTAGCGGACGCCGCTCAGACCCATGCCGAGGAAGGCGCCGGCGAAGCCGATCCAGAGGGAGCCCTTGATGCCGAGGCCGAGCATTCCCCAGAGGAAGGCGTGGAGGTTGCCGACCATGTTGGCGTTCTGGGTGAGACCGATGGTCTGGCCGTAGGTCATGGAGCCACCGAAACCGATGGCGACCGTGCCCCAGGCGGCGGCGCGGGCAACGGTGGTGGACGGAAGGTGTCGGGCGAAGAGGAGGCAGAGGACGAGGCTGACGAGGGCACCGGCGATCATGGCACCGGTCTCATGGCCGTACTGGCCGCGGATGCCCCATCCCATACCGCCCGCGGCGGCACCGAGGAGGAGGGCCTGCCAGAGCGGGGGCGAAGGATGGACGGGGTGCATGGGAGTGGAGGGTGGGCTGGTGGGGGTGGTGCGGGCAATGCCCGGGATGGATCGGTCCGATCGGTTGGATCAGGCCGATCGGACTGATCCACCCGGCAGGCAACTCCTCCCTTGCGGGCGGGCTGGGTCTGGGGAGACTGCGTGGCTTCATGGCGTTTGATCTGGGATCGTTGAATCCGGAGCAGCGGGACGCAGTGGTCACCTTTCAGGGGCCGGTGCTGATTCTCGCGGGTGCCGGCACAGGGAAGACCCGGACGTTGACGTGCCGGATCGTCCACATGATCGACCGTGGGGTGGCCCCGGGGCACATCCTGGCGGTGACGTTCACGAACAAGGCGGCGCGGGAGATGCAGGAACGCGTGCACGAGATGGTGCCGAAGTCGAGGGGGCCAAAACGGCACCGGGACGAACCGGAGGATCCGTACACGGCGCGGCCGACGTTGTGCACGTTCCATTCGCTGTGCGTCCGGATCCTGCGGCAACACATCGAGAAGCTGGGTTACAAGCGGAACTTCGTGATCTACGACGAGGGCGACCAGCTCGCGGCGATGAAGAAGATCCTGAGCGCGATCTCGGCCAAGGGGGAGAAGACGGACGCTGGGGCGGTCCTCTCGATGCTCTCGAAGTTCAAGAACTCGGGGCCGGATTCGCCGGTGTTCGGCGACGAGTCGGTGCGGGCCCTGGCGCAGCATGTGTCGCGTCGGTATGAGTCGGCGTTGCGGGCGGCGAACGCGGTGGATTTCGATGACTTGATCCTGCTGACGCTCCGGTTGTTCCGGGAGCATCCGGAGGCGTTGGAGGCGTGCCGGCGTCGCTGGCGGTACGTCATGGTGGACGAGTATCAGGACACGAACGCGAGCCAGTTCGAGTTGGTGAACTTCCTGACGAAGGAGTCTCGGAACCTGTGCGTGGTGGGTGACGACGACCAGTCGATCTACGGTTGGCGAGGTGCGGAGATCGCCAACATCCTGGGACTGGAGAAGCACTACCCGGAGGTCAAGGTGATCAAGCTCGAGCAGAACTACCGCTCGACCAACACGATCCTGAAGGCAGCAAACGCGGTGATCCGGAACAACACCAAGCGGCGCGGGAAGAACCTGTGGTCGGCCAAGGGGGCCGGGAACAAGATCGTGGTCCATGCCTTCACGACGGACGACGAGGAGGCGCAGACGGTCGCGGACAACATCGAGTACGACCGGGTGGCGCACCGGGTGCCGTGGGGCGGGCAGGCGATCCTGTTCCGGACGAACCTGCAGGCCCGTCCGATCGAGACGGCACTGCGCAAGGCGAAGATCCGGTACCGGCTGATCGGTGGGCAGTCGTTCTTTGACCGTCGCGAGATCCGGGATTTCCTGGCGTATGTGAAGACCTTCGTGAACCCGGCGGATGACGTGTCGTTGCTGCGGATCGCGAACACGCCGGCGCGTGGGTTGAGCGACGTGACGATGGAGCGTCTGCTGGCGTTCAGTTCGGAGCGACACACGTCGGTGCACGCGGTGATGAAGCACACGGACGTGCAGGCATCGTTCCAGCCGCGGACGGCTGAGGCGATCCGTGTGTTGTTGGCGTTCATTGACCGGATCCGGGAGCCGATCCTGGGGATGCAGCGGATCTCACTGAGTGACTGGGCAGATGCTTGGCTGAAGGAGACCGGTTATCTCGAGGACCTGCGTCGACAGGAGAAGGATCCCGAGGTGGCGGACAACCGGGTGCGGAACATCTCGGAACTGGTGGCGTCGCTCGACGGGGGTGAGGTGCGCATGGTGCGCCCGGCGGCGAAGCCGGGGCCGTTGGCAGGGAAGTCCCTCGCGGTGGCGGCGGGATTGGTCGAGGAAAAGGCGCCAGCCAAGCCCGCGGAGCCGGAACCGGTGATTGTCCGTCCGCCGCCGACCTACCTGGGTTCGCCGATGGACCGTTTGAACGAGTTTCTGGAGGACCTGACGCTCGACTCGGATCGGGAGTCGGACAAGGACGATGCGGGCGACCTGGTGACGTTGATCACGATGCATGCGGCGAAGGGGTTGGAGTTCCCGCATGTGCAGATCGTGGGCGTGGAGGACGGTTTGCTGCCTCACATGCGCAGCAAGGTGGAGGGAACGCTGGATGAGGAACGCCGGCTCTTCTACGTCGGGATCACCCGCGCGCAGGAGTCGCTCCGCATCAGCCACTGCGGGTCGCGTCGGAAGTATGGCCAGTTCCTGCCGTGCCACCCGTCGCCGTTCCTCAAGGAATTGCCGGCGGACTGCTACAACTCGGCCGAGGGTGGAACCGGTGAGGCGGTGGATTCCAAGGGGGGCGATGACTTCTTCGCGGCGATGCGGGCGGCGTTGGATGACTGAGGAGGGGAGATTCGAGATTCGAGGGTGGAGCCGGGTGACCGGTGGATCGGATCAGCGGGCAGGGGTACGTTCGAGCCAGCGGCGGATATTGGCGGCTTGGGGGTGGTCGGGTTGGAGGGCGAGGACCCGTTCGTAGTGGGTTCGGGCGCGGTCGGGTTCGGCGAGGTCGCCGGCGCAGAGGGTGGCCAAGGCCAGGTGGGCGTTGGGGTCGTCCGGATGCTGACGGGTGATGCGATCGAGTTCCTCAGCGGCATCGACCGGGAACCGGGAGCGCTGGAGAGCGACGGCCAGGTTATAGCGGGCGTTGGCGGAGGACGGGTCGAGGGCAACGGCGGTTTCGCTGATGCGGAGGGAGGACTTGAGGTCGCCCTGCTGGAGGGTGGCGAGGGCGAGGTTGTGCTGGGCCTCGAAGTGGGAGGGGTCGAGTTGGACGGCCTGATTGTAGGCGGCAATTGCGGCGGGGAGCTTGCCGGCCTGATGGGCGCTGGCGCCCTTCTGGTATTCGACCTCGGCAGCCACGCGGTTTCCACGGGCGGGGGCCAGCGGGTTGAGCCGCGTGTACCGGGGCCAGGAAGGCTTGGCCGGCGCCGGCGGCGGAAGCAACGGGGTGACCTTGATGGAGGCCTTGGCGGTGGGAGAGGCGGCCGCCTCCTTGTCCGGGACTTCAGGAGCGTCCGGGGTGCCCTTGCGGAACCACTTGGTCGGATTGCCCCAGTTCACCGGATTGACCTTGCCCCAGAAACGGCGCCGGGGTTTGCCGTTCTCGTCGAGTGAGGCCGGTTCGTCGGGTTGTTCGATTGGATCGGTGGCCGCGGACGTGGTCTTTGGCGCGGAGGGTTCCACTGCGGGGGGCTCCACCGCGGGCGCGGGCGTCGGCGGGCGGAAAGTGGTTTCAGGCGGGCGTGCCGCTGGGATCGGGACATCCAGGCGGCCAGCCGGCATGGGGCGGACGAGGAGGTCGTTGGCGCGACGCGGGAGTGGGTCCTCGGTGACCTGGACAACCTCGAGTGGAACTTCGGGTACGGCGGCAGGTTGGGGTGGATTCGTCGCCGCAATGGGCGGCGTGACGGCCACGGCCGGGGGAGTTGTGGTGGCGACGATCGCAGGCTTCGGCGGAGGCGGATTGGAGACGGCGACGATGGCCTTCGGCGGATTCGAGGGGGCAGTCCGGACGGCGGGCGGCGCGGAGGTGATGACGATGGGGGGGCGTGGAGGCGGGTTGGATCGGACGATCGCGGGAGCCGGGCGATTGGTGCTGGCGGGGCCGACGACGTTGGTTGCGGTGATGGCGGTGCCCGTCGCAGGCGGGGTGTTGGTCGGGATGGGCGGTGGTTCGGCCCGGACCAGTCCGAGCTTCACCTCGATGTCCTGCACGACCTGGCGGACGGCGTCGGATTCGGGGCCTGCCGGTTGGAGGACGAGGAAATCGCGGTAGTGCTGGAGGGCGGTTCGGCGGTCGTTGAAGTGCTGGTGGGCGGTGACGGCGAGGTTCAGTCGGGCGGAGGCGAGATCCGGTGCGGTCTGGGCGGCTTGTTGAAAGGCCTGATAAGCCTCCCGATGCCGCCGGAGTTGGATCCGGACGAGTCCCAGGCCGTTCCAGGCCTCGGCGTCCCGGGCATCGAGTTGGACGGCGTTGCGAAGGGCTGTTTCGGCGTTGGCGTATTGTTTCTGGGCGAGGAGGGCGAGGCCGACGCCGCGCCAGGCGTCCGGGTTGCGGGCGTTGTCCGGGGAGGCGTTGAGGTAGGTCCGGTACTCGGCCTCGGCTTCGCGGGCGAGGCCCTGTTCGAGGAGGAGGACGCCGAGGTTGAATCGGACGTCGAAGAGGTTCCGGTTGAACTCGAGCGCGCGTCGGTAGGCCTTGTGGGCGTCGCTGGTTCGTCCGGCGGCGTGGTAGGCGAGACCCAGTCGGTTCCAAACCTGGGCTTCGGTGGGGAGTTTGGTGGCGGCCAGTTCGAGGAGTCGGATGGCTTCCTCGGTACGGCCGGCTTGAAGTTCGCGATCCCCCTGCGCGAGGGCCTCCGGACCCGAAGGCTGGCAACCGGGAAGCAACAGCAGGCCGGCCACCGCAACGGCGGCGGTACCCTGAAAGATGGCGCGCATTCACCGGGGGGTAACAGCGGGAACCACTCCGGTCAAGGGGCAGGCCAGATTGGGAGGGGCGTGGGCGTTCCCAGATGCTGGATTCCAGGTCCCAGACCCAAGATCCGAGATCCCGGATACGAGCGGAAGCCCGGAGGCGGATTGGGCAGTCGGCAACGACGATCCGGTCTGAAGAGCGGATTCCCGGGGTCGATTGCATCCGCATGTCGCATATGGGACATGGGATTGTAAATCGTGGGTCTGGGATGGACTGCTCCCGGCGGAATTACATCCGCATGTCGCATATGGGACACGGGATTGTAAATCGACAGGGTCCGTTCGCCCGTTCGCATGCGCTACCTGGGCTACCTGCTTTGCCGGGGGTGGGGTTGGGACGGTGTGGGCTGGGGGCATTCCTGCTTCCGGGGATGCGCCAGTTTTCGTTTTTGGGGGCGTGCCGTGCAGGTTGCCGTGCGGGTGTCGGGCGTGTTGCAGGGGGAAGGAGAGGTACGTAGCGTTGCGGGCACTAGATGAACCTCGAAGACTCGATTGGCGACGTGGTGCGCAAGGCGCGGATATCGACCCAGACGGCGGCCGAGACGGCGGCGGTTGCGGCCGGGGTTTCGATGGAGGTGTATCAGGCACTGGAGTCGACGGGCAGGGCTCCGACGGGATTTGGGTGGGAAGCGCTGGGGCGGTTGCTGACGTTGGATGGAGGTCGGCTGCAACGACAGCATGACGGGTGGCGCCCGGCTCCGGTGGACCTGGGGCAGTGGCGGGAGTTGCGGGTGATCACCACGGCCGGGGATGACATGACGGTAAACGCCTACCTGGTGTGGGATGAGGTGACGCGGGAGGCGGCGCTGTTCGACACGGGATTTGATGCGGCGCCGATCGAGGCATGGATCGATTCGGAGAAGCTGACCCTGAGGCATATCTTCATCACACATTCCCACGGGGACCACGTGGCGGCGCTGGGGCCAATCCGCGAGCGGCATCCGAGGGCTCGGTTGCACTCGGGTTCGAAGAACGCGCCGGTGGAGCATCGGATCCGGGCGAATGACTTCATCATGCTGGGAAGCCTCCGGATCACGAATCGCGACACGCCGGGGCACGCCGAGGACGGGATCACGTACGTGGTGGGGAATTGGCCGGAGGATGCGCCGCACGTGGCGATGGTGGGGGACGCGGTGTTCGCGGGGTCGATTGGAGGGGCGCGGGAGAACCTGGAACTGGCGCGGCAGAAGATCCGGGAGCAGATTTTCTCCCTGCCGGTTGAGACGCTGATCTGTCCGGGGCATGGGCCCCTGACGACGGTGGAGGCCGAGAAGGCTCACAATCCCTGGTTTCACTGAGCCGATTCTGGAGGACGACATGAGGCAAATTGCTGAGGCGGGTGGGTTCCGGTCGGTGGTGGCGTCGATCGTGGTGATGGCGTCTTCCAGTTTGGCGTTTGCGGCGGGAGGCCCCACGACGAATGCGCCGGCGACATCGGTGAAGGTGCCGGTGTCGGATCCGGCGATGCGCCAACCGGCTCCAGAGGTGTTGCTGGACATCGCGCGGCGGGAGAAGACGGATCTGGTGAACCGGGGCACGCAGGAGACGATGGACGTGCGGATGAAGGAAAGTGTCCGTCCGAAGACGGTGGAGGAATCCGGTGGGGCGGTCCGGCACGTGAAGCGGATGGGCGCGCTGCGGGGCGTCGTTGACCTTTTCGATCCGTTTGCGCCGGTTCCGAAGCCGTACAGCGCGGCCAACAGCGCGTTCGAGAAGCGGCGGTCGATCGATCATCACCTGCCGGCTTCGTTGCGCAGTGAGACCACGCCTGCGATCCCTCGCACGCACGTGGATCCGATCACGCACGAGTACGGACTACGGCTCTGGTGATGGGGCGATGGCGGGGATTCTTCTGGGACGGGTTATCCACAGATTGCACGGATTACACGGATTGGACGGCGGCAAGGGGCACGACGGGGAGCGTTGTTTCCGATCCATCCGCGGGGTGCCAACGATACTCCCTGCCGCCTTCAGGAATCTGTGCAATCGGTGTCCTCGTTGGACCCAACCGCTGTTCCCCAGGCTGAGTTCCGGCAATCCGTGGATCGTCAGGCGGGGCGGAAGACGCTGCTGACGATCGCTTCCTTGGCCTTCCAGAGGAGGGTCATGGTGAGGGCGAGAGGGACGAGGGCGAGCATCACGAAGAGCCAGTTTCGGGATTCGCCCAGTTCCGAGAGGAGGGCGAGGAGGAAGACGGGCATCCAGTCGGGTCGGGTCTGGGCGAAGGACTCGGTGAGGACGAGGATGCCGAGGAGTCCGATGAGGCCGCCGTTGACCTGGGCGAAGAGGCGGGTGTCGGAGCGCAGCACTTCGTCCGGGAGCATGGCGGCCAGTCGGACGAGGACGCGGTTGAGGCTCATCATGAAGCCGATTCCGCCGAAGATCATGAGGCCGATGCTCTGGGTGAAGAAGCGTTCGGAGGGGTGGATGCTCCACCAGTGGGCGAAGGGTGCGAGGGCGAGGAGAAGGCTGTTGAGGACGGTGGCGCGGTCGAGGGCGCTCATCCAGATGCGTTCCTGTGGCTGGAACCGGGCGAGGCAGCGCAGTCCGTAGAGGAGGAGGACCAGGGCTGCGGCGGCGGGGAGGCAGGCCTGGAACAGGTCGAGGACGAGGCCGCCCCAGCCCTGGTTTCGCCAGAGGGGAGCGCCCCAGCTTCCGAAAGCCCGCCAGGAATCCCCCATGGCGGTCTTGACGCACGCCAGCAACGCCAAGGGCAACCCCCAGAAAAGGGCCGACAACCCGCGGACGGCGCGGGCGAGTGATGGCAGCAGCACGGAATTTCCCATGGCGAAGACGCGCGGGGATTGAACCGTGAATCGTCCGCCGAACCAACCACCAACCTTTGGGGGAGGGTACTCGTACTCGGTCCGATGGGGGGGAGGGAGGGTTGGTGTGGTGTGGTCGAGTACGAGTACCGCCCTTCGGGCTGAGTACGGGTACGAGGGGAGGGCGCAGAGCGGCTCGACGGAGTCTCGCCCCACCGGTGGGCGCGAAGGGGGTGGAGCGGCTCGACAGAGTCTCGCCCCACCCCGTCCGGATGGAGGCCTATTCCGCGCGGACGCGGTAGGTCTTGACCACGGGGGCGCGGTCCGGGTCGGTGAGTTCGAGGGTGGAGCCGGTGGCGACGGCGCTGGTCACGGGCAGCCACGAGGTGGCGGTCGGATCGGACGCGGTTTCGAGGAAGTAACGGCGGCCGTTGATGGTGCCGACGGTGAGGGCGAACCGGGAGTCGTCGGCGGAGGACGTCAGGATCTGGAGGGGCGACAGGACGGTGAGGACCACGGGTGCGGAGGTGGTCGAGAGGCCGTTCGCGGTGGCGATGGCGCGATAGGTGCCGCCCTGGGCCGGGGAGACCCTGGAGAGGGCGAGGGGAGAGCCGGTCACGCCGACGACCGGATTTCCGTTGAAGGACCAGGTGAGGCTGGGCGCGGCGCCGGTGGCGGTGGCGACGGCGGAGATCGAGGCGTTGTCGCCTTCGTGGACGGAGAAGCTGGGCGAGATCGAGGTGAAGGTCGGCGGTTGCGCGGGAACGTTGATGGTGAGGAGCGCCTTGGTGCTCAGGGTGGAGCCGGTGCCGTTGGAGATGCGGACCTGGTAGTTGCCGGCATCGGTGCCCTTCACGGAGGCGATGCTGAAGGTCGAGTTGGTGGCGCCGGCGATTTCGAGGTCATTGTGGAGCCATCGGTAGGAGAGGGTTGTGCCGGTGGCGTTGACCGAGAAAGTGACCGGTTTGCCCTGATCGATGGTGGCGGGCTGGGGTTGGCCGGTGATGCTGATGGCCTGGTCGACGACGGTGAAGGTGACGGTGACGGTGAAGCTGTTGCCCGTGGCGTTGTTGTTCTCCCATCCGGTGACACGGGTGCTGTAAGAGCCCGTCGTGGTGGGAGTGCCGCTCAGGATGCCGCCGGTCCGGCTGGTAACGGTCAGGCCGGGAGCGAGGGCGGTGGCGGAGTAAGACCTGGCCGCACCGTGGGTATCGCTGGTGATGCCGGCTCGGTAGCTGGTGGCGACGCCGTTGGTGGCGCGAACCGTATTGGGGGTGGTAAGGCCGGTGGCGCCGGAGAGTGCGTGGGCACCTCCGGCGACGGCCGAGGCGGCGGCGGCCCAGCGGAGCAGCATGAACACCGGTTGCAGGACACCGGCCATGGCGGGCTCGATGGTCCGGAGCAGCGGAGCGAACTGGAGGAACAAGGCCACCAGCAAAGAGCCGACCGGGCGGATGCCACGGGCGATGCTGGGGTTGGGAGACAAGGTAGAGGACGAATCGGATCGGTTACTCATAGGCTTATCGTCAGGGTCAGTTTCAGAAATCAATTGCAGCCGCATCCACCGCCGCCAACGCCCCGGCCGCCCGCTGCGGCTTCGCGGGAGAACCAGACGTGTTCGGAGAGCGCGAGTCCGATCGGGTCGCGATCGGGCCGCATGATGGGGTCACTGAGGCTGCCGCGTTGCCACGGCTTGACCGTCTGACACCCGGTGGAGAGCAGGGAGAGAGCGGCGATGGCGAGGAGGGCCAGGCGGTGGCGATGGCAGTGTTTCATGGGTCGGAGGCGTGGTTGGGATTGGCGGCCAGGGAAGGCTCACTTCTTGAGCAATTGATCGAGCTGGGTGACGTACTTGGCGCGGGTCTTGTCCCCTTCGAAGCCATTGTGGGCGGCGGCGACCTTGCCGTCCGGAGCGATGACGAAGGAGACGGGAATGCCCTGGATGTTCAGGGATTCAGCGAGCTTGCCCTTGGGATCGCGTACGACGGCGAAGGGGAGGGGATTCTTCTTCAGGAAGGCATCCATGTCGGCCTTGTCCTCATCGAGGCTGACGGCGACGAAGACAACGCCCTTGGGGCCGTACTCCTTGCTGAGTTCGGCGAGGACGGGGAGGGCCTTCTTGCAGGGGCTGCACCAGGAAGCCCAGAAATCGACCACGACAATTTTCCCGGCCAGGTCGGGGAGCTTGCCTTCGAGGTTGGCCTTGGCGAGGTCCGGGAAAGCCTCGCCGGCCTTCGGGGTGCCGGCGAGGGCGATGAGCCCGGTCCAGACGGCGGCCAGGGTGACGGTGATCCAGCGGTTAAACTGCCTGCGTGACGTGTTCATAGAATCTCGGGGAAGTGACAATGCCATCGGTGGAGAAAATGCAGCCCTCGACGCCGGGTGAGCTGGCGAGGAGACGCCGGCCTTCCTCAGGTCCCATCACGCAGAGCGCGGTGCTCAGCATGCCGGCCTGAGTGCAGGAAGGTGCGAGGACGCTGGCTGCGAGGACGCGGTTGTCGACCGGTCGCCCGGTGCGGGGGTCGAGGATGTGGCCAAAGCGTCGGGAACCGGAGGTGAAGCCGCGGATGTAGTCGCCGGAGGTGGCGACGGCCCCTTCGCGGACGACGAGGTGGGTCCAGGCGAGGCCTGGGTTTCGCGGGTCTTCGAGTCCGATTTTCCAGGCGGGCCGGCCGTCGTGGGGCAGGCCGAGGACGCGGATATCGGCGCCGAAGTCCACGAGGGCGGAGCGGACGCCGAGGCTGGCGAGGAGGAGGATCACCTGATCGACGGCGAACTCCTTGCCAACACCGCCGAGGTCGATGGCCATGCCGGCGCGGGGGAGTCGGATGCGGCCCGGGGCGAGTTGGACCTGCTTCCAGCCGGTGAGGGTGCGGGCGGCCTCGATTTCGGGATCGGAGGGCACGCGGGCCTGCTTCCAATCCCAGAGCCGGATCAGCGGAAGGGACGAGGGGTCGAGGATGCCGCGGGTCAGGAAGACCAGTTGGGAGCAGAGACCGAGGAGTTGGTGGGCTTCGGGATCGAGTTCGATCCAATCACCGCCGGCGCGCTCGTTGATCTGGGAGACCCAGCTATCGGGTAGAAAACGGCTGTAGCGGGCCTCGAAGGTGGCGACCCACGCGAGGACGTGGTCGGCGGTGCGGGAGGGTTGGGGCCCGGCGAAGGACACCCGGCAGCGGGTGCCCATGGCCTGGAACGTCAGTTCGGAGGAACCATGGGCGGTTTCGAGCCGCGCGTTGCCGCGGATCCGCGCGAGGACATCCGCGACCGGCGGCGGGCGCAGCGGGGCGCCGGTCGCGGAAGGGTGGGATGGTTCGACGGAAGCGGGCACAGGGAGGGGGAGGGTCAGAACCGTCCGTTCAGGCCGATGGTGAAGATATTGGCGTCTGGGTAGACATCCTGGGCGGTCCTGCCGTCGAGTCCCTCCATCAGGTAGCGTTTGTAGCCGAGCACGAGGGAGATGTTTTCGTGGAGTTCGATGGCGGCGGTCATCCCGAAGGTAAAGGTCTGCAGTTCGCTGAGACGGTAGTCGGCGGAGTAGTAATCCGGGGCGAACGGGACGGAGATGATCTGGAAGTTGGCGGGATCGGCGAGGGCGTCGTCGAACCCGGGGTCCCCTTCGGCACCGGCGAAGGAATTGTCGAGACCGAAGGCCACCCGGGAACCGGCGAAGCTGGTGTCGGAATCGACGCGCAGACGGTAGAAGTCCGCCGCGCCCTGGCGGTGGTAGCGGAAGAGGGGCGACAGGGTCAGCCGCTTCCAGAGTTTCTGGTTCCAGGTGAGCTGGACGGTATGGGCGATGATGCCCCAATCGTCGTGGTGGAAGCGGTAGTTGGCGTCGAGGGAGCCGTTGACCGGGGCGAAGAGGTGGGTGATGCCGGCAAAGGCGACCTGCTTGAAGCGGTGGCTGGGGCGGCGTTCGCGGTCGTTGGTGACGTCGGGTCGGGTATCGAAGTCCGTGTTGTCTTCTGGGTCGTATGGGCCGTACGGCGGGAGGTCCAGCGAGATGTTGATGCCCTTGTAGGGATCGGTGAGGTAACCGTCGGCGTAGCCGAAGGTCAGGTTGAAGGTGACGACGGTGCGGGGATCGAGGACCTGATTGATCCCGACCAGGAAGTCCCAGTTGCCCTTGTAGAGGTAGTAATCCCAACCGCGGCGGCTGACCTCGTCGTTGGCGCGGGCGACGCCGAGGATGAGGGTTGTGTTGCGCTGGTTGAAGTCGATGGCCTCGGTGAGGGAGATGCCGAGGGAGCGGTAGTCACTCTCTTCGCTGTAGGAGATCTGGGGAGTGGTGGTGGTGCGACCGGCGCGGATGGCGGTTTCGAGGAAGCCAGCATTGCGTTCATCCTGGATGCGGACGGACTCGTACTTTTCGCCGGGCAGGCCGGGTCCACCGGTGGGGGTGGCACCGGAGAGGGCGTCGTTCACGTAGGACCCGCGGGCGGTGACCTTCTGGTGGAGTTCGTATTCGAACCAGACGCTGTGGGTCTGGACCTGCATCCGGTCGTCGTCCTCGCGGTAATCCTCGTACCGGTATTCGGCGCGGTTCTCGGCCTGGCCACGGCGGAAGGGGAAGACGAGGAGCACGCAGGACAGGGCCCAGGCGAAGAGATGGGGGCGCCAGGCGGTGAGGGAGGCGGGTTCGTCCGGGGTGATCGGCGTCTTCATGAGGATTCGGGAACGGAATGCGAGACCGGTGAGGCGAAGGGTTGGCTACTTTTTCTTGTCCTGGTTGGCGACCAGGGTGTCCTCGGAGGGGGTGGACACGACGCCATTGGCCGGGACCTCGAGCTTGCTGATCCACAAGACCGCGTTCAGCAGGATCTTGCGTTGGTTGGCGTCGGCCCAGTTCCGATGGGTGTGACCGCCCGTGAAGCCGAATCCACGTCCGCCGTCCTCGCGTTCGCAGACCCACATCATCGTTTCGGCGCGGCCGGCATCGGCGACGATGTGGTCATAAGGCCCCTGAGGGTAGACGTAGGGGCCGCGGCGGACCTTTTCGTCCGGGGTGGCGACGAGGAGTGGGGTGACGCCCTTCTGGCCGGGAACCCAGCGCATGTTGAAGTACCATTCGTCGTGGGTGGCGAAGGGCTTCACGCCGCGGGTGACCGGGTGGACGGGGAAGGACTTGAACTCCGGCTTCCACATCGGGTTCACGCTGAACTGGTGCTCGTAGTACCCGCCGACCCAGCGGTGCATGGCGGCGCCGGGATCGCCCTTGGGGACTTCGACGCCGTAATGGGCGAAGCCGAGGCCGACGCCCTTCCTGGCGAGGGAGTCGAAGAGTTGGGTGCGGTTGTTCTGGAGGGCCGGATGGCCGCCGCCGCCGTCGGCGTAGATGACGACGGCGTCGACGCCCTCGAAGGCAGCGTTGTCATCGACGCGTTTGTCGCCCTCGACCTTGGTGGGCCAGCCATTGGAGGCGACCTGGACCTTCAGGCCGGGGACGCCTTCGAGGCAGGTCTGGAAGAGCATCATCCCGGCCCGGAATTCATGCATTCCCGGGGGATGGCTGGGGCGTCCGGCGATGAGGAGAACCGTCTTGTCCGCGGCGCAGGCTGCCGTCGTCACCAGGGCGAGGACCGCTGCCAACCATCCTTTGGGTACGGAATTCATTGAGGCAGTGTTACCGGACGCGGTGCAGGGTCAAGAGTCGGGCCGAGGGGAGGGGGGCGTTGTCGGCAGGTAGTTGCCAGAGGATAGTTCCCAGTACCCAGATGCCAGAGGACAGTTCCCAGTACCCAGATGCCAGAAGCCAGATGCCAGAAGCCAGAGGGCAGAGGACAGAGGACAGTTCTTTGCGATCGGCTTGCGTCCCTCCGGGATGCGCGTGGCCTTCAGGGCTTGGCGGACGGGCGCAGGGCTTGGTGGGAGCCGATGCGGACGCTGTGGATGATGGCCTGGGTGATGGTGTGCTTGGCGGCCTGGACGGCGGGGAGCAGACGCAGTCCGCGGGCGAGATGGGCAGCGATGGCCGCCGAGTAGGTGCACCCGGTGCCATGGGTTGATACCCCGCGGATGAATGGGGTTGAGAGCAGCAGCTCCCGGCGCCCGTCCCAGAAGACATCCACGGCATCGGCCGAGTTCTTCAGGTGACCGCCCTTGACCAGAAACGCGCATTGATGGCGTCGGTGCAATTCCCGTGCCGCATCGCGGAGGTCATCGAGCGAGTGCAGGGAAACGCCCAGCAGATGGGCTGCCTCGTCGAGGTTCGGGGTGGCGATGGCGGCCAATGGCAGCAGATCGTTGCGGATCGCGGCGATGGCGTCGGGACGCAGGAGGACCGCGCCGGAAGTCGCGATCATGACGGGATCCACGACGAGGGGCGGGTGTTGGGAGATCGACCACCAATGGACCACTTCCCGGACCAGTCCGGCCTTCCAGAGCATGCCGGTCTTGGCGGCGCGGGGCGGAAGTTCGTCGAAGACTGCGTCCAGTTGGGCGCGGAGGAACGCGGGAGAAACGGCTTCGATGGCCGTCACGCCGGCAGGGTTCTGGGCGGTCAGGCAGGTGATGGCGGTGGTGCCGTGGACCTGGAGCGACTGGAAGACCTTGAGGTCCGCCTGGATTCCGGCGCCGCCCCCGGAATCCGAACCCGCCACCGTCAGTGCCACCGGCCATCGTTCGCGTCGTGCCATGCGAGGAGTGTGGGGTCGAAGCGGTGGGGGGTGAATCGGGAAAAGAGTGGAGTGGGGATGGACGGCTCGTGAGGACACTCGCCCCACCCAGCGGGGAAGCCTTGGAGGGTGGGGCGAGACTCCTCGGAGTTTGAAGTTCTCAGTTTCAAGTTTGAAGCGGGAGCCGGGCTTGAAACTTGGGACTCGGGACTCCCCAACGGCTCGTGAGGACACTCACCCCACCGGAGGGGGTGCTTGGGGGGGCAGGCAAACATTCAGCGGCGGGAAAACCGGCTTGCCTCGGGAGGGCGGGCTTTCCAGATTCGGTGACATGACCGGCAAAGAAGAACCGATTCAGGTGGTCGGTGCAGTGATTGAGGTGCTGCCCGGGACGACGTTCCGGGTTGAACTGCCCAACGGGCACCTCGTGCTCGCCCATATCCCGGGCAAGGGACAGAAGGATTCCAGCGGTATTTCCGTCGGAGACCGGGTGCGGGTGGAGATGTCCTCCTACGACCTGACGAAAGCCCGGATCCTCGTCAGCAACTGAACGGAACGGAGTTGATCAGCCGAGGGCCGACGCCTGCAGGAGCACCGGCCGCGGCGTGGTGGTCCAGTAGGAGAATCCCTTGAGCCGATAGCGGTAGCGCGGTTGGACCTTCTGGAGCCAATCGAGGATGTCCGCGGCGTGTTCGTCCAGGTGGTAGGTCGTTACGGCGATCTGGGGAGCGGATTCACGGATGGTTTTCTCGGCCCCGCGGAGCACGTCGAAGTCGGCGCCCTCGGCGTCGATCTTGAGGAGGTCCTTTTCGCAGAGTTTCCGGCCTGTTTGGGCGAGGTAGTCGTCGAGTCGGATCGACTGCACGACGACGCCCTGGAAGTCCGCGGGAGGATTCAGGATCACCTGGCTGCTGTCGGCGCCGAGGTCGGTGCGGAAGCCGACGGGGCCGTTGTGGTTGCTGACGGCGAAGGGTTCGTGATGGAGACCCAGGGTGATCCCGTTGGCGGCGGCGCCGCGACGGAGCAGTTCGGCCATGGCGGGGAACGGTTCGAAGGCGATGACTTCCCGGGCCAGCTTCTGGCGGAGGGCCCGGAAGGCGAAGAGACCCTCGCAGGCGCCCACATCGAGTACGACGGAGTCCGGACCGAGGCGGATCGGGGCGGTGGTGTAACAGTGGGGGTTGTCTTCCCGGAGTTCCTGTTCGAGGGCGTACCAGGTGTCGCAGGTCGAAGGGGACGGCCAGAAGAAGTCGAGACCGAGCGGGCGGACGTGGACCTTGAAGCCGCCGGCGGGGTCGGGCTGGGTCTCGCAATGACGGGCGAGGAGTTGGCTGCCGATGCGGTGGCGGAGTCGCTGGGGGGCGAGGATGCGGGAGAAGCCCATGAAGGCGTCGGACCATCCGAACACCTGGGGATGAAGGGCACGCAGGGCACGCCGGAATCGCCACGCGGCGAGCGAGTCACGGACCGGGCGCAAGGAAGGCAGCGGCATGCTGGGGTGGGTTGTCTCCGCGGGTGTGGGAGGAGTGCAAGACAAGATGGGGAGTCCCAAGTTTGAAGATTCAAGTTTCAAGAGGGCGTGGGTCTGGAGACTGGCAGCCAACTTGAACCTTGAACCTTCGGACTCCGCCTACTTCGGGCGGAGGGGGCGGATAAGATCGATGAGGTCTGGGGCGGTGACGACGCGGGTGCGGGGTGGCAGTTGGCGGATGGTGTCGTGGATGGCTTCCATGGGGCCGCCCTGGGAGCGGAACGACCAGGCGTGGACCTGGATCACGCTGAAGGCCTCGGCGGTGGAGGTGGGGTCGTCGGGAGAGGCGGCGATGGCCTTGGCGACGCCTTCGGGGAGCCAGTCGGGTCGGAGCTTTCCGGTTCGGTCCTTCTGTTCCCAGAGCAGGTACCGATAGGCGACGGCGGGTTTGCCCTGATGCCAGGAGACCGCGCCCTGACGGCGGTTGTAGGGGGCGTAGTCCTTGTAGAGGACGCCGTCGATGCGCGGGTCGGCGAGGAGTGCGGCGGCATCGGCGGGGCTGCCGCCGGAATTGAGGATCGAGGTGACCCGGAGGTTGGCGAAGGCGAGGGCATCGGCAGAGCGGTGGGCGATGCGGGAGGGATCGGGGGCGTGGTGGGGAAAGTAGTAACCGCCGCCGCTGGGGCCGCCGATGAAGGCGTCGAGCGGCGTGGCGGTACGACGGAGCCAGGCGTCGGCGGCGGGGGCCAGTTCAGCGAGGCGAGGCGCGAGTTCCCAGGTCACGGGGAAGGATCCACGTCGGGGGCTGGACCAGAAACCGGGTTGGGTAGCGAATCCGCCGAGGAGCCACTGCACGTTGTCGCCGTCGGAGATGACGAAGGTGACGATCCGTTCGCCGGGTTGGGCGGGAGCGGGAGCGGGGCGGGGGCTCGGTTGCGGAGTCGGGTCGTGGAGCCAGCGATGGGCGGAGAGGTTGAGGGCCCAATCGGCGGGAATGACCCAGCCACCGCCGCGGGTGGATTCGCGGACGAACACCTCCTCGTCGGAGCCCCAGCCGAGCACTTCGGTATCGGGGCCGAGTTGGCGGACGCGTTCGGTGAGGGAGCCGTTGGAAGGTTCGAAGTCGACCCAGGCCTTGCGGGCGACGGCGAGGTCGCGGAGGTGGAACGGCTTCGAGACGGGTTGATGGATCAGGATGCCGCGGCTGCATTCCGGGCTGAAGCGGTCGAAAGCGTGGGTGGCCGGGACAGCGCGGAGGTCGGCGACTTCGGTGAGGCCGAGGTCGAGGGCCGTCTGGCGGAGCGAGGTGTCGATCACGAGCGCCTGACGCGGGCCGGCGAGACTGGTGGCGAGGTTGAGGGTGTGATTGGTGACGTGGCAGGTGAGAAATCCGGCGAAGCGGGCGCGGTTGGATCGGACGATTTCCCAGGGGTTGGCGGTGATGGCCGGGGTGAAGCGGTCCTGGACCCGTTCGAGGACGAGGGCCTGCAGGCTTCGGGCGCGGATCCAGACGACGGCGCGATCCTGGTTGAGGAGTCCCTGGATTGAGGCGGCGAGGGCCTGGTGGGCGGCGTCTGCCGGCGGAGGGTCGAGGATCCAGAGGAGGGGACGTCCGTCGGTCGAGGCAGCGCCTGAGGTTTGGGCGTGGGCGAAGCCGGCGAGGATGAAAAAGCCGGCGAAGATGCGGAGACCGTGAAGGAGCCGGGAGATCAAGAGGGGAGGGGGCTATCAGGGTTGGGGAACCTTGCGGACGTCGATCCGGGAGAGGTCGGCGTTGCCCATGTCGAGCAGGGCGCAGTTCCCGTAGAGGTCGGTGTTGAAGGGCTTCTCGCCTTCGGTGGGATTGGCGGCGCGGGAGCGGCGGATGTCGTCGAGGGCGAGGGCGTCGAGGGCGACGGGATCGGTGCTGAAGCGGACCTGATTGAGGGCGACGGCGTAGTGGAGATAGGTGCGTTCATCGCCGCGGTACTGGCAGATGAGGGCATCGGAGACGCCGAAGGCGAGCCGGGGGAAGATGTCGTCGAGGGCGCAGACTTCGGGGAGGGCTTCGGCGAGGCGGCCGGCGTCCTGTTCGAAGCGCATGGTGTTGTCGACGGCACCGAGGGACAGGTTGGCGATCTGGCCGTTGACGCCCAGCTGGGAGTGGCTGAGGACCGGGGTGACGGGGATGATGCGGGTGACGTCTCGGGCCAGGAGTCGGGAGACGAAGGATTTTCGTCCGACGTTGGCTTGGTCGCGGCGGGGGTATTCGAGGTCGCCGATGAGGAGGCGTCCGATGGTGGCGTTCTCGTAGAAGCGGGCTTCGTCCCAGCCGATTTCCTCGGTGGCGGCCCAGCGGACGCCGAGGCGTTCGGCGAGCTTCGGGTAACCGGCGAGGATGAGGTCACTGGCGCGTTTGTCCCAGATCACGATCTGCTTCGGGGAATGGCCGGTGGCCACGAGCGACTCGATGAGGGCAGCGACGACGGCGGGGCGGGTGCCGCTGATGGGGCCGGAGGCGGAGACGACGCGGAAGCCGACGACATCGGAGGGCTTCACGTAACGGCGCCAGGCGGCGGCGAGTTGGTTGGTGCCGGCCAAGGCCTGGATGCCGGAGTCGACGAGACGGCGGACAATGGCGGGGTTGGGGACGTAACTCTGGGTGGCGTCGGAGTCGTGGGCGGCGAACACCACCGATTTCGGGGCGTCGTTGGCGGAGGCCGGGGCGGAGGACACCGCCGGGATGGCCAGCAGGAGCGTCAGGACCGTCAGGATCCCGCTACCAAGGTGAGTGAACACGCCGCGCATGTGTGGGCAGTGTAGGGGAAAGATTCGGGAGGTTCGAAGATTCAAGTTTCAGGATTCAACCGGCCTTCAAACTTGAATCTTGAATCTTGAAACTCGGGACTCCCCAACGGCTCGTGAGGACACTCGCTCCACCGGAGAGGGTTACTTTCGGGCTTCGGCGGCGGGGTTCCTTCCGGACTGGGGGACCTTTTGCAGACGGGAGGTGTCGTATCCGACGGAGTCGAGGAAACGGACGATCTCCTGGTATCGGGCGTCGGGGAGGGTTGGGGTCCGGGCCATGATCCAGACGTATCGGCGGCTGGGGACGCCGATGACGGTGGTTTCGTGGGCGTCATCGACCTGGAGGATCAGGTAGGCGGCCTTGAAGGGCCAAAGGAACTGCATGCGCCATTCGGCCTGGGTGACGGGGTCGTGGATGAATCCGGTCGGGTGATAGACCTTGAGGGGGCCGTCTGGGGCGCCGCGATGGAACCGGAAGGTGGTGGCGATCGTGCCGTCGGGTTGGAGTTCGTAGCTTTCGACGGCGTCGTGGGCATCGCGTTCGATGAACGTCGGGATATTGGCGATCACGTGCCAGTCGCCCATGAAGCGGGGGAGGTTGACGTTGGTGGCGAGTGGGAGCGGAGGTTTCACGGATCGGGAGGTGGAGCAACCGGGGAGGAGGAGTCCGGCGGCCAGGGCGAGTATGAAGGACAGAGCGGGATGGAGGCGTGGAATCATAGGCTGAGTCCGTAGACGAGGAGGCCGAGGACGGTGAAAGCGATGGGGAGGGGCAGGTTGCCGGGGCGTTTGCGGGTGAAGACTTCGTCGAGGGATCCGCTGGTGGGGATGCGGAAGAGTTCGATGAGCATGTAGGTGGCGATGGCGAAGTTGCCCCAGAGCAGGACGGTGATGACCCAGAGGATGCGGGCGGCGAGGCGCTGTTCCTTCCAGGCGATCCAGACGCAGAAGGTGAGGAAGGCGAAGTAAGCGTCGAAGAGCGTGACCTGGAACCAGGGGTTGGCGGTGACGGCCGACGGGATGTTGAACATCGAGTGGGCGAGGCTGGCTCGGACGGTTCCCCAGGTCATGACCGCGAGGACGCCGAGGAAGAGGACACGGAGGAAGAGGATCATGAGCTGCCCACAGATGCGCCTGTTCCGGTCATTGTGCAACCGGGGTGGAACGCGCATTCGACGGCGGGTGGGTGGTTGGATAGGGTTGCTGGGCATGGAAGTACCCGGGGTTTTGGTGGAGCGGTTGAAGCGGATCCAGCTGTTCGTCTGCGATGTGGACGGCGTCCTGACGGAGGCGCGGATCGAGATGGGAGCTGGGATGGCGGAGCGCAAGGTGTTCCACATCCGGGATGGGCTGGGACTGCGCTTGTTGCAGGCGGAGGGCTTGAAGGTGGCGTGGGTGAGTGCGCGGCCTTCGGCGGCGACGACGGAGCGGGCGAACGACTTGAAGGTGGACTACGTGAAGCAGTCGAGCAGCCCGAAGGTCGGGGTGATCGAGGAGATCCAGAGGGAGTTGGGAATGGGTTGGGCCGAGACGTTGTACATGGGCGATGACGTGGTGGATCTGGCGGCGCTGAAGCGGGCCGGGTTCGCGGCGGTTCCGGCGGACGGCATCGAGGAGGCGCGGGCATTGGCGCACTATGTGTGTCGGTTGAACGGAGGTTGCGGGGCGGTGCGCGAGGTCGTGGACCTGGTGCTCAAGGGGCAGGGTCGGTGGGCGGCCCTGATCGAGAAATTCACTTCCTAAGGCCGGGGTCGGCTCCCATGCTGGCGGGGCTTGCACGCCCGGATTCCCAGAATGGTTGGCCTGTTGGGTGGATTGCTGGCGGGGATCGTCCTCGCGCAGGGTCCCGCGACGTCCGTGGTCCGCAACTGGGCGTTCACGCTCCAGAAGGACGGTCGGACGCAAGGTCGGTTCAAGGGAGGGGTGGCGACGCCCGTGGGCGGCCTGAGGGCGTTCGATGTGGAGGACTTCCACGTCGACACCTTCCGCGCGGACGGCGAGTTGGACCTGACCGCGGAATCCCCGGCGTGCCGCGTCTACCTGACCAATGACAGCTTCATCGTCACGTCGCCGGGGGCGCTGAAGGTGGTGCAGGCGGAGGGACGCTTCGAGCTGAGCGGTGAGGGTTTCTATTGGGACCAGGGCGCCCAGCGGTTGGTGATCTCCAATCGGGTGAAGACGCTTCTGGCCATTCCGCTGCCCGGGGGGGACAGGTCGAAGTGACGCCCGGAGGGTTCCCGACAACTTGATTTCCATATGAAGGCATTCTGTTTGATGGCCGTGGGTTGGATGGCGGGTTCGCTGCTGGCGCAGGACGCCCGGGCTCCGATCGAGAGCGACTGGGCCGAGATGGACCTGAAGGGAGGCGCGTACCATTACGTGGGCAACGTGCGCGTGAACGTGCCCGGCCTGCTCAAGCTCACCTGCGGCGACCTGCTCGCGCAGCCACAGAAGGAGAACAACCGCCTCGAATCCCTCGTCGCCACCACCAACGTCGTCATCGAGATCGTCCGCCTGGGACGTCCGGGTGCTGCGCCGGTGGTCATCCGGGCCTACGGAGACAAGGCGGTTTATACGGCGACCAACGAGGTGGTGACGCTTTCGGGTGGCGACACCCGCGTTGTGGCGCCGCAGGGAACGATGCGTGGCACCGAGGTGATCTATGACGTTGCCACGGGCCGCGTGCGCGCGACCGGCCATCAGGTGACCGAGTTGAATCCGGAGATGTTCCGCACCTCGGGCCTGTTCCGGCGGACGACCAACGCGCCGGCGGCGGGCGGTGGTTCCAAGCCCTGAACGACGGGTTTTTGCGCGTTGCATCGGATGAAGACCGAGACCGATTCCCGAACGGCGGCCGGCCAGGCCGGACCCGTGACCACGACCGGGGCGCAGCGGTTGCTGACCGTCGAAGGCCTGGTGAAGGAGTACAAGGGCCGGCGCGTGGTCGACGGGGTCACGATCCATGTCGACGCGGGTGAGATCGTGGGACTGTTGGGGCCGAACGGCGCCGGGAAGACGACGTCGTTCAACATGGTGGTGGGGTTGGTCCGGCCGGACGTGGGGAAGGTCAACTTCCAGGGACAGGACGTGACGCGGATGGCCATGCACACGCGGGCGCGGCTTGGGGTGGGTTACCTGACGCAGGAGCCCAGCGTGTTCCGCAAGCTGTCGGTGGAAGACAACCTGCGCGCCATCCTGGAGACGGTGGATTGCCCAATGGCCGAACGGGCCACGCGGTTGAATTACCTGCTCGACGAACTCGACCTGGCGCGGCTCTCGAAGAGCCTCGCGTACCAGTTGAGCGGCGGCGAAAAGCGGCGGCTCGAGATCACCCGGGCCCTCGTCACCAGCCCGAAGCTCCTGCTGATGGACGAGCCCTTCGCGGGCATCGATCCGATTGCGATCTATGAGGTGCAGAAGATCGTGCGGCGGTTACGCGACCGGGGCCTGGGCATCCTGATCACGGATCACAACGTGCGTGAGACGCTCAAGCTCGTGGACCGGGCCTATCTGATCCATCAGGGGCGCGTCGTGTATGAAGGTCCGGCCAACCGCCTCATCGACGATCCCAAGGCCCGCGAGATCTACCTGGGTCCGGACTTCAATCTCTAGGCCATGAATCCTCCTCCCGTCACGGTTCAGAAGTTCTTTACCGAACAGGCGTCGGTCCTCGGGTTGCACCTGCTGGCCGGTGCCACGGGCTTGGATCGCGTGATTCGGGAACCCACGGTGAATCGTCCCGGGTTGGCCCTCGCGGGATTCCGAAAATACTTCGCCCCGCGCCGGGTCCAGGTGATCGGCAACGTGGAGACGGCCTACCTCCGGGCCATGGAACCGGACTTGCGCCGGCAGCGCTACACGGAGTTGTTCGGCTGGCGTTTTCCCTGCGCGGTGCTTTGCCGCGGGATCAAGCCAGACCGCGACTTCCTCCGGGCTGCCGAGAAGGCCGGGACGCCGGTGCTCCAGACTTCGCTGGTGACGATGAAGTTCATCAACCTGGCGACGCTTGCGTTGGAGGCGTTGTTCGCGCCGCGGACCCAGGTCCATGGCAGCATGGTGGACATCCAGGGCGTCGGCGTCGTCATCCAGGGCGAGAGTGGCATCGGCAAGAGCGAGGCGGTCCTCGGGTTGCTCGAACGTCGGCATAGCCTCGTCACCGACGACATCACCCGCCTCACGCTGGTCGACGGACGCAAGCTGATCGGCACCGGCAAGGAACTCACAAGAAACCTCATGGAAGTGCGCGGCATCGGGATCATCGACGTGGCCGCGATGTTCGGGGTGGCTTCGATCCGACCGGAGAAGCAGGTGGATCTGGTGGTGACGTTGAAGGCGTGGGAGCAGATGCAGGAAGTGGATCGGTTGGGACTGGAGGAGCGGTACATTGAGTTGCTCGGAGTGAAGGTGCCGCACATGGAGATCCCGGTGAGGCCGGGTCGGGACCTGGCGCGGTTGATCGAGGTGGCAGCCTTCCAGACGAAGCTGAGGTTGAACGGGCTGAATGCGGCCAAGGAATTGAGCCAGCGGTTGACGCAGGCGATGAGGAAGATCTGAAGGGGAAGAGCCCAGTTTCCAGATGCCAGATTCCAGTGGGGCGTGGGCCCGGTGATGGATGTGGTCCAGGGAAAAGGCAGGTCTTCCAGAGCTTCCCGCATCCCGCCCCGTTACGTCGGCCGCTGCCGCTACGAATGAACTTTGCGATTGCGGCGGGGCGTGGGAGCGGGAAGCTCTCGGGACACTCATGAAGATCTCACGTATCGCCGTGCCGTCCCTGCTCGTGGCTGCCGCCACGGCTGTGTTTGCCGCCGGGGTTGGCTATGACAACACCCCGCAGATTCCCGGTCAGAAGTGGAAGGTGCATGACAAGGCCCGTCCGAACCCGCCGGTCATCACCCCTGGCGCCACGTTCAGCCATCTGGCTCCGGCGCCTTCGGACGCCAAGGTCCTGTTCGATGGCAAGAACCTCGACGCCTGGAAGAGCGGCAACAAGGAAGCCAAGTGGAAGGTCGAGAACGGCTACTTCGAGGTCGTGAAGGGCGGCGGGGACATTGAGACCAAGGAGAAGTTCGCCGACTTCCAGCTTCATATCGAGTGGGCGTCCCCGACCCCCCCGAAGGGCGACAGCCAGGGGCGCGGCAATTCCGGCGTGTTCCTGCATGGGTTGTATGAGGTCCAGGTCCTCGACGTGTACAAGAACAAGACCTACGCCGACGGCCAGGCAGGCGGCCTTTACGGCCAGTGGGCTCCCTTGGTCGAAGCGTCCGTGAAGCCCGGCGAATGGAACAGCTACGACATCATCTTCGAGGGACCCCGCTTTGATGACGCCGGCACCGTCACCCGCAAGGCGTCCGTCACCGTCATCCACAACGGTGCGGTCCTCCACCATCGTCAGGAGTTCACCGGCCCGAGCGGTCACCAGAACGTGCCGAAGTACGTGAAGTACGACAGCACCGGTCCCATCCGCCTCCAGGATCACGGCGATCCCGTCCGGTTCCGCAACATCTGGATCCGCCCGATCGGGACGTACGATCGTCCGGAGTGAGCCAGTTCCTTGGTTGTAGGCCGGGTGCCCTCACCCGGCGTGGATCGTGAACCGCCGCGTGGGGGCACGCAGCCTACAAAACACAGTTGGACCCGGTAGCCAATGCGAGTTAACGAGGCGGGACTTGAAGAAGTTCCCAGTCGCCAGTTTCCAGATTCCAGAACTGGGAACTTTCCAGCCGCCTTCTGACGTCGTCGGCTACGGCGTGAGGCGGCCCAAGCTCAGTCCTGCTTCAGTCCGCGGATCGCGTCCATCAACTGGTCGGCGATCTCCTGATAGATCTCCTTGAGCCGGGCCTTGTCGCAGGTTTCTGCCTCGGCCCGGAGCTTTTCGAAGTGGAGGGGTCGTCCGAAAACGATCCGGATCCGGTGGGGCCGGGGAAACTTCTGGTGCCGGCCCCAGGCTTCGAATGCGCCGAAAATCCGGACGGGGATCACCGGGGCGGAAGACTTGATGACGGTCATTCCGATGCCGGCACGGGCAGTCTTGACCTCGCCATCCGGCGAGCGGGTTCCCTCGGGGAAGAGCAGGATTCCCGCGCCGCCGTCCAACCGATCGAGGATCGCCTTGAGTCCGGCGCCGCCGCCTCCGTCGCGATCGACGGGCACGGCTTGCAACTGGCGGATCAGCCAGCCGAGCAGCGGGGAATCGAACAGGGTCTTCCGGGCGAGGAAATGGATCTTCCGTGGAAGGAAGGCACCGATGAGCGGCGGATCGAGGAAGCTGACATGGTTCGAGGCCAGGATGACCGGGCCGAGGGCGGGAATGTTCTCCGATCCCCGGGTACCGAGCCGGAAATAGACGCGGGCCAACTGGCGGGCGAAAAATGCGCTGACCCGGTAGACCCCAGGCCGTTTCGCGACGGCCCGCAACGCGGCTTCTTCCGCCGTCATGCGACCTCCACCCGCAGTCCATCGTAGGCCAGGAACACGCCCGGCGGCATCTCCTCCTGGTCCCGGTCGTGATCGTAATCGTGGGTCAGGTGCGTGAAGTAGGTCCGTCCGGCCCCGATCCGGCGCGCCGTGGTCAGGGCTTCGTCCAGGCACATGTGCGTCGGGTGCGGATCCCGTCGGAGGGCATCGAGCACGACGACATCCGCGCCGCGTGCGGCGGCGATGGCTTCATCGGGGACCTCCTTGCAGTCGCTGAAGTAGGCGAAGCGGGCGTTGCCGTGGCGGAAGACGAATCCCGAGGTGATCATGCGGCCATGGGGAAGGGGGAAGGCCTCGACGTCGAGGTCACCGACCCGGAACGGCCCCGTGATCTCGTGGGGTTCCGGATGGAAGTAGGACTTGGGAATGGGGCGGCCGTCGAAGGCGTAGTCGTAGACCCGGCGGAGCGTGGCCATCGTTTCCGCCGAAGCGTAGATGGGGAGCGGACCTCCGCGCAGGTCGCAGACCCGGCGGCAATCATCCAGGCCCATGATGTGGTCGGCGTGGGCATGGGTGATGAGGAGGGCGTCGAGGTACCCGAGGCCTTCGCGGAGCATCTGGGTGCGGAAGTCCGGCGTGGTGTCGACGAGGCAGCGCGTCGTCGCTGTCTCGACGTAGATCGAGGCCCGCAGCCGGTTGTTCCGCGGGTTGGCGAGGAACTCCGGTGGATAGGACTTCCCGATGATCGGCACGCCTTGCGAGGTGCCGGTGCCCAGGAACCGGAATGAAAACGACATCGACGGAATGGTGCCCGGGGATCATCCGGGATTCGAGTGACAAGATTCGGATTGGGGTTGAGCGGCTCGTGAGGACACTCGCCCCACCCAGTGAGGATCACCTGGAGCCTGGGCCCGGCGTGGTGGGGGTGGCGTTGGTGCTGGTGTCGGTGGGAACGATTTCCTCAGGGAGGATGACCACGGCGATGCGGCGGTTCCGGGCGCGGCCCTCGGGGGTGGCGTTGTCGGCGAGGGGACGGAACTGGCCGAGTCCAACGGCGGCGAGGCGGCGGGGATCGACCTTGGCCTGTTCCTGGAGGAATCGGACGGCGGCGGTGGCGCGGCCGGCGGAGAGGGACCAGTTGTCGGTGAATCCGCCCCGGGTGCGGGAGTGGATGGGGACGTTGTCGGTGTGACCGACGACCTGGACCTGACGGTTGGTGTGCTGCTGGAGGACCTGGGCGAGCTTGAGGAGGACCTGCTGGCCTTCGGGCTTGAGGTCCGCCTCGCCGGAATCGAAGAGGACGCGGTCGAGGATGTTGATGGTGAGGCGGCCCTGGAGTTCGGAGATGGTGACGTCCCGGGATTCGAGTTCCGAACGCATCTGCTTTTCGAGGGAGGATCGATCCTCGGTCGCTTTCTGCACCTGTTGTTCGAGTTCGGCGGCCTTGGATCGGAGCATCTCGAGTTCGGCGGAGAGGATGCCGTTGGTGCGGGCGGCGGCCTCCGCGGCCAGGCGAGCTGCCTCAGCGGCTTCAACGGCGGCCCGGTGGGAGAACTTGGCTTCGCGGACCTGGAGGAATCCGATGGATCCCAGGAAAAGGGCGCTCAGGATGGCGGCAAACAACCAGACCTGCTTTGGCATGGATGGGATTCGAACGTGCCTGCGCCGACAGGGCAATGGGGAAGTCGGGTGAGCAGGGCTTGAACCTTGAATCTTGAAACTTGGGACTCCTGAGCGGCTCGTGAGGACACTCGCCCCACCCGAGGCGCCCAACCCGCACCTCCCCGGAATTAGGGCTGTCCAAAAATTCCGCGACAGGGATTAATAGAAGCTTGTCCCGGCAATTTCTGCGTTGGGACGCCTCATTATCATGAAATCCACCACCCTCCAGAACAGCCTCCTCACGGGGTTGATCCTGACACTGGGTGCCGGTTCAGCCATCGCAGGTACCACGGCCTTGCCGTCGGGACTCGCGTTGAACCCGAGCACCTCCAGCAATCGCGGGTTTGTCGTGCGCACCTTTCAGGCGCCCGCCGAAACCGTCGTCGGCAACAACTTCATCCGCGCCCTGAGCCAGATCAACGGCACGCTGAAGGACACCAACGGCGTTGTGATCCCCAACGACGCCATCGTTGGGCCTGAGGTCGGCGGCGCTTACTTCGTCGACACGGTCAACTTCGAGCGCAACGCCGCTGGGTTCGACATCGAGGACGAGTTCGGGAATCTCGTGGCGAGCTTCGCCCCCAATTCGTTCCCGGGCGTTCCGGGAAATGGCGGCGGAACCGATGCCTTCGCAGTCGAGGTCGTTGGTTTCATCGAGTTGCCGGCGGGTTCGACCACGCTCGGCGTGATCGTCGGCACGGATCGTACGGACGTGAACGACGACGATTCCTACGTCGTGACGGTCGGTGCGAATCCCCGGGACATTTTCAACCTGAAGGTCGGTGAGTTCGAGCGGTTTGCTCCGCCGTTCAAGCCTGATTCGAAGAACGAGAACATGTGGACGGTGACGGCGCCGAGCGCCGGCCTGTATCCGTTCCGGCTCGTGTATTGGCAGACCGGGCGCGGATCCAGCCTCCAGTGGTTCTCGACCCCGGACGGCATCTCTCGCGTCCTGCTGAACGATCCGAACGATCCTTCCGCCCTGCGCGTGTTCCGGGACAGCACCTCGGTTGAGGCCAACGGGCCCTACGTGGCGGCCATCTCGCCCTCTGCCGGATCTGCCGGCAACAGCCCGGCGACGCCGATCACGGCGTTGATCGCGGACGGCGCAACGACGGTTGCCACCTCCGGGGTGAAGCTCCGGCTCAATGGCAACCCGGTCACGCCGCAGTCTCTGACGAAGGCGGACGGCAAGACGTCCCTGACGTTCAACCCGGATGCGGCCCGGACGACGGTCGGCAACGCGGTTCGCTTGGAGTACACGGATTCCGCGTCGGCCCTGCGCACGGCGACCTGGAACTTCGACATCGTGGTTTCCGGTGGTTCCAGCAGCCGGCTCGCCGGCCAGTGGGACTTCGACTTCGGTGACCTGCGCGCGACGGCAGGCACGGCGCTCGAGTACCTCGGTGGTGTCGGTGGCGCCACCCAGACCAAGAGCCAGTTCGGCACGACCGAGGCCCTCGGCGTTCCCAACATCGGTGGCCGGGTGGCCAAGGTTCTGGAAGTGCCCGGCGACGTGACGCGCGAGATCGGTTACGTCATGACGCATGGCATCGCCCCGAACGGTGGCGGCACGCGCGTCAACCAGTACACGCTGATCATGGACGTCCTCGTGGACACCTCCGGGCCCGGCGCGGCGTCGCTGCTGCAGACCAGCTCGTTGAACAACACGGACGACGGCGACCTGTTCTGGCAGGGCAACAACTTCGGCCAGGGCGGCGGCGGCTACAATGGCCGCGGCACGTTCACGGCCGGTGAGTGGCACCGCGTGGTGGCCGCGTACGACATGGCGGCGAACCCGCCGGTGGTCACCAAGTACGTCGACGGCATCAAGCAGGACGATTGGACCGCCAACCAGGGTCTCGACAATCCCCGTCGCGCCCTCCAGGCGACCGCACTCCTGTTCGCCGACGGCGACCAGGACGAGCGCCGCAAGATGTGGGTCAACTCGATCCAGGTCCGCTCGGGCAAGATCAGCGATGCCGAAGCGACGGTCCTCGGTGGGCCTTCGGCGGACGGCATCCCGACCGACCTCAAGGGCGGCAATGTGGCCGGCCAGTGGGACTTCAACTTCGGTGACCTGGGCGCGACGGTTGGAAAGCCGCTCGCTTACTTCGACGGGGCCGAGGGCGAAACCAAGAACGGCACGGGCTACGGCACGACGGCGGACTTCGGCATCGACGCCATCAATGGCGAGGTGGCGAAGGTCATGAAGTCGCCGGGCGAGCTGTCCCGGAATCTCGGTTACGTGATGACGCACGGGATCGCCCCGAACGGCGGCGGCACGCGCGTGAACCAGTACACGCTCATCTTCGACATCTACGTCGACAACTCGGGACCGGGCGCAGCCTCGCTGCTCCAGGCGAGTTCGCTCAACAACACGGATGACGGCGACCTGTTCTGGCAGGGCAACAACTTCGGCCAGGGCGGCGGCGGCTACAATGGCCGCGGCACGTTCACGGCCGGTGCGTGGCACCGCGTGGTGGCCGCGTACGACATGGCGGCGACGCCCCCGGTCGTTGTGAAGTACGTCGATGGCATCAAGCAGGACGAGTGGACCGCGAACCAGGGCCTCGACAACCCGCGCCGTGCGCTCCAGCCGACGGCGATCCTGTTCGGTGACGGTGACCAGGACGAGCGCCGCGTATTCTACGTGAACTCGGTCCAGATCCGTTCGGGCCGCCTGAGCGACGCCGAGATCGCCTACCTCGGTGGGCCTTCGGCCGCCGGCATCCCGGTCCACATCCCGCGCACGACGGTGACGGGTCAGTGGGACTTCGAGTTCGCTGACCTCTCGGCCACGGCCGGTGCAGCCCTCACCTACCTCGATGGCGCTGAAGGCGTCACCAAGTCCGGCACCGAGTACGGCACGGCCTCCTCGTTCGGCATCGATCCGATCGAAGGCACGGACGTGAAGGTCATGAAGGTTCCGGGCGCGCTCGACCGCAACATCGGTTACATCATGACGCACCGCATTGCCCCGAACGGCGGCGGCACGCGCGTGAACCAGTACACGCTCATCTTCGACATCTGGGTCGACAACTCGGGTCCGGGTGCGGCCTCGCTGCTCCAGACGAGTTCGTTGAACAACACGGACGACGGCGACCTGTTCTGGCAGGGCAGCAACTTCGGCCAGGGCGGCGGCGGCTACAACGGTCGCGGCACGTTCACGGCGGGTGCGTGGCACCGCGTGGTGGCTGCGTACGACATGGCGGCGACCCCGCCGGTCGTCACCAAGTACGTCGACGGCATCAAGCAGGACGATTGGACTGCCAACCAGGGTCTCGACAACCCGCGTCGTGCCTTGCAGCCGACCGCGCTGTTGTTCGCGGACGGTGACCAGGACGAGCGCCGCATCATGTACCTGAATTCCATCCAGGTCCGCGCCGGCAAGATCAGCGACGCCCAGGCGGTGCTGCTCGGCAAGCCCTCGGCGGCCGGCATCCCGCTGGTCGTTCCCGAGAGCAATGTCACCGGTCAGTGGGACTTCGAGTTCGGTGACCTGGGTGCCACGATCGGCGCCCCGCTCGCCTACTTCGACGGCAACGAAGGTCTCACCAAGACCGGCACCGAGTTCGGTGAATCCGACATCGACGGCGTGGCCGCCAAGGTCCTCAAGGCCCCGGGCGCCCTCGACCGCAACATCGGTTACGTCATGACCCACCGCATCGCCCCGAACGGTGGCGGATCGCGCGTGAACCAGTACACCCTGGTCATGGACATCTACGTCGCGCCCTCCGGTCCCGGAGCGGCGTCCCTCCTGCAGGTCAGCTCGCTGGCCAACACCGATGACGGCGACCTGTTCTGGCAGGGCAGCAACTTCGGTCAGGGTGGTGGTGGCTACAACGGCACCGGCGCCTTCACCGCGGGCGAATGGCATCGCGTGGTCGCCGCTTATGACATGGCCGCCAATCCGCCGGTCGTCGTGAAGTACGTGGACGGCATCTTCCAGGACAACTGGACGGCCAACCAGGGTCTCGACAATCCGCGCCGCGCCCTCCAACCCACCGCCATCCTCTTCGGTGACGGTGACCAGGACGAACGCCGCGAGATGTGGGTCAGCTCGATCCAGATCCGCTCCGGACGCCTCTCCTATCCCGAGCTCGAAGCCCTCGGCAAGCCCTCCGCTGGCGGCATCCCGATCCTGATCCAGACGGCGTCTGCGGCTCCGTCCGCGCCGGTGATCAAGGTCGTGCGTGGCACCGGTTCGATCACGGTCTCCTGGACCGATACCTCCGGCCTCAAGCTCCAGTCGGCTCCGGCCGTTTCTGGTCCCTGGACGGACGTCGGCGGCGTGGTGGGAACCTCGGCCACCGTGTCCTCCACGGCTGGCAACCTGTTCCTGCGCCTCGGTCGCTGATCTGAGCGTCTGATCAACACGGGCCCCGTCCGCAAGGACGGGGCCCTTTTTGTTTTCAGGGGCAGGGCGGATTCCAGAGGCCAGTCCCCAGAGGCCAGTTTCCAGTTCTGGAAACTGGCGACTGGGAACTGGGATCTCCCCTCAAGTCCCGCCTCGTCACCTCGTCGGCTACGGGGTAGCTGCCGACGTCAGGAGGCGGGTGGAAGGAGGAGTCCCAAGTCCTGGTAGATCGCGGCGTTGATCTCCCGCTGCCGTTGCTGATGGGCCGGTTCGCCGGGCATTCCCGTGCAAAGCCAGGCCACCGCGAGATCCCGGTCCGGATCCGCGAAGGCGCAGGAGGACTGGTTGCCACTGTGGCCGAACGTCCTCGGGCCCGCGTGCGGGCCGTATCCGTAGGGTGCCGGACGTTCTCCGGGTCGGTCGGAGTTGAGGATGAATCCCAACCCGAAATCGATGACGGCCAGGAACGTCCGATCGTAGGTGCCCACCCGGTGTGGACGGATCAGGTCGGCCAGCGTGGAGGAGGTCAGCCAGCCCGCTGGCGGATGCAGGAGACCTTCGTAGAACCGGCGCAACACACGCGCCGGAGCCCGCAATCCGGATCCCGGCCGGCAACGCGTCACCACCCACGGGTCGTTCAGGACCGGGTCTGGGCTTCGGACTCCGTTTCCCGTTCGTTCCAGGGTGACCCAGCGGTCGCCGATTCCGGATCGCGCGGCGGGCCCGACGCCGAACCACGCGTCCTCGATGGCTAGCGGCGTGAAGACCTCGGAAGACATCCAGTCCTGGAACGACCGTCCGGTTGCCCGTTGAACGATCTCACCCAGGATGAACCACGATCCGTTGGCGTGATACCCGCCGGTCTCTCCAATCACCCAGCCGCGTTCGAGCTCGCTGGCACAGGCGCACGCTACGCTGTCCTCCCAGGAATGGGTCGGATCGCATCGGTCGGCCGCCCGGAATCCACCTGTGTGCTTCAGGATGTGGCGAAGGGTGATCGATTCCTTTCCGCCGCCGGCGAACTCAGGAATCCAGGACATGACCGGATCGTCCCAATGCAATTGCCCGGACTCGACGAGTCGGGCCAGGGCGACCGCAGTCATGGGTTTGCACGCGGAAAGCCAGGGGCCGATGGAATCGGGATGGAGCGGGATGCCGGGTGAGGACTCGCCGACCGCGAGTTCGAAGGCTTGGCCGCCGATCGATGCGGAAAGCTGGGCGCCCGCATGCCAGCCCTCCCGGATGCCGGATTCGAGGACGCGGCGGGTTTCAGGCCAGTCGGACGTTGGGCGGGGTGAGATGTATCCGTTCACGGCTGTTGGTTTGCGGCGGCCTTCGAGCACTCGAGCAACGCCTGCCGGAAAACTCCGGTCAGGCGCATGGCTCCCTCGACGCTGACGTGGTCATCATCGCGATAGAGGGTGAGCCTGCCCTCGTGGAGTCGGATCCGGTCACCTTCGAGGAAGTGGCCGGCCGATTCCAGAAAGTGGATCCGCGGATTCTGCGCCGCGAATTCCCGGATCCAGCCATGCACGCGTTCGCGCCCCGCCCGAGAGGTTGGCCGCTCCTTGAACTGCGTCCACAGCCCGATGTCGTCGCCGATGCGGTGGAATCCCTCCTCGCCAAACGGCAACTCCGGTGGTTGCCCGATGAGGAGGAATTGCGATCGGGGGAGCAGGACGAGCAGGTTCGAGATCCCGGCGTCGAACTCCGATCGGCTCCAATCCTTGTGTGTGAACCATCGGGCGCCGATCACGACGAACGGGGGTTGGTTGGAGGTCAGGTAAGCGCGGCGGTATTGGTCGAGTTCCAGGCGTTTCGTCCCGGGCCACATGTCGGCCCTCCCGTAGTGAATTGGGTTTCTGCCGCTCGGTACGAAGAACGGGGATGTGGCGGGAGCGGGGAAGGCTGTGTAGTTCCAGCCGAGTTCCCCGAAGACGGTATCGAGGGCCGGCAACCATGCCTTCGCGTGGGAATCGCCCAGCAGCACGGCCTGGACCGGCCCCGGAATCGGGGTCGCCCTGCGGATCCCTGACTGCCAATCCCGAACGAGGGCAGGCTTGATGCAGCCGGGGCGCTCGCCCAATTCCACTTCCGACGTTGTCAGGTTGGCATCGCACCAGTCGGTCGGGATCTCGTAGTTCCCGGAGCTTCTCAATCCGAGCCTGGGAATGAAGAACGCCAGCAGGCCGACGGCAGCCACCGGGAGGATGATTCCCCGGAGGATCTTGGCCTCGCACAACGACCTCGTCGGCACTTCGATCAGGTGGTAGCTGGCGATCCCCAGGGTCAGACCGGCGGCAAACTGGACCGAGGTTTCCTCGAACGCAGCCTGACGACTGAGCACGATGACCGGCCAGTGCCACAGGTACCACGAGTAGGAGATCCGTCCCAGGTAGACGACGGGTGACAGCGACAGGAATCTCCGGATCCATCCCGAGTCCCGCCCCAGTCCGATCACCAGAGCGGCACCCAGAGTGGGCAGCAATCCCGCCGGAGCCGGGAACCAAGTCCCCTTCCGGACCACGAAAAAGGAAGCGAGGACCATCAAGCCGCCGAGGTCGGCGAGCATACCCCGTGTTCGGTGGGTAGAAAACCGGGCGTCGAGCCGGCTCTGTGCCAGCGCCAGGAGACAGCCGATGAGGAGTTCCCACGCCCGGGTCGGGAGCAGATAGAAGGCGGCGGCCGGATAACGTCGGGCCCCAAAGACCGCCAGCCCGAAGCTGGCCACCGCTGCGGCCAACAGGATCCACTTCATCCGGCTGCTGCCCAGCCGGCGGAGGAACAGCATCCCCAGTGGAAAGAGGATGTAGAACTGCTCCTCTACCGACAGGGACCAGCAGTGCAGCAGCGAGAAGTCCTCGGCTTCCGGGCCCCAATAGTTCCCGGCATTCCGGTACATGCAGACGTTCGCCCAGAAGGAGAGCGTCGAAGCGATCTGGATTCCCAGGAAGCGGAAATCCCCGCCGACCAGAAGCAGGTAACCGGCCGCGAACGTCATCGAGAGCAGGACGCCCAGGGCTGGGAGAAGACGGCGGGCGCGTCGCAGCCAGAATTCCCGGAGACGGAACGTTCCTGAGGCCTGCTGTCGGGCGATGATCGAGGTGATCAGGAATCCGGAGATGACGAAGAACACGTCCACACCGACGAATCCGCCGGGAATCCAGGAGGCTCCGAGGTGGAAGGCAACCACCGAAGCGATCGCCAGAGCCCGGAGACCGTCGATCTCGGGTCGATAGTGGATGGATGAACTCATCAGGCCGTGGCACGTGAGCGCCGCAGGACGCAAACTAGCAATCGGTCGGTTTGGAGGCACCTCGAACTTCCTGTTCCCGAGGAATCCGCCCGCGGCGGCACCCCGGTACCTCCGCGCTCATCGGGATCGAACCCTTGCCCAAATTTGCGAGAAACCTTGCTTGCGGTCGGAACGGGGTACCCTTAACTGGCCGTGGCTCTGACCTTTCGTGGGCGGGGCCTCTCCATGGAAAAACTGCTACTGATCGATGATGAGGTGGACGTTCAGTACTCGTTCCGCCGGATTTTTGACTCCCCGGACCTCGAACTCCACACGGCCTCCAGCGGTGAGGAAGGGCTCCGGCTGATTCCGCAGGTGCGGCCGGACCTGGTCATCACCGACATCCGGATGGCCGGCATCAACGGCCTGGAGACCCTGCGCCGCATCCGCCAGTTGGATCCCAAGCTGCCCGTCATCCTGATGACGGCCTATGGCACGACCCAGACGGCCATCGAGGCGATGAAGCTGGGCGCCTTCGACTACCTGCTGAAGCCCTTCGATGTCCCACGCCTGAAGCAGTTGGTCGGCGATGCCCTCAAGGCTTCCCGCGACATGCGCCAGACCGTCGCGGTCGCTCCCCAGCTCGAACAGCAGGACTACGACCTCGGCGTCATCGGACGTTCGGATCCGATGCAGTCCGTGTTCAAGCTGATCGGCCAGGTGGCGTATACGGATGCGACGGTGTTGATCACGGGCGAAAGCGGCACGGGCAAGGAGTTGGTGGCGCGTGCGATCTACCACAACAGCCGCCGGAGCCAGCAAGCGTTCCTGGCCATCAATTGCGCAGCCATTCCGGAGAACCTCCTGGAGAGCGAGCTGTTCGGTCATGAGAAGGGCGCCTTCACGGGAGCGAGCCAGCAGCGCATCGGCAAGTTCGAGCAATGCCACGGCGGTACCCTCTTCCTGGATGAAATCGGCGACATGTCGCCGACGACCCAGACCAAGATCCTGCGCGTCCTGCAAAGCGGCACGTTCGAGCGCGTCGGGGGCAACTCCCCGATCCGCGTCGACGTCCGGATCATCGCCGCCACCAACAAGCCCCTCGAGGACGCCGTCGCCAACCGGCAGTTCCGCGAGGACCTGTTCTACCGGTTGAACGTCGTCCGGATCCAGCTGCCGCCGCTGCGTGAGCGTCGGGATGACATCCGGCTCCTCGTGGACTATTTCCTCCGCAAGCTCGCCGGTGCCGGCGTGCCCAAGACGATCAGTACCTCCGCCGTGGCTGCGTTGGAGGCCTATCACTGGCCCGGAAACGTCCGTGAGCTGGAGAACATCATCCGGCGCGCCACGGTCGTCGCCAAGGGTCCGGCCATCCTCTTTTCAGACCTTCCTCCGGAGGTCGCCGCCGCCGTCCACAAGGCCACGGCCACCACCCACCCCGGCACGGCGCCCGTCGTATCGCCCGCAGCTCCGACGGCTGCCGCCGGCTCCGCGCCGTCCTCGCCAGCGCCGTCGGCAAACCCTCGCACGGATCCCCTCACCATTTCCGAGATCGCCCAGATCCTCTTCCGGTACGCCCGGGCGGATTCCAAGCTGAAGGTCATCCCCGCCGTCGAGCGGGAGCTCGTCATCCAGGCACTCAAGGAAACCTCCGGCAATCAGGTGCAGGCTGCAAAGATGCTGGGCATCACCCGTGCCACCCTCCGGAAACGAGTTGAGAAGTTCAGCATCCGACGCGAGCTGAACGTCGCCTGATCCGCCTTCTGTCCCGATTCTTCCCTTCCCACGCATGAACACCTCGGTTCCCGTCCTCAGCACCGACGGCATGCGGGCGTGGGAACAGGCGTCGTGGAAATCCGGCCTCCGGGAACGCGAGGTCATCACCCGGGTCGGCGCCGCGCTGGCTTCGTGGTTGCGCGGCAACATCGCACCGGGATCCCGTCTGCTGCTCGCCTGTGGCAAGGGCCACAATGGAGACGACGTCCGCGCCGCCGTCCCGCACCTGGCTGGGTTCGCCGTGGAGGTGGTCGACGTTCGCGACCCCGCCACCGACCTGGCCCGGTTGCAGGGCGCCCTCGGCCGCCATCCGGCCGTGATCATCGACGGCCTCTTCGGCATCGGGCTCAACCGTCCCCTGGAAGCTCCCTGGATCCGGGTGATCGAACTGCTGAACCAGTGCCGAATCCGCATCGTGGCCATGGACGTTCCCTCCGGTCTCGACGCCGACTCCGGGCAAACCCTGGGTGCGGCCATCCGGGCGGATTGGACCCTGACCGTTGGTGCCGTGAAGCGAGGCCTGATCCGGATGGAGGCGGCGGAGTTCACCGGTCGGATCGTGGTCCTGCGCGAGGTCGGGTTGTTGCCGTGGTCGGATTCCCTGGTTGCGCCCCAGGCCTGGGTGGGAGACGAGGCCGAGTTTGAGGGATGGCCTCCTCCGCGCCGCTCGACGGCGCACAAGGGTGATTTCGGTCACGTCGTGATCCTCGCGGGCAGCGTCGGGTACCACGGCGCCGCCGTCCTCGCCGCACGGGGCGCGCTCCGCGCCCGACCCGGGTTGGTCACCGTCGTGACCGCACCGGATACCTACCTGCCTGTCGCCTCCCAACTCGCGGCCGCCATGGTGCGGCCTTGGTCTCCTGAATTCCGGCTTCCACCCAAGACGACGGCGGTGGTCGTTGGACCTGGCCTCGCCGATCCCGGCCTTCCAGATGGAATCCGCCGCTGGATCGCCGATCTGTGGTCGGGTTGCGACGTTCCCGTGGTGGCCGATGCCTCTGCCCTCGATGCCTTGCCCTCCGGTGCGGTTCCACCGCACGGGATACGCGTCGTGACACCTCACGCCGGCGAGGCCGGGCGATTGCTGGGCGTCAGTCCCCTGGAGGTTCAGTCCGATCGCATCGGCGCGCTGGAGCGATTGTCATCGCGACTGGGGAAGGCGTGGGTGGTGCTGAAGGGACAGGGGACGCTCGTGGGTCGATCCGGCGAGTTGCCGTGGTGGAATCCGACGGGCAACTCGGGCCTGGCCCAGGGCGGCAGCGGGGATGTCCTCGCCGGATTCCTCGGCGCCAGCCTCGCCCAACCCGCGCTCGCTGCCGATGTCGTCCGGACCCTCCGAGGCGCCGTGTTCCGACATGGACAGGCCGCCGACCGGCTCGAGGCCACTCGCGAACCTTGGTCGGCCGAGGACCTCGCACGGTTGGTGCGGTGGTGATTTTACGTCGGATCCCCAGCGGAAAACAAATCACGAAGGAGGCGCGAAGTCGCCGAGTTGGGATTGGGCATGGAGCGCAGTGGGATGGTCGAGGGTGGAGGCGCCTTCTTCCGGTTCAGCGCTTCCTGTTCCGGAGTAGCACGAGCGACGGACCTTTCTTCTCCCACATCTCCTTCACGAACTCCGGGACCGCAGTGGGCATCCGGATGAGGGAGCCCAGTGCGATGTCCTCGTCGCCGTCCCCATCGAGATCCCCCGCGTCGAGGGTCAGCCAGCGACCCGTGACGCACTCGGCAAACGTGGATGCGGTGAACTGGAGCCGGTCCTTGGTGCCGGTGTTCTCGAACAGGAGGAAGCTCTCCCGGGGCGAGGCCTCGTAGTCGGGAAAAAACGAGACGGCGGCGATGTCGAGGTCGCCGTCGGCATCGAAGTCCCGCGCGAGCGCCCGATAGGCCCCGTTCATCGGACCAAACCACGCCTCCTCGAACTTGTGGTCGCCGCGGTTCAGGTAGATCCGGACGCCGTGATGAGGACGGGCGGGCGAACGGGAAAAGTCGGCGTTGTCGCCATTGGTCACCAGCAGGTCCGGCTTTCCATCCCCATTGAAGTCCGCCACCTCGAATCCGCTGTGTCCCCAACTCGGGTCTTTCTGGAACAGCGTGTGCCGCTTGAAGCCTCCCTTTCCGTCGCCCGCGAACAGCACCATCGTCTCCAACGCCTGGGCGAACAGCACGACGAGATCCCGCTTCCCGTCGCCGTCGAGGTCGGTGATCTCGCACCGGATGGCGCCCGGCTTGTCCCACAGGATGTGCTCGGACCAGCGGTCGCCTTCGAGTCCCTCCCACCACGAGAACCGGCCGATGAAATTGCCGTAGACGCAGAGCGTGAAGTCGAGTCGCCCGTCCCCGTTGAGGTCCACCGGCTTGACGTCGGAGACGCGCGGGAGACCGGTGACGATCTCGGTGCGGTCGTAACTGCCGTCAGGCTTGCGGCGCAGGCGGAGCACCTGGCCGCGGGGTTCCTCGCGCGGAAAGAAGTGACCGATGCAGGCGAGCCACTCGGTGTCGCCGAGGGTGGTGCTGCTGACGGGGATGTTGCCCAGCTTGATTCCCTCGCGGATGTCGAGCCCCGGGCCGATGACGTTGAAGCCCTGGAAACCTGCGTCGCCGAGCAGCAGGCGGCGGTTCGGTGCGTCGATCCGGACCAGCGTGGTGAGCGGTGGGGAGTGGCGGTCGGGGAGGAAGACGGTCTCGAATCCCTGGAGGCCGACCCGGATCTTCGCGTGATCCTGGATCGAGGCGAGTTTCTCGGGCGCGTTCCGGACGAAATGGGACGAGGCCAACGTGAAGGCGGCCTCGGTCATGGCGGGCTTCTCGGGAAAGGCCTTCGATTCGAGGAGAAGCGGCACGTCGAGGAAGCCGGCCTCGCGGGTCGGCTTCTCCAGTCCGACCAGGACCCGCATCTTGGGGAGGAGTTCGTTGGTCCACGTCTGGCGGTCGAGTCGGGAGGGCTCCGGCAGCGCATGACAGGTCGCGCAATGCGTCACCGCGGCGAGGCGCGCTGCCGTGGGATCCGGAGCGGGACCCTCCTGTGCGAGGACCCGCGCCAGCGCGGAACAGAGCGCCATCCCGATGGCCAATGCGAACGGCTTCATGATCCTGGGTCGGACGACAGGCGATCCGGTTGGAGTTTGCTGGAGGATCGCCCGGCGCGGATGCCGATCAGCGTTTGCCAGCCTTCTTCGCCGGCTTGGCGGCTGGCTTCTTCGCCGTGGATTTCTTCGCCTTGCTCTTGGCCGATGCCTTCTTCGGAGCGCGTCCCTTGAAGGTCAGTTCGGCAATGCCCGACTTGTCGAGTTCGCCGATCCCCAGCCGGGTCATCCGCGAATACTGCGCGAAGGTCGTCTCGGCGAGCGGCAGGTTGAGCCGCGCCTTGCGACCGAGTTCGAGGGCAATGCCGGAATCCTTGGCGGCGTGGGAGGCACTGAAGAAGCACGAATGATCGCGGTTCTGCATGTCCTCGCCGTCGGTGACGAGCACGCGGGAGTTGGCCCCGGTCTGGGAGAACACCTCGCGCACCATCGTCAGGTCGAGTCCGACGGCGTCCGCCAGGGCGAGCCCCTCGGCAAGCCCGGCGGTGTTGATGTTCATGACCATGTTGACGAGCGCCTTGAGCTGCGCGGCCTTGCCGGTGGTGCCGACGTAGCGGAGGAGCTTGCCGTCATCCGAGAGCTTCGTGAGGACCTCCCGGACCCGGGTGAACACCGGTTCATCGCCACCGACCATGAGATACAGGGTTCCCGCGCGGGCCTGGTTGATGCTGGATGCCATGCAGGCCTCCAGCGACGCCGCACCGGCCTTCGTCGAGCGCTTGGCCACCTCGACGTGGATGGCCGGACTGACCGTCGCGCAATTGATGAACACCCGGCCGTTGGCGCCCTTCAGCAGGCTGTCGCCCTTCTTCGCAAAGATCCGGTCCATCGCCGCGTCGTCGGTGACCACGGTCAGGATGACGTCGGCGGCGGCGGTGACCTCCGCGAGGGTCGACGCGGCGGCGGAACCCAGCTCGGCCGCCAACTCCTTCACCACCTCCGGGCGGACGTCGTACAGCGCCGTCACCGCGTATCCGCAATCCTTCAGCCGCCGCGCCATGTTTGCGCCCATCCGGCCCAACCCAACAACTCCGATGCGAGTGCTCATGATGATGCCGGAAAGAATAGGCCGGCGGGTGCCCGGGTTGCACGCGCGGTTTTTGTCGGGGCGCTCGGGGAGAGGGTCCCTCTTGACACTGCCCCCGAAACCGGTGGAGCGAGACTCCGTCGAGCCGCTCCGGGGTTTGAAGTTTTCCGTTTCAAGTTTGAAGCGGCCGCCGGCTCTTGAAACTTGAATCTTGAAACTAGGGACTCCTCCACGCCTCGTGAGGACACTCGCCCCACCCCTCGCCGGGGACCGTTTCAAGGTGCGCCCGCGGGAGTGGGTTCCGGGCGTTGGATTCCTGTACGGGGTGGCGCGGGTACGGGTGGAGGTGTGTCGGGGCGAGTGTCAGGAATGCGCCATGTGTGACACAGTGGCTTGGATTGTCACACGTCGTGGCACGGTGGGAGTGTTTGGAAACGGGGCCAATTGATTCGAACACAAACTCAACATGTTGATTTTGAATCGGTTGAAAAACAGCTGGAGCTCGCAACCGCCTGCGGCATCCCGTTTGCAAGGGAGAAGGGGACAAAGTCGACAGGCTTATGGCAAAGGTACTTGGAATTGATTTGGGGACGACCAACTCCTGCATGGCGGTGATGGAAGGTGGAGAACCGCTGGTGTTGGAGAATTCAGAGGGCAAGCGCACAACACCCTCGGTGGTTGCATTTACCAAGAGTGGCGAACGGGTGGTTGGCGAGGCTGCCAAACGGCAGGCCGTGACCAACCCCCGCAATACGGTCTACTCCGTGAAGCGCTTCATGGGCCGGAAGTTCGACGAGGTTCAGGAAGAGGTGAAGCGGGTGCCGTACAAGGTGGTCAAGGCGCCGAATGGCGACGCCTGGATCGAGGTGGAGGAGGAAGGCAAGCCGAAGCAGTACAGCCCGCCCGAGGTTTCCGCGATGATCCTCGCAAAGCTGAAAGCGGACGCGGAAGTCCGTCTCGGCGAAACGATCACGCAGGCGGTCATCACGGTTCCCGCTTATTTCAACGATTCCCAGCGGCAAGCCACCAAGGACGCGGGTCGCATCGCCGGCCTGGAGGTTCTCCGCATCATCAACGAACCGACGGCGGCCTCGTTGGCTTACGGTCTCGACAAGAAAAAGGACGAGAAGATCGCCGTGTACGACCTCGGTGGCGGCACGTTCGACATCTCGGTCCTCGAGATCGGTGACGGTGTCTTCGAGGTGAAGGCCACGAATGGCGATACGCACCTCGGTGGTGACGACTGGGACAACGCCCTCATGGACTGGATGCTCGACGAGTTCCGCCGCGACACCGGCGTTGATCTCCGCAAGCAACCGGATGCCCTCCAGCGCATCAAGGAAGAGTCCGAGAAGGCGAAGATCGCGCTCAGTTCCTCGCAGCAGTTCGACATCAACCTGCCGTTCATCACGGCCGATGCCTCCGGACCGAAGCACATCCAGACCAAGCTCACCCGGGCGAAGATGGAGCAGCTGTGCGACCGGTTGTTCGAGCGCACGATCACGCCGACCAAGGCGTGTCTCAAGGACGCCGGGCTTTCGGCGGACAAGGTGGATGAGTTGGTGCTCGTCGGTGGCATGACCCGCATGCCGCGCGTCGTCGAGACGGCCCGTTCCCTCGTCAGCAAGGCTCCGCATCAGGGTGTGAATCCGGACGAGGTCGTCGCCATTGGCGCGGCGATCCAGGGCGGCGTTCTCCGGGGTGAAGTGAAGGATGTCCTGCTCCTCGACGTGACCCCGCTTTCGCTGGGTATCGAGACCTTGGGCGGCGTGTTCACCAAGCTCATCGAGCGCAATACCACGATCCCGACCCGCAAGTCGGAAATCTTCTCGACCGCCAGCGACAGTCAGCCGGGCGTGGACGTCCACGTCCTCCAGGGCGAGCGCCAGTTCTCCCGCGACAACAAGTCGCTCGGTCGGTTCGAGCTTCGCGACATTCCTCCTGCCCCGCGCGGTGTCCCGCAGATCGAGGTGACGTTCGACATCGATGCCAACGGCATCCTGAATGTCAGCGCCAAGGACCTCGGCACGGGCAAGAGTCAGAAGATCGTGATCACGGCGTCCTCCGGACTTTCCAAGGATGAAGTCGAGCGCATGCGGCGCGATGCCGAGGCTCATGCCGACGAAGACAAGGCGCAGCGCGAGGAAGTCGAGTTGCGCAACGAAGGCGACAACATCGCCTATCGCGCCGAGAAGTTCGCCCGCGACAATGGCGACAAGCTCGGCGAGGCCAAGGGGCCGATTGAAGAGGCGGCCAAGGCCGTCCGCGACGCCCTGAAGGGCAGCGACGCTGCTGCGATCCGGTCGTCGATCGACCACCTCAACGAGGTGATGCAGAAGGCGGGCGAGGCGATGTACGCCAAGGGTGGTCCTGCCGGGGCGGAAGCCGCGGAAGGGGCCGCCGGTGCCGGTGCCTCGGACGCCGGCCCGAAGAAGTCCACGACCGGAGGCGACGGTCCGATCATCGATGCCGAGGTTGTGGACGAGAAGAAGAAGTAAACCAGTTTTCGGAAGCGGCGGGCCATCCGGAGGGATGGCTGGCTGCCCCGGCTTTTCCCGTTAGCGAGTGCGGCGGGAGTTGTTTCCAGAGGTTAAACGCAACGCATAGAACCACGTTAATAGTCATATGGGACTCAATGTGAAACCGCTCGGCGACCGTGTGCTCGTCGAGCACGTCGAGGAGAAGGAAGTCAAGAAGGGTGGAATCATCATTCCTGATTCTGCCAAGGAAAAGCCGACCGAGGGCGTCATCCGCGCTCTGGGGACTGGCAAGAAGGACGATGCTGGCAAGGTGCTGCCCTTCGAAGTGAAGGTCGGAGACCGTGTCCTCATTTCCAAGTACGGTGGCACCGAGATCAAGGTGGACGGCAAGGAGTACAAGTTGCTCAACGCCGACGACATCCTTGCGATCGTTTCCTGATTCGTTTTTTTAAACATCCACGTTCAACTGCTGACTAGACATGGCTGCCAAGCAATTGTTGTTTGATGAGGTCGCCCGCCAGGAACTCCTGCGCGGTGTTGAGCTCCTCGCCAAGGCCGTCAAGGCCACCCTCGGCCCCAAGGGCCGCAACGTCGTCATCGACAAAAAGTTCGGTTCTCCGACGGTCACCAAGGACGGTGTCTCCGTCGCCAAGGAGATCGAGCTTCCGAACCCCTACCAGAACATGGGCGCCCAGATGGTGCGCGAGGTCGCTTCGAAGACCTCCGACATCGCTGGTGACGGCACCACGACGGCGACCGTGCTCGCCGAGGCCATCTACCGTGAGGGCCTGAAGCACGTCACCGCCGGCGCGAACCCCGTTTCGCTCCAGCGCGGTATCCAGAAGGCTGTCGACGCCGCCGTCGACCAGCTCGCCAAGATCGCCAAGAAGGTGAAGGACAAGGAAGAGATCAAGCAGGTCGCTACCGTGTCCGCGAACTGGGACACCACGATCGGCGAGATCATCGCCGACGCGATGGACAAGGTCGGCAAGGACGGCACGATCACGGTCGAGGAGGCCAAGTCGATCGAGACCACGCTCGACGTCGTCGAGGGCATGCAGTTCGACAAGGGCTATCTCTCCCCGTACTTCGTGACCAACACGGAGACGATGGAAGCCAAGCTCGATGACGGCTACATCCTGATCTACGAGAAGAAGGTCTCGAACCTGAAGGACCTCCTCCCGGTCCTCGAGAAGGTCGCCAAGACCGGCAAGCCCCTGTTGATCATCTCCGAGGAAGTCGAAGGCGAAGCCCTCGCGACGCTCGTGGTCAACAAGCTCCGTGGCACCATCAACGTCTGCGCCGTCAAGGCGCCGGGCTTCGGTGACCGCCGCAAGGCCATGCTCGAAGACATCGCCATCCTGACCGGTGGCAAGTGCATCACCGAGGACCTCGGCATCAAGCTCGAGAGCCTCGAGCTGTCCGACCTCGGCCGTGCGAAGAGCATCGTCGTCGAGAAGGAAAACACCACCATCGTCGAAGGTGGCGGCAAGAACTCCGAGATCCAGGGCCGCGTGAACCAGATCCGCCGCCAGATCGAAGAGACGACCTCCGACTACGACCGCGAGAAGCTCCAGGAGCGCCTCGCCAAGCTCGCCGGTGGCGTTGCCGTCATCCATGTCGGCGCCGCGACCGAGACCGAGATGAAGGAGAAGAAGGCCCGCGTTGAGGACGCCCTCCATGCGACCCGCGCGGCCGTCGAGGAAGGCATCGTCGCCGGCGGCGGCGTCGCCCTCATCCGTACGCTCGGTGCGATCGAAGCCCTCAAGCTCGAGATCCACGACGAACAGACCGGTGTCGACATCGTCCGTCGCGCCGTCGAGGCCCCGCTCCGCGAGCTCGCGTCCAACGCGGGTGTCGAGGGCAGCCTCATCGTCCAGGAGGTCAAGCGCCGCAAGGGCAACGACGGTTACAACGTTGCCACCGGCAACTACGAGGACCTCGTCAAGGCCGGCGTCGTCGACCCGAAGAAGGTCACGCGCTCCGCGCTCCAGAACGCCGCTTCCATCGCGGGTCTGATGCTGACCACCGAGGCTCTCATCACCGAGATCCCCGAGAAGAAGGAAAAGCCGGCCGGTGATCCTCACCACGGCGGCGGCGGAATGGACTACTGAGTCCATCCCCCGACACCACGGGTTCACCCCCGTGACCGTCTTCTGGCGCAGCCCTTCACGGGGCTGCGCCTTTTTGATTTTTGGGGAACGGCCGGCCCATGGGCGCATCTTGACACTGCCCCCAGCGAGGGGTGGGGCGAGTGTCCTCACGAGCCGTTTGAGAGTCCCAAGTTTCAAGTTTCAAGATTCAAGGCCAGTGCTTGAAACTTGAATCTGAAAACTTGCGACTTCAGCAACGGCTCGACGGTCTCGCCCCACCCCTCGGCTTGGGCTTTGTCAAAATGCTCCTTTGCGGCATTGCCGGCCCACTTTGCCCTTCAAACGGGGTGCCCCAGTTCCCAAGGTCGTGCCTGTGATGAGGCACCTCTTTCCTCCAGTCTGGGTTTCAGGGGCGCTGCTGTGGCTTGGGATGTCCACGGCTCTCCCGGGCGAGTCGAGCACCCCCTTGTCCCGTCCGGTTTGTCGGTGTGTCGACGGCAGTCGGATCCTGGAACACACCCGGACGCTCGCATCGGATGAGTTCGAGGGACGCGGTCCCGGTTCCGCCGGCGAAGAGAAAACGGTCCGGTACCTCGAAGCCGGGTTCGCCCGGAGCGGATTGAAGCCCGGTATGCCCGGCGACAGTTGGGTCCAGGAGGTGCCGATCGTCGGGATCACTTCCACCGTCGGCGCGGCCTGGTCCGGACCCGCCGGACGTCGTCCTCTCGTGTTCCCCCAGGATCTGGTCGCGTGGTCGCCCGTCACGGATTCCCGCGTCGCGATCCCTTCGGGTGAGATGGTCTTCGTCGGATACGGGGTTACGGCTCCGGAGTACCGCTGGGACGACTACAAGGACGTGGATGTCCGCGGGAAGACGGTGGTGATCCTGGTCAACGATCCGCCCGTGCCCGATGCCAAGTCACCGGGAGGCCTGGATCCGCGCACCTTCCAGGGGAACGCCATGACCTATTACGGGCGCTGGACCTACAAGTACGAGGAGGCGGCGCGGCGCGGTGCAGCGGCGGCATTGCTCATCCATGAGACGCGGGCGGCGGCTTACCCGTGGTTTGTCGTGGTCAACTCCTGGGGACGGGAACGATTCGAACTGGCGGCGGACGCGGATCCGAAGACGCCGCTGGCAGGCTGGCTCAGCCAGGAGGCTGCGAAGGAATTGCTGGCCTTGAACGGGATGACCTATGAGTCCGCGCTGGCTCTGGCGGTCCAGCGGACCTTCCGTCCGGTGATCCTCCAGCAGCGCTTCGAGGCTTCCGTCTCCCAGTCGATCCGGCGGGTCCAGTCCCGGAATGTCGTCGGGGTCCTGCCAGGATCCGATCCGGTACTGCGGAACCAGTACGTCGTCTACTCGGCGCATTGGGATCACCTCGGGCGCGATGCCAAGCGGGAGGGCGACCCGATCTTCAACGGCGCGGCAGACAATGCAGTGGGCGTGGCGGGCCTGCTGGAACTGGCCCGGTCGTTCGGTGCGGTACCAAAGGCTCCGAAACGTTCGGTGGTCTTCTTCGCACCCACCGCCGAGGAGCAGGGGTTGCTGGGTGCGCGCTACTTTGCCCGCAACCCGCCCTTCAATCTCGCCTCGGCGGTCGCCAACCTGAACATGGACGGTCTCAACACCTGGGGTCGTACCCGGGACCTGCGGCAGGTCGGGGCGGGGCATTCCACCCTGGACGATGTGCTCCGGAGCGTGGCGCGAAATGCCGGACGCCGCCTGATGCCGGATCCGCATCCGGAGCGGGGGATGTTCTTCCGGAGTGACCATTTTGAATTCATGAAGCTGGGCGTTCCCGCGGTGTACCTGAAGGCGGGGGACGAATACCTCGATCACCCCGCGGGCTATGGCGAGAAGCGGGTTACCGAGTACATCGAGAACGACTATCACAAGGTTTCCGACGAGGTGAAACCTGGCTGGGACCTGCGGGGCGCCGAGGAGGACATCCGATTCCTGGCCGAGGTGGGCTGGCGGTTGGCCGATGGCCGCGATTGGCCCCAGTGGCGCTCGGGTAGTGAATTTCGCACGAAGACCCGCCGCGGAGCCACGATGCGCAACCGTTGATGCCCATGCCACTCGTCGAGATCGACCACCTGCAACTGGAACTGGCCGTGGAGTCGGCCCGCATCCGCGTGCTCGATGGGGTGGACCTCCGCCTGGAACCGGGCCGGGTCCAGGCGCTGGTCGGAGAAAGCGGCAGCGGCAAGTCGATCACAGCGCTGACGTTGACCCGCCTTCTGCCGGATTCACTCGCGCATCGCGTGGGCGGAACGGTGCGGGTCGACGGGAAGGACGTGTTCGCGCTCGACCATCGGGGTCTGCAGGGGATCCGCGGGTCGGTGGTGAGCTACATTTTTCAGGAGCCCGCTTCAGCCCTGAATCCCGTCCTGCGCGTGGGCGACCAGATCCTGGAGTCGCTCCGCCTGCACCGACCCGATGAGGCCACGCAGGCCGAGGTGGTGCGCTGGTTGGCGCGAGTGGGAATTCCGTCTCCTGAGGTCCGCGCGCGGCAATATCCCCACGAGCTTTCGGGCGGCATGCAGCAACGCGTCATGATCGCGATGGCGCTGGCACCGCGTCCGCGGCTGTTGGTGGCCGACGAACCCACCACGGCGCTCGACGTCACCATCCAGGCCCAGATCCTGGACCTGCTCCGGGAACTTCGCGCCGAACTCGGGATGGCGATCCTCCTCATCACGCACAACCTCGGTCTCGTGGCGGACCTGGCCGACGAGGTGTCGGTGCTCTACGCCGGTCAGGTCGTCGAGAGCGGTCCCGTGACGGATGTCCTGCGACGCCCGGCGCATCCCTACACCCAGGCCCTGCTGGCTTCGGTGCCGCGCTTGGGCGGCGTCGCCGGGCCGTTGAACACGATTCCCGGAATGGTTCCCCCCGCCGGCCAATGGCCGCCCGGATGCCGGTTTCACCCGCGCTGTGCGGAGGCGGTCGATGCCTGCGCGCGGGATGTTCCCCAACTGCGGGATCTGACCGCGCTGAGGCGGGCGCGTTGTCCGTTCGCCGGGGAAGGAGCATCGGCATGAACCTCCTCGAGGTGCAGGATCTGAAGGTCCATTTTCCCGTCCAACTCGATTGGCGTGGCCGTCCCACCGCCGTCGTGCGCGCCGTCGATGGAGTGAGTCTCACCGTGCGATCCGGCGAGACCGTGGGATTGGTGGGCGAAAGCGGTTGCGGCAAGAGCACCCTCGGACGCGCGATCGTCCGGTTGGAATCGCTGACCGCGGGAAGCATCCGGTTCGAAGGGCATGACCTCGCCTCGCTGGATGCCGCGGAACTCCGGGCGGCCCGACGCGGCCTGCAGATGATCTTCCAGGATCCCTATGGATCGCTCGACCCGCGGTGGACGATCCGCGAGATCGTCGAGGAACCCATGTTGCTCCATGGCTTGGGCGGCGATCGGGATTCAAGGCGCCGTCGCGTGACGCAATTGCTCGCGCAGGTCGGGCTCGATCCCGCCGCCGCGGACCGGTATCCGCATGAGTTCAGCGGAGGCCAGCGGCAACGGATCGGAATCGCCCGGGCGCTGGCCGTGGAGCCGCACCTGATTGTCTGTGACGAGGTGGTCAGCGCGTTGGACGTGTCGGTGCAGGCCCAGGTGGTGAACCTCCTCGCGTCGCTGCAGAAGGAGATGGGGTTGGCCTACCTCTTCATCGCGCATGATCTCGCGGTGGTCGAACACCTCAGCCACCGCATCGTCGTGATGTACCTCGGGAGGATCGTCGAGGAAGGGACCTCGGCCCAGGTGTGCCGCTCGCCAGTCCATCCCTACACCCGGGCGCTCCTGTCCGCTGTTCCGAGTCCGGATCCCGGCGCTTCCCGCGAAGCGCGCGTGCGGCTGGCCGGGGATGTTCCATCGCCGCTGAATCCACCCGCAGGGTGTCCGTTCCATCCCCGCTGTCCGATGGCGCAGGCGCGATGCCGCACCGAAGTCCCGGAACTGCGACCGATGCTCGATGGACGAAGGGTCGCGTGCCTGCTGGCAGAGGAGTGAGAAGGTGGGGCGAGACGTTGAGCCGCCCCAAAGTTTGAAGTTTTCAGTTTCAAGTTTGAAGCAGGAGCCGGGCTTGAATCTTGAAACTCGGGACTCCCTCCCAGCTCGTGAGGACACTCGTCCCACCGCGCAAGGCCCATCCCAAGGTGGGGCGAGACTCCGTCGAGCCAATGGCTGGTCTGGCGACTGCGAACTTCCCAAAGCCCCGCCTCCTGACGTCGTCGGCTACGGGTGTAGCAGCCGACGTGAGGAGGCTGGTGGTCTGGCATCTGGAAACCGGCGACTGGGAACTCCGGCCGTCCGGCCCCCCTTACGATTTCCCAACGCGCTTCTTGAATCTCAGGCCACCGTTTTTAGAGTCCGGTCCTCTTGACCAACGAGAAATGAGTGATTCTTCCATGGTTCCTCCTGCCGGCGCCGAACCGGTCTGGGACATTGCGGCAGCACGGAGCCTCTACAACGTCGATCGTTGGGGCGCGGGATACTTCGACGTCAACGCCGAGGGGCATGTGGTGGCGAAGCCGCTGCAGAATGGGGTCGAGGTGGACCTCATGGATCTCGTCGAGGAGGCCCGGGCGAGGAACCTGAGGTTCCCGTTGCTGGTCCGGTTCCAGGACATCCTCCGGCACCGGGTCATGGCGTTGAACGAGGCGTTCCGCACTTCCATCAGCGAGTCGGGTTACCAAGGGAAGTACCGGGGCGTGTTCCCCATCAAGGTCAACCAGCTCCGCGAGGTCGTGGAGGAGATCCTCGACGCGGGGAAGCCCTATTCGTTCGGCCTCGAGGTGGGCAGCAAGCCGGAGCTGTACGCGGGCATGGCGCTGCAGGACCAGCTCGGTTCGCTGATCATCTGCAACGGCTACAAGGACACGCCGTTCATCAAGCTCGCCCTGCAGGGCATCAAGCTCGGCAAGAAGGTGATCATGGTCGTGGAGAAGCTCGAGGAGCTCCGACAGATCATCTCGGTCTCGAAGGTCGTGGGTGTGGAGCCGATGATCGGCATCCGGGCCCGCCTGATGAGCAAGGGTGCGGGCAAGTGGGCGGAGAGCGGCGGCGAAAACGCGAAGTTCGGCCTGAGCACTTCCGATCTGTTGGCGGCAACACAGATGCTGCGCGACGAGGGCTTGGCCCACTGCTTCCGTCTGCTGCACTTCCACATCGGCTCGCAGGTGCCGGACATCCTCACCGTCAAGAAGGCGGTGCAGGAGGCTTCGCGCTTCTACGCCAAGCTCCACAAGATGGGCTTCCCGATCGAGTTCGTGGACGTGGGCGGCGGCTTGGGCGTGGACTACGACGGCTCGCGTTCGGCCTTTGATTCTTCGACCAATTACTCCCTCCAGGAATACACCAACGACATCGTCCATTACCTGGCCGACGTCTGCACCGCGGAGGGCGTGCCGCATCCGGACATCGTCTCGGAATCGGGTCGCGCGCTGGTGGCGCATCACTCGGTCCTGTTGGTCGAGGTCTTCGGCTCGATCGACAAGACGCGTCAGGAAGCGAAGTTCTCGTATGGCCCCGAGGATCACCGGCTCGTGCGGGAACTGGCGGACCTGCGGGACAACCTGCATCGCCTGAACAAGCGCGAGGCGTGGCACGATGCCCAGGAGCGCAAGGAGGACGCGCACCAGATGTTCACGCTCGGAATGCTGGAGTTGCCCGACAAGGCGAAGATCGAGTCCCTCTACTGGGAGATCAGCCGCTCCGTCGTCGACAGCTTCCGCGGCCAAGCCTACATCCCCGACGAAATCAAGGGACTCGAGGACGCACTGGGCGATCAGTACCTCTGCAATTTCAGCGTCTTCCAGTCGTTGCTGGATCACTGGGCGCTCGGGCAGTTGTTCCCGATCATGCCGGTTCACCGGCTCACCGAACGGCCGACCCGCGAGACGACGCTGGTGGACATCACCTGCGACTCCGACGGTCAGATCAACAAGTTCGTCGACCTGCGCGATGTCCGCGACACGCTCCCGGTGCACGCGTTGCGCGGCGACGGCGTCCAGGAACCCTACCTGCTCGGCTTCTTCCTGATGGGCGCCTACCAGGACATCATGGGCGACCTCCACAACCTCTTCGGCCGCGTCAACGAGGTCCACGTGTTCCTCGAACCGGATGAACCCGCCGGGTACTACATCGAGGAGGTCATCGAGGGAGACACCATCAGCGACTCGCTGACCGAGGTGCAGTACGACGTGAACGAACTGAAGCGCCAGATGAAGGCGCAGGTCGATGCCGCGATCAAATCCGACCGCCTCAAGCCCAGCGAAGCGATGCGGTTGCTCGACGACTACGAGCGAGGCCTGAAGGACTACACCTACCTGACGATCCACTGAGCGGGCGCGGGAGTTGGAAGATTTCAGTTTCAGGTTTGGAGCGACTTGAATCCTGAAACTTGGGACTCCCGCCCGGCTCGTGAGGACACTCGCCCCACCGTGGAGTTAGCTTTCGAGGGTGGGGCGAGGCGTCGAGCCGTGGGCTGGTCTGGCATCTGGAATCGGGCGACTGGAAACTCCCCGCCGGGAGGGGGGGTGGGTTTACGGACGGGTCAAGATGTGCCCAGTCTCACCCCATGCGTTCCCTCTCTTGCCTTGCGGCAGCCTTCCTTGGCCTCTCCGGCAGCGCAGCCTTGGCCGGACCCAATGGGTACACGCTGACGACCAGTCAGGTCGTGCACCTGGTGGACCTGGCGAACAACTCCGACTCCGTCTACGCGAACACCTTCGTGCCGTCGGACAGCCTCGCGGCGCATCCAAGCGGGTTGCTCTATCAGGCCGATGCGGCTGGCGGGATTTACTTCGTGCCCGGGCCGCCGGTTCCCATGTTCACCGTGGCCTACACGCAGATCGCGGACCTCGACTACGACGCGGGTGGCCTATGGGGTTTCAGCAACGCGAGTCAGGAACTCTTCTACATCGACCTGGGCTCGGCTACGGTGACCTACTCGGTTCCGATCACCAGCGGTCTGACGGGCTACACGATCACAGGCGTGACCCGCAATCCGTTCAATGGCGACCTCTTCCTGAGCGGCAATACGGGCTTCAACCAGGACTTCCTCTTCCAGGTGAACACCAACACCGCCGCATCCACGGTCGTGGGCGGCCTGTCCCACGGCGATACGGCCAGTTACATCAGTGACATCGAGTTCGATGGCACCGGCATGCTCTACGCCGTTACTTGGTTTCATCGCTGGTTCTACTCGGTGGATCCGTCCACGGCCGCGACGACTTTCGTCAGTTCCGGGCCGCATCGCGATGTCACCGCCATGGCGCTTTCGAATGTCCCCGAGGCCGGAACCTGGGCCGGCGGCGCCAGCGCCTGCGCCGCCGCGTTGTATGTCTTCTGGATGCGACGGAGGAATGCCTGAAATCGGGAGAGAGCTTGAGATCCACAGATTACACAGATTTCACCGATTATCGGCAGGCCGAGGAAGGCGCACGACCGATCCCCCTCATCTGTGTAATCTGTGAAATCTGTGGATAACCCGGCTCCCGCTTCCCATCTCAGCCGAGGAACGCCCACGCGAGTCCGGTGACCGCGGCCGCGCCAAAGGCGGGAAGGATCTTGCGGAGCAGGGATCGATCGCCGAGCGAACCAATCACACCCGCCTTGAAGAACAGGTTGGAGACCGATGCCACCAGGATGGCCCGCGTGCTTTCTCCGACAGAAATCGTTCCTTGCCGGGACAGTTGCGCGGTCGAGAGCGTGATGGCGTCCATGTCGGTGAGCCCGGAGAGGGCGGCGATCACGAGGAGGCCACGGTTGCCGTACCATTCGCGTGCGGCAGCGACCCCCAGCAGGACGCCCGCGTAGAGCACGGTGAAGAACAGGGCCGACCGAAGCTCGGTGGGATTGGTGGGCGCGGGAAGGGTGGCTTCGGAGTCCCGTCGACGGAACCCGAGCCACAAGGCGGACCCGATGAGCACCGCGAGCATCGAGGCAAAGGCGGGGATGTAAGCCGCGAGATGCTCGCGGTCCGAGGCGGCGACGAGGACGAGGAGGCGTGCGAACACGACACCCGAAGCCAGCAGGATCACGACCGCGGCGAGCGGCGCGCTGGCTGGCTGGCTCTTGGTGAGGCGTGCGTGCGTGACGGAGGTGGCCGTGCTGGAGATCAGGCCGCCCAGAAGCCCGGCGGCGAACGCTCCGGCGCGGTCCCCAATCCACTTGTGGAGCAGGTAGCCCCCGAGGCTCAGGCCCGTGATGAGAACGACCATCCACCAGATCCGATGCGGGTTGAGCGCGTTGAACGGGCCGTAGGTGGCATCGGGCAGGATGGGCAGGATGACGAGGGCGATGACGACGAACTGCATGATCGCCCGGAAGTCATGGTCACCGATTCGCCGGGCGAGGTCGTGGAGTTGGGGCTTGAGGTGGAGCAGGACCGCGGTGGCGGCCGCGATCACCAGGGCGATGGGTCGCTCGCCACCCGGCAGATAGGCACCGACCCCGAACATCACCAGCATGGCGGCCTCGGTGGTGATGCCGGGGTCCGACTCCGCCTGGCGGGCGCGGACGATGTTCCCCGAGAAGATGGCCGCCGCGAGTGCGACCAGTCCGGCCCCGAGGATCCATCCGCCGTGCTGCACCGACAGCCACGCGCACACGGTCCCGAACAGGGTGATGAGCGGGAAGGTGCGGAAGCCGGCCAGCACCGATGCCGATCGCTCGCGTTGCAGACCGACCAGCAGGCCGAGGCCAAGCGCGAGGGCCAGTGTCTGGAAGGCTTCGTTCAAGGTCGGACCTCAGTAGTCGTAGAGACCGGGGTCGTGCGAGTAACCGCCACCCCCGCGTCCACCGCCGGGACCGTCCTCGCCTTCGCCCTTGCCGAACCATTCACCCAGGACGTCGCCCATGTCTTCCTCGATCTTCTCGGGATCCTCGCCCTTCTCGAGTCGGCGGAGCGCGGTCTCCATTTCCTTGGGGATCGAGCCGGGCGGCATGGCCTGCTGCATCTTGCGGAGCATGTGGGCCATGTGACGCGGGTTGTTCTCGTCGAGGTGATCCATGTCCCGTTCGAGTTCGTTCATGACCTTCTCGACCCGGGGATCATCGAAGTCCGGCATCGGCGGGCCTCCGGCTTCGTCCGGCCCGTCTCCGGGCGGAGCGGCCGCGGGTTCGGGCGCACCCTTGATCATGGCGAACCGGCTGATCTCCTTCGTGAGCTTCTTGTTCCCGCAGGTGGGACAGGTCGGCGAATGCGATGGATTCACCCGGCGGCTCAGGAAGTTGAAGATCTTCCGACAGCGCGGACAGGCAAACTCGTAGATCGGCATGGCCGGAATGGTGGCGAGTGACAGGGGAAGTTTGAAGTTCTCAGTTTCGGGTTGGATGCCCGTCGCCATCGGGCTTCCCGTCTTGGGGAAGCGGAAGACAGGATGGGCAGGATGAACAGGATGGACCCGCGTAGGCGGGACCGGACGAACCGTATGCGGAGTCAGCCCCAACGGGGCAAACGGTGAAAGCCCGGGGTGGAACCCCGGGGCCGTCCGTTCGCAATGATCCGCGCCCTGAATGGCCGCACGGACCCGGTGCACGGATGGTTTTCAATCGTAGGTGTCGAAACGTTCACAGGCCTCTTGGTGAACGTCCGCCTCTGCCCTGTGGCTGGGGATTGCCGGCGATTGACCGCCAATGAAACCAAGGGAAACTGACGAAATGAAAGGGACCTCAATCGTGTACCTGCGGGTCTTGTTGGCCGTTGGCGGAACCAGCGCTGCGCTGTTGGCACATGACCTTCCACACATGGTGCGCCCGCAGCACTTTGACGGGACCAATTCGCTTCACCGCCACTTCATCGCACAGAAGATTCCAGTCCAGATCCGGGAGCAGAAGGCGGCTGACGGTGGGAAGTGGGTCATTTGCACCGCAAATCCGTACTCGGGAGCCTTGGCGACAGATTGCTACCTGTATCGTGCGAAGCCGGGGAAGGAGTCGCTGGGTTTTGTTTCCCTGTACATGGCCAAAAACGCTGGGATGTCGGAGTGCGAGATCGAAGTCGTGGAAGACGGGATCTGGCTCAGAATCCTTGGGGAACGATTCGCCTATTACCGGCAGTAGCGCGACCTCATCGGTGCGCGGACAGGGTGGGTGGGGTGTGCGGAGGACAGGATGGGCAGGATGAACAAGATGGATCCGAATCGCCGGGATCGGACGCCCCGGTTGGGGCTGGGGTTGCCTCGCCGTGGGTTTCCGAATGGGGGTACTCCTACTCCTACTCGTACTCGAGTCGATGGGATCACGGGATGGATCTGAGTGCGGTGCATGTTGGTTCGAGTACGAGTACCGCCCTGCGGGCTGAGTACGAGTCCGAAAGCGACAGAGGACACGGAGCGGATGGAGGCGCTGAGGTGCGGAGCACCGGCAGAAGATAGCTCAGGGCGTGAGCCGTAGGATGGGAATCATGAAATGCGGAAGAGCCCGGGACGAGGCGAAAGACGGCGACGGGGTCGTTGGGATTCCGGATAAAAGTTGAAAATATGGGACTGACCCCATTGCCTTCCCCCATGGCCAAAAACGCTGGGATGTCGGAGTGCGAGATCGAAGTGGTGGAAGACGGGATCTGGCTCAGAATCCTTGGGGAACGATTCGCCTTTTTTCGGCAGTAGCGAGACCTCATCGGCGCGCGGACAGGGTGGGTGGGGTGTGCGGAAGACAGGATGGGCAGGATGAACAGGATGGACCGAATCGCCGGGATCGGACGCCCCGGTTGGGGCTGGGGTTGCCTCGCCGTGGGTTTCCGAATGGGGGTACTCGTACTCGTACTCGAACCGATGGGATCACGGGATGGATCTGAGTGCGGTACACGTTGGTTCGAGTACGAGTACCGCCCTGCGGGCTGAGTACGAGTACGAAAGCGACAGAGGACACGGAGCGGATGGAGGCGCTGAGGTGCGGAGCACCGGCAGAGGATAGCCCACGGCGTGAGCCGTGGGATGGGATTCATGAAATGGGAAAGAGCCCCGGACGGGGCGAAAGGGGGTGACGGGGTCGTTGGGATTCCGGACAAAAGTTGAAAATATGGGACTGACCCCATTGCCTTCCGCGACAGAGGACACGGAGCGGATGGAGGCGCTGAGGTGCGGAGCACCGGCAGAGGATAGCCCACGGCGTGAGCCGTGGGATGGGATTCATGAAATGGG
>CAIMMI010000145.1 GCA_903842505.1 uncultured Verrucomicrobiota bacterium | reverse complement strand
TTCCTCTTCAACCGCTGAATCCCACCTCCCGCCATGATCTCCATCCCCGGCCAATACGGCGCCACGTGTGACGGCTTCTCCCGCCGCGAGTTCCTGCGCATCGGTGGCGCGGGCCTTGCCGGCCTGAGCCTCGCGAACATCCTCAAGCTCCAGGCCCAGCAATCGGCCACCGCCGGTCCCGCCGCCTCCCAACCCCGCAACGGGTGGGGCCGCGCCAAGTCCGTCATCATCCTCTACCTGCAGGGCGGACCCAGCCACATCGACATCTGGGATCCGAAGCCCGACGCCCCCTCGAACATCCGCGGCGACTTCAAGCCCATCCGCACCAAGGTCCCCGGCATCCAGCTGAGCGAGGTGATGCCGAAGCTCGCCCAGCAGATGGACAAGGCGACCCTCATCCGCTCGATGAGCTACACGCCTGTTGGACTCTTCAACCACACGGCCGCGATCTACCAGATCATGACCGGCTACACGCCCGACCGCGTGTCGCCCTCCGGCCAGCTGGAGCCGCCCGCGCCGAACGACTTCCCGCACCTCGGTTCGCAGATCGCCCGACTGCGTCCGCCCGAGGTCCCGATGCTGCCGTTCGTCATGCTGCCGCGTCCGTTGCAGGAATCGAACGTCATCGGAAAGGGCGGCACGGCCGGGTTCCTCGGCGCGGCGTTCGATCCGTATTACTTCTACCAGGACCCCGCCAAGGAACTGAACCTCGCGGACCTCACCCTGCGCCCGGAGGTTTCCCGCGAACGCCTCGAACGCCGGTCCCGGCTGTTGAAGTCCGTCAACGACGCCATGCCCGACATGGAGAAGGCGGTCGAGAAGTACGCCCTCGACTCGTACTATCAGAAGGCCTTCGACCTCGTTTCCAGCGGCCGCGCCCGCGACGCCTTCGACCTGACCAAGGAGGCCGAAGCCCTCCGCGATCGCTACGGTCGTCATACGTTTGGCCAGGGCTGTCTCCTCGCCCGGCGTCTCGTCGAGGCCGGCACGCGCGTCGTCCAGATGAACTGGCCCGCCGTCGCCAACGGGGATCCCACCGTGGATGCCTGGGACACGCACGCCGCCAACTTCGGTCCCCTTCGGAACATCCATTGCCCGAAGCTCGACTCCGGCCTCAGCGCCCTCCTCGACGACCTCGACCAACGCGGTTTGCTCAAGGAAACCCTCGTCGTCGCCCTGGGTGAATTCGGTCGGAGCCCGCGCCTTGGCGTCTCCACCAGCGGCAACACGAACTCGCCCGACGGTCGCGATCACTGGCCTTATTGCTATACCGCGTTCATCGCGGGCGCCGGCGTCTCCCGCGGCGCGTTATACGGTCGTTCCGATGCCACCGGATCCTCGCCGGCCGACTCGCCGGTGCATCCCACACAGATCGTCGCCACGATCTATCACGCGCTGGGGATCGATCCGCACACGATCGTGATGAACCACCTCAACCAACCCCGCGAACTCGTCCAGGCGGAACCGGTCACCGGGTTGTTCTCGTGAAGTGCCAAGTTTGAAGATTGAAGATTCAAGTCCGGCAACAAGCCAGCCGCCTTCCCCTCTTCAAACTTGAAACTCCCACCGCCTCCTCACGTCGTCGGCTACCCATCCGGCCGTAGCTGACGAGGTCACGAGGCAGGTCTCTTCCCCTCTTCAAACTTGAATCTTCAAACTTCAAACTCCACTCGCCTCCTGACGTCGGTGGCTACGATTGGACTCGTTGGAGGAGGCCTCCTCCAAGCGGCCATCCAGCCGGTTCCGCGGCTGGACTCCACGTCCCTCACGTTTCTCCAGCGGGGCACGACCAACACGGTGACGCTTTCTGGCGATGGTCTCGCGGCCGTCACCGATCACCTCGCCTCCCACAAGGCCATCCGGCTCGCGGACGTCCCTTCCTCCACGCCCGCCGTGGTCCTCGAAGGCTCGCTGGGCGGCATCGCGGTCCGACCGACCGATCCCGCCAAATCGCTCGCCCTCCAGGTCGTCGTCGCTGCGGACGCCCCGCTCGGTGCCCATGAACTGCGCGTGGCCGGACCCGGCGGTGTGTCGAACCCGCTTCTCTTTCAGGTGACCGATCTGCGCGAGGTCCTCGAACCGGCCGGTGCCTCCGACCCCGCCTCCCTCCCGCTGATCACGCCGCCCGTCGCCATTTCGGGTCGCATCGGTGGTTCCGCGGAAGTCGACGCCTACCGGATCGCGCTGAAGGCCGGGCAGGAAATCCTCTTCGACGTCCAGGCGAACCGCACGGGTTCCCCGCTGGATGCGACATTGATCGTGCTCGATTCCAAGGGCGCCGAACTCGCCCGCTCCGAGGATGCCCACGGCCTGGATCCCTTCCTCGTCTTCAAGGCCCCGGCCGATGGCGAGTACGTCGCACGCCTCAACGACCTGCGTCACCTCGGTGGCGACCGTTATACCTACCACTTCGTCGTCGGCACCCGGCCTTACCTTGAGTCGCTGTTTCCCTTCGGCGGCCGACGCGGTTCGACGGTCGAGGTCCAACTCCTCGGCCAACAACTGGAAGGCGCCAACCGCCTGACGCTTGCGCTCGCCCCGGATGCGCCTCTCGGCCGACAGGAGATCCGCGCCCGTACCGCCGCCGGCTATTCCAACCCGATCGGCTTCGAAGTCGGCGACCTCCCGGAGCAACTCGAAGCCGAGCCGAACAACGCCGCCGACAAGGCCAACGCCCTCTCCGCACCGATCGCGCTCAACGGCCGCATCGGGATGCCGGGCGACCTCGACACCTTCCGCTTCAAGAGCCCGGCCGACCAACGCTGGACGGTTGATGTCCTTGCGCGCCGTTTCGGCTCCCCGCTCGACGTCCTCCTTACGCTCCAGGACGCGCAGGGGAAGGTGCTCCAGCGGAACGACGACGCCAACGGACCCGATGCCCGGATCGAGTTCGATGCGAAGAAGGACGTCGAGTACCTGATCTCCCTCCGCGACCTGACCGATCGCGGTGGCGAACGTTTTGGTTACCGGATGGTGATCCAGAAGCCGGACACCGCGCCCGACTTCAGTGTGAGAACGGGCGTTGGAAGGGTTCGCGTCCATCGCGATGGATGGCTCGCCGTCCGATGCGAGGTTGCGCGGCGCAATGGTTTTGACGGCATCGTGCGGGTGTCTGGCCAGAACCTCCCCCCGGGTGTGTCCGTGGTGCCGTGCACCATCGGCGCCGGCAGTGATTTCGGATGGTTGTTGATCGGTGCCACGGCCGACGCCTCGGCGACCTCCCTGCCGTTGCGATTGCAGGCCACGGCAGAAATCGGCGGCAAGCCGTTCGTGCGTCCCGTCCAGCTTTCCGAGGCCGGATGGCTCACCGTGCTTCCGCCCGCGCCGTTCTCGGTCGATCTCGGCCAGGCGTCTGCCGCTGTCGAACAGAATACGACCGTCGTCCTCGACGTGGCGGTGGCGCGTGCGCCTGGATTCACGAATGAGGTCAAGGTCCTCGCTGACGGCCCCGGCGGCGTGAACATCCCGGTCCTGACCCTTCCTCCCGGACAATCCCGCGGACAGCTCCAGCTCAATGCCGCCTTCAACGCCGGGACCGGCACCCGACCCGTTGCCTTCCGTGCCGAGGGTTTGGTGGATGGCCAGAACCTGGTGCAGTCCGCTCCGCGCTTTGCGGACCTGACGGTCCAGGGCATTCCGCTCTATGCCACGGCCATGCTTCCGGGTTCGCCGTTCTTCCGCACTGACGCCGTGAAACTTTCTGCCGTCGCGTTGCCTACGAATTCCGCCTCCGCCGCCAACCGCACCGAGTTCGTGGTGAAGGTCGAGCGCCGCGGCTTTGACGGCGAAGTCAGCCTGGCCCTGGAAGGTGTTCCGGTTGGAGTCATCGCCACGGTGCAACCCGTCGCCGCCAAGGCCAAGGAAGCCACCGTCCAACTCCTCGTCACTGAGAAGGCCGAGGCCGGCAAGGAACACAAGATCGCTGTCACGGCCGCCTACACGCACAACGACCGCACCTGGCGCCAGAAGACCACCCCGGTCTCCTTGACCATCGCCGCGCCCCCTGTCGAGACCGCCTCGACCAACGCACCCACCCCTCCCAAGCCCACACCCTGAGACATGTTCGAGTACCCATTCCACTCCTGCGGGGCGGCGATGTCTTCATCGCCCGTCCGCGCTCTCGCCCTGTCGCTCCTGCTGCCCGTCTCCGCGTTCGCCGCGGACGCCCCGGTCTCGTGGTTCAAGGACGTCACGCCGATCTTCAAGCGTTCCTGCAACGGGTGCCACAATCCCAACAAGACCAAGGGTGGCGTCGACACCTCGACCTACGCGCTCTTCGCCAAGCCCGGCAAGAACGGCCCCAACTACCTCCCCGGTGACCCGTCGAAATCGATTGTCATCACCGAGGTGGGAGGCAAGGAACCCAGCATGCCGAAGGAAGGCGACCCACTCTCGCCTGCCGAGGTCGCCCTGCTCGAACGTTGGATCCGCGAAGGGGCCAAGGACGACACGCCGGCCGACGCCTACAGCACCCACATCGCCGCACCGCCGGCCTATCCGTCGTTGCCCGTGACCACGGCCCTGGCGATTTCGCCGGACGGGAAGTGGATTGCCGCTTCGGGTTACCACGAGGTCCTCGTGTTCGGCACCGCCGACTTCCAGCCCAAGGGCCGATGGATCGGCGAATCGACTCGAATTGAGTCGCTCGCCTTCTCGCCCGATTCCCGGCATCTCGCCGTCGCCGCCGGTGTTCCTGCCAGCCTGGGCGAGGTACAGGTCTGGGAGGTCGAAACCGGGAAGCAGGCTGCCGCATGGAAGGTCTCTGCAGATTCGGTCTACGGCATCTCTTGGTCTCCCACGGGCGACCGCCTCGCACTCGGCGGGGCCGACAAGGCCGTGCGCGTCCTCGCCTGGCCGTCCGGCAAGGAAGTCGTGCGCTTCGATAATCACTCCGACTGGTCCCTCCAGACCTCGTGGCTGCCGGCCGGCAACCGCCTCCTCAGCGGCAGCCGCGACCGCGCCATCAAGCTCATCGATGCCGCCAGCGGCCAGTTCATCGACGACATCAACAAGCTGATCGAACCCGTCACCTGCCTCGCCCGGCATCCGAAGGAGGAAACCGTCCTCTACGGTGGCGGCGAAGGGGGGTTGCGGATCTACCGAGCCAAGGAAAACCAGGAACGCACCGACGCGAACAACGACGTCAACCTCGTCCGCGACTTCGAACGTCAGCCAGGGCCCGTGCAGGCGGTTGCCTTCAATCCCGAGGGAACCCTCGCTGCCGCCGCCGCGCCCAACGGCGAGGTCCGCCTCTACAATCCCACCGACGGCAAGCGCACCGCCACGCTCACCGGGCACGACGGAGCCGTGTTCAGCCTCGCCTTCAGTCCGGACGGCAAGCGGCTCTATACCGGCGCCTTTGACGGATTGATCCGTGAGTTTGATCCCGCCACCGGCCGCCTTACCGGGATCCTCCAGCCCGTCCCGATCCTGAAGGAGTGGGTGGGGGCAAACGGCCGCCCATGAAGCGGGCTTGATGGGGCCGGGGGGCTTCTGCGTCCCTAGGGGCATGAGCATGGGTCTGTGGATGCGTTTTGGCAGGGCGGTTGCGTGCGGCCTGGCGCTGGCCAGCGGGGTCGCGGGTCAGGCTGAAGACTGGCCGCAATGGCGCGGTCCACGGCGCGATGGGACTTCGTCGGAGAAGGGTTGGAAGGCGGAATGGCCCGCCTCCGGACCCAAGGTGGCCTGGAAGGCGCAGGTTGGGTTGGGCTTCTCGTCGGTGGTGGTGGCCGACGGCCGCGCCTTCACCCTGGGTCATGCGGATGAACAGGATCGGGTGTTCTGCTTCGATGCCGCCACGGGCCGTGAGGTCTGGCGTCACGCATTCGCATCGGAACTGGGCGACAAGTATTTCGATGGCGGGACGACGGGGACTCCGACCGTCTCGGGTGGGCGGGTCTATGTGTTGAACCGGTGGGGCGACGTGTTCTGTCTGGGGGCGACCGACGGTAAGGTCGTGTGGCATCGGAACGTCGAGAAGGAAACCGGGGCGCGGGTCCCGGATTGGGGATTCACGGGGGCGCCGCTGGTGCTGGATGGGAAGGTGTACCTGAATGTGGGGGAGGCCGGGTTGGCCCTGGACGCCCCGACGGGCACGGTGGCCTGGAAGACTTCGACGAAGAGCGCAGGCTATTCGACCCCGTTTCCGCACGGGACGGGCGCCCAACAGGTGCTGATCCTCGGATCGGGACAGGCCTACGTGGCGGTCCGACCCACGGACGGCACCGAGGTCTGGCGGGTGAAGTGGCTGACGCAATACGGGGTCAACGCGGCGGACCCGGTGATCGATGGGGACCGGATGTTTGTCTCAACGGGTTATGGCAAGGGCGCGGCGCTGTTCCGGATGGGGACCGGGGAGCCGGAGATGCTCTGGAAATCCAAGGCGTTGCGGACGCAGATGAACCCGGCGGTGCTGCAGGGGGGATTCCTGTACGGGGTCGACGGCGACACCACGGAGAAGGCGTCGTTGAAGTGCATCGAGTTCGCGACCGGGGCTGAGAAGTGGAGCGAGCCGGGCTTTGGTTCGGGCGGGGTGATCGTGGCGGACGGGAAGTTGGTCGGGGTGAACGGAACCGGGGAGTTGGTTGTGGCGCCGGCGAGTCCGGACGGATTCAAGCCGACGGCCCGGGCGCAGGTGTTGGGAGGCAAGACCTGGACGGCGCCGGTGTTGGCCGGTGGGCGGATCCATGTCCGGAACTCGAAGGGGGACCTCGTGGTGGTGGACGTGCGCCCGTGAGGGAGCAGCGGGACCGACTGCAGGATCTGGAGGTGGGGCGAGTGTCCCCACGAGCCATCCGAGGCGGGCTTTCTGAGGTCCTGCAGGAAATCGGAAGTTGAATGCCGTGTGTCTTGTGGCAGTCATTGGGCCTCTGCAAATCGTCCGCCGTGGCCGGATTGGCTCTGGCGTGGGGGTGCAGGTTTGGTACAGGATTTCAAAGTTATGCTGTTGAACACAGTGGTTACATGGCGCGGAGCGATCCAGTTGGCGGTCGCGACCGTGGGCCTTTCGTTGGCGGTCCAGGCGCAGGACAAGATCAAGGAAGAGCTTCTTCAGAAGGATTTCCCGTTCCTGGGCGCGTGCATCAACGCGAATTTCCCCAAGGAAAACGTGGCCATGAAGGGGCTCGCGATCCGGGTGGGCAATGATGCCTCGATCCTCTTTGATACGGACCTGCTCCGGGTGGCGGCCGGTTGGAGCGGTGGCTTCGTGAACACGCGGGGCGTGGTGTTCGACGGCAGCCATGGCAATCATCCCGCGATGGTCGGGACGCAGGCGTTCGGGACCGCGCAGGTGCCCGGTGTGGCGGGTGCGGATGGATCGTTCAAGGATCTGCGGCCCGAGCCGTACGGCCCGGTGAAGTCGGACCTGGGACGTTGGGACGGCCTCTACGTCAACGGCATGGACGTGCAGCTGGCCTACACCGTCCGCGGTACCAAGGTGTTTGAGCAGCCTTCGTCGGTGAAGGCCAATGGCGAGCTCGGCTTTGTCCGGACTTTCCGGATCGAACCGTCGAAGAGCGGCATGATCTTCAAGCGGCAGCGGACGTCCGAGGCGTTCTCGATCCTGATCGCGGACGTCGAAGGCGGTCAGGGCAGCGTGGAAGCGGGTGCCGTGAAGGTCCAGGGCGCGGACGGCAAGGTGACGCTGATCTCAGCCACGGGCTTGCCGAAGGGCGCGGCCCTCAAGTTCCAGGACGGGCGCGTCAGCCTGAACATTCCCCAGGGTGCGGCCGTTTCTACGTTCAAGGTCACGATCTGGGCCGGTGCCCAGGGTGGCGCTTCCAGCTTCGCCCAACTCTCCGCAGGCGAGCCGAAGTTCAAGGACTTCACCAAGGGCGGGCCGGCGCACTGGCCTGAGCCGGTGGTCCTGCAAGGCCAGCTGAACTCCTCCGCAACGCCGGATGGCGCCTACGTCACGGACGTCATCTCCGCGCCGGAGAAGAACCCCTGGAACCGCCGGGTCCGCTTCGGTGGCATGGACTTCTTCGCCGACGGCACGCGCGCTGCGCTGTGCACCCACGATGGCGACATCTGGATCGTTTCCGGCATCGACGACAAGCTGGAGAAGCTGACCTGGAAGCGCTTTGCGTCCGGTCTCTACGAGCCTCTCGGCCTCGAGATCGTCAACGACATGATCTACGTCTCGGGTCGCGACGGCATCACCCGCTTCCATGATTTCAACAAGGACGGTTCGGCGGACTACTACGAGAACTTCAACAACGAGGTGATGTCGACCGAGGGCTTCCATGAGTTCGTGTTCGACCTCCAGACGGACGCCGCGGGCAACTTCTACTTCGCCAAGGCGAATCCGGTGAACGGCGGCGGTCGCGGGTTCGGCGACCAGAAGGCTTCGCGGGGCAATGGCTCGGTCTGCTCGCATGCCGGCGCCCTCTTCAAGGTCAGTCCCGACGGCAAGAAGTTCGAGGTCGTGGCCCGCGGACTGCGCGCCCCGAATGGCATTGGCGTCCGCGCCGACGGCCAGGTGACGACGTCGGACAACGAAGGCACCTGGGTGCCGACCACGCCGATCAACTGGGTGGATGGAAAGACGTTCCATGGCGTGGTCAACAAGCTGACGCCCAAGGAACGGGCCGATGCGTATGCCCCGCCCTTGATGTGGCTTTCGCATAACGACTACGACAACTCGGGCGGCGGCCAGATCTGGGTCAGCAGCGACAAGTGGGGACCGTTCAAGGGAGAGCTGCTCCATGAGTCCTACGGCAAGTCCAGCCTCTACCTCGTCATGCGCCAGGACATCGCCAAGGGTCGTCAGCAGGCCGGCGTCGTGAAGTTCCCCTTGAAGTTCACCTCGTCCGTCATGCGCGCCCGGTTCCACCCGAAGGACGGCCAGCTCTACGTCGCCGGCCTCAGCGAGTGGCAGTCGAATGCCGCCCGCATCACCGGCTTCGATCGCGTCCGCTACACCGGCAAGCCCGTCTACACGGTGAACAGCCTCAAGGTGATCCCCGGCGGAGTTGAACTCGGCTTCTCCCAGCCCCTCGACAAGGCCTCCGCGGAAGACCTCCAGAACTGGAGCGGCAAGCGCTGGAACTACGTCCGCTCCGAAAACTACGGTTCTCCCGAGGTGAGCGTGAAGGATCCCAGCAAGAAGTCCCGCGAGAACCTCAACATCACCGCGGCGAAGCTCTCCGCGGACGGCAAGTCGGTCCGCCTCCAGATCGAGGACCTGCGGACCGTCATGCAGCAGGCGATCAAGTTCGACCTCGTTGCCAAGGACGGCACCAAGGTCGCCCAGGAAGTCCAGCAGTCGATCCACGAGGTCCCCGGCGTCGCCGCCGTGAACTGAGCTGATCCGACCTGCACACTGCACAGGGCGCGCCCGCGGAGAAATCCGTCGGCGCGCCTTTTTGTTTGTTGTGTGCCCTTCAAACTTCGGCCTTCCCCCGAATCGGCATCCCCGCATTCTGGCGGGCATGCAGCGCCGATGGTGGATCTGGTTCGCGTGTCTTCTGGCTTCCCGGCTCGTGGCGGGTGACTGGAAACCCCTGTTTGATGGCAAGTCCCTCGCCGGTTGGGAGGTGACGCCCTTCGCCGGACACGGGGACATCGAAGTGAGGGATGGGGTGCTGGTCCTCAACCAAGGGATTCTCACCGGCATCCACCGCACCAACCCTCCGGCCCGCGTGGACTACGAGGTGTCCCTGGAGGCGCGCCGCGTCCTCGGCGGCGATTTCTTCTGCGGCCTGACGTTTCCGGTCCGCGATTCCCACGCCAGCCTGATCGTCGGCGGATGGGGCGGAGCCGTGGTGGGCATTTCGTCGATCGACGACCAGGACGCTTCCCAGAACGAGACCACGCAGTACAAGTCGTTCCAGAAGGAGCGTTGGTATGCGATCCGCCTGGCCGTCACGGGGACGAACCTCACGGTGTGGATCGATGACGAACGCGTGATCCAGGTGGCGACGGCCGGGAAGAAGATTGCGATGCGCTCGGGCGAGATCGAGATGAGCGCGCCGTTTGGGTTGGCGACCTGGAGCACGACGGCGGAGATCCGCAACGTGCGCTGGCGCTCTCTCGGCGAGGATCCCAAGCCGGCCCCCCCAGGCGGTGCCGCCCTTCTGCCCGAGCGGTTCTCCGTGGCGGCCGACCGGATCGTGGCGAAGGCCACGAACTCACATCGTGCCTGGCAACGTCTCGCGGAGATGTGTGACCGGTTCGGGCCGCGTGCCGCTGGGAGCACCAATCTGGAACTGGCGATCGACTGGATCCTGGACCAGATGAAGCGGGACGGTCTGGATGCAGTCCGCGGCGAACCCGTGGCCGTGACACACTGGGTTCGGGGAAAGGAATCCCTGGAGTTGATGGAGCCGGGCCGTTCGCCCGAGTCGATGCCGCTGCTCGGCCTGGGCGGATCGATCGGGACGCCTCCGGAGGGCATCACCGCCCGGGTGTTGGTGGTGACGAACTTTGAGGAACTGGCGGCGCGCGGTGACGAGGCCAAGGGCCGGATCGTCGTCTTCAATGCGCCCTTTCAAGGTTATGGCACCACCGTTCGGTACCGCTACTCGGGTGCGAATGCGGCCGCCAAGGTGGGGGCGGTTGCATCGCTGGTCCGAGCCGTCGGGGACTTCGGCTTACGGACCCCGCACACCGGCATGATGCGATACGACGATGGGGTGACGAAGATCCCGCATGCGAGTGTTTCGGCCGAGGACGCCGCCCGGCTGCAACGTTGGCAGGAACGAGGCGTCACGCCTGTCCTGCGGCTTCGGATGGAAGCGGAATCCAGGCCGCCGGCGCAGTCACGAAATGTGATTGGTGAGATTCGGGGAACGACCCTGCCGCACGAGGTCATCGTGGTCGGCGGGCATGTGGATTCATGGGACGTCGGACGGGGCGCGTTGGATGACGGCGGCGGTTGCATTGCGGCGTGGGAGGCCCTTCGGCTCTTGCGGGACCTGGGCCTGAAGCCGCGTCGGACGATCCGATGCGTGCTGTGGACGGATGAGGAAAACGGAGCGATTGGCGGGAAGGCCTACCGGGATGCGCACCGCAGCGAGTTGAAGAACCACGTGCTCGCGATCGAGAGCGACAACGGCGCGTTTGATCCGACCGGGTTCGGGTTCACGGGAAGCGACGAGGCGATGCGGATCGTGAAGGCGGTGGGCGAATCCACTGGCAGTCGACTGAAGGCGGGCAAGGTGGTCGCGGGCGGTGCCGACGCGGACACGGGGCCGTTGCTGGAGGAGGGGGTTCCGGTGGCGGCGCTGCGCGTGGCGGGTGAACGTTACTTCTGGTATCACCACACCGAGGCCGACACGCCGGAGAAGGTGGATCCGGATGCGTTGAACCGGTGTGCAGCGGCGCTGGCGATCCTGGTCTACACGATCGCCGACCTGGAGCAGACGCTGCCGCGCTGAGGTCACCATGATCTGGCAACAGACTTACGATCCGTTCGGGTCGCGCTGGCTTTCGACTTTGGTGGCCGCGCTCCCCGTGGTGGTGCTGCTCGGGTTGGTCGCCTTGGGGCATATTCGGGCCTGGATGGCGGCCCTCCTGGGACTGGGTGCGGCCCTCGCGGTGGCCGTCTTCGCCTTCCGCATGCCCGCGCCTGCGGCGTTCGGATCCGCTTTGTACGGGGCCGCCTACGGACTCTTTCCGATCGGTTGGATTGTGCTGAACGTGATGTTCCTGCACACGCTCACGGTGCAGTCGGGTCGGTTCGAGGTGTTGCGCCAAAGGTTGACGGCGCTGGCGCCGGACCGTCGGGTGCAGCTCATCCTGGTAGCCTATTCGTTTGGTGGGTTCATCGAAGGATCGGCGGGATTCGGGGCGCCGGTGGCGATCACGGCCGCGATGCTGATGCAGCTCGGCTTTGCTCCCATCCGAGCCTCCGCGATGGCCCTGCTGGCGAACACGGCGCCTGTGGCGTTCGGGAGCGTGGGCATTCCGATCACGACGCTGGCCCAGGTCACGGGGTTGGACGTGCTGGAGTTGTCGAAGATGGCGGGACGGCAGTTGCCGGTGTTTTCGTTGTTGATCCCGTTCTGGGTGGTGGTGGCCTACGGCGGTTGGCGGGCGTTGGTGGGGGTATGGCCGGCGGCGTTGGTCGCGGGCGGGACGTTCGCGCTGATGCAATTCCTGGTCTCGAACTTTCACGGACCTTGGCTGGTGGATACGGCGGCTGGGTTGGTTTCGATCGCGAGCCTGGTGGTGCTGCTGCGCTTCTGGCAGCCGCGGGATGGATGGACGCCACCGGAAGAGGAAGCGGAGTTGGCCGGGATGCCGACGGGAAGGACCCTGGGGACAACTGCTGCGGGTCCGGGATCGGCGGCCGTGCCGGAAGGGAAGGCTGTGGTCAGGGCCGCGGGGAATCCCTGGGTTCCCTGGATCCTGCTGGCGGCAACCCTGTTCGTCTGGGGGTTGCCGACAGTAAAGAAGTCCTTCGACGCCTTCTCCGCCCCCAGCTTCCCGGTCGCGGGAATCCACCAGAAGGTCGTTCGCGTTCCTCCGGTGGTGGAAGCGCACGGCGTGAAGCCGGAATCGGCGGAGTTCAAGTTGAACTGGGTCTCCGCCACCGGCACCGGAATCCTCCTCGCCGGCATCCTCGCTGGTTTCGCCATGGGCTTCGGACCCCGCGAGATGCTTCGCACTTACGGCGAAACCGCGCTGCGGGTCCGAGGCTCGCTCGTGACCATCGCGGCGATGCTCGCTCTGGGCAACGTGACGAAATACTCCGGGGCGGACGCGACCCTCGGGCTGGCCCTCGCCGGGACCGGCGCGTTTTATCCGTTCTTCGGAACATTGCTGGGATGGCTGGGCGTGGCACTCACCGGATCGGATACCGCATCGAATGTTCTCTTCGGCGGTCTGCAGAAGATCACGTCCCAACAACTCGGCCTGAATCCCTACCTCATGTGCGCGGCAAACAGCGTCGGCGGCGTGATGGGCAAGATGATTGATGCCCAGAGCATCGTCGTGGCCGGGGTTGCGACGCGCGTGCATGGCCAGGAAGGTCGCATCCTCCGCACGGTGTTCGGCCACAGCATCGCCCTGGCGGCCTTGGTCGGGTTGCTTGTGACGGCCATGTCCCGTTGAAAATCAGTGGATGAACCCGGGGGGAATTGGGCTCAATCGGACCATGCCCTTCTCGCTCGCTTCGAAGACCGCTCTCGTCACTGGTGCCGGATCCGGCATCGGACAGGCCATCGCCCTGACCTTTGCCCGTGCCGGTGCCTTTGTCTGGGCGGCGGACGTGAACGAGGAGGCGGCGCGGACGACCGTGGCGCTCATCCGGGAAGCCGGCGGACAGGCGGATGCCCTGAAGCTCGATGTCACGCGGGACGCGGACTTCGTGGCGGCGCTGGAACGGGTACCGGTGGTCGACGTGCTGGTGGCCAACGCGGGGATCGGCCACGTGGGAACCCTCCTGACCACCAGCGTCGCCGACTTCGAGCGCCTGTTATCAGTCAATGTTGTCGGCGTCCTTCGCACCCTCAAGACGTGGATGCCGGGCATGGTGGAACGGAAGCGCGGGTCGGTCGTCGTGACCGGCTCCACCGCCGGTCTGGAGGGGTTGGTCGACCGGTTCGCCTACACCGCGAGCAAGCATGCCGTGGTCGGAATGATGCGTTGTGCCGCCCTCGATCACGCCACAACGGGCGTGCGCGTCAACGCGGTCTGTCCGGGCCGCGTCGAGACCCCCTTCGTGAAGGCCCGCCTGCGCGAGTATCCGGACCCGGCGGCGGCGTATCGGGAGATGGCCTCGACGCAGGCCCAGCGGCGGATGGGCACGCCGGAAGAAGTGGCCAATGCCGCGCTGTTCCTGGCCAGCGACGAGGCGAGCTTCGTCACGGGGGCTGCCCTTGCCGTCGACGGCGGATGGACCGCGGGAATGTTCCCGCAGCAGTAAGGTCGACGGCGCTACTCCTTGCGCCGGCTGAGGCGAACAGGAGCGGTAACCTTTCGTGCGTTGCGGCGTAGCAGGGGGTGTTGAATCCCGTCACGGAATATGACGCCGCGTGGAAGGCAACGCTGGAGACGTTCCTCCAGCCCTGCCTTTCCCTCGCGTTCCCGCGCCTGGCTGACCAGATCGACTGGTCCGCCCCGCCGCGCTTTCTGGACACCGAACTTCAGGAGATCGTCCGCGATTCCGAAGGCGGTCCCATGCGGGTCGACAAGCTGGTGGAGGTGCAACGGAAGGATGGGGCCAAGGACGTGTTGCTGGTGCACGTGGAGGTTCAGGCACAGCGGGACGACCAACTGCCGTTCCGGATGTTCCGTTACCTGTGCCGGATTCTGGACCGGTTTGGCTGGATGCCGACGAGCGTCGTGATCCTCGCGGATGCGAATCAGCGGTGGCGTCCCAAGGCGTACGAATTCCGGGGCCCTGCATCATCGCTTCGGTTCGACTATGGGATCTGCAAGCTCACCGACCTGGATCTGGAGCCATGGATCAAAGCCGGGAACCCGGTGGCGCGGGTGATCGAAGCACATCGCATCGCGCAGGGCACGGGACGGAACATGAGGGCCCGGCGGAGCGGGAAGCTGGGATTGGTGAGGCAACTGCTTGAGTCGGGAATGGGAGAATTGGAGGTCCGGGAGGTGATGCGCCTGATCCACTGGCTGCTGGCGTTGCCGGAGGAGGAGGAGCTAAGATTGAGGAAAGATGTGAAACAGATGGAGGCGAGCATGCAAACGAAGCGACGGAGTACCTACGAGCGGATCGTGTGGGAAGAGGGGCTGGAGGCAGGGCGGGAACAGGGCCGGGCGCAAGGCCTGGAGCAAGGCCTGGAGCGGGGTCTGGAGCGGGGTCTGGAGCGGGGTCTGGAGCGGGGCCGCCATGCAGCCGCGCGGGACCTGCTTCTGGATCTGGTCAGCGACCGCTTCGGGCCCTGCGGCGATGCGTTTCGGGCTCGGGTGGACGCGATCCAGGACGAGGCCCGGCTGAGGGCGTTGGCCCGATCGGTCTTCACGATGTCCACGATGGCGGAGTTTGAGGCACGGATTGGCAGTTGATCCGGCGAAGCGGATGTTCGCGGGAAGCAGGGGGGGCCAGCCCTCCAAACCGCTCGCGTCACGCGTAGGCGTGGCACTAGCCTCTCGGCATGAGTTTGGGCATCGCTTCGGGGACCGCGACCGGTCCGTTGGTTGGGATCATCATGGGAAGCCAGTCGGACTGGGAGACGATGCAGCATGCTGCAAAGCAGTTGGAGGATTTCGGCATTCCGTTTGAGGCCTCGGTGGTCAGTGCGCACCGGACGCCCGATCTGTTGTTTGAGTACGCCAGTTCTGCGGCTGTGCGCGGGTTGGAGGTGATCATCGCCGGAGCCGGGGGCGCAGCCCACTTGCCCGGGATGTGCGCGAGCAAGACGGTCCTGCCGGTGCTCGGGGTGCCCGTCCAGTCCAAGGCCCTCAACGGCATGGACTCCCTCCTGAGCATCGTCCAGATGCCGGCCGGTGTTCCGGTGGGAACGATGGCCATCGGGCGAGCGGGTGCCGTGAATGCCGCGCTGCTCGCAGCCGCGATTCTCGGGGCGAAGCATCCGCGCTTCCGTGAGGCTTATGACGCCTTCCGCACGCGCCAGACGGAAGCTGTGCTCGCGAACCGCGTACCGGGTGCGACGGCGTGAGGGGCTGATGTCAGCTGTGTCCGGAAGTCCGCTTCTACCCCGCGAAAGGCGTCAGATCAGCCAACCTTTGGGCTGGCAGGATTGGCCCTGCGTCCTGACGTCCGCAGCTACGGTTCTGGGATCAGGTTCCGCAGAACGTCGTGCAACGCGGTGTTCCGGCGGGCGGTGGGTTCAGGAATTCCTGCGGCTGACCGGTTTCGTCGTACGGTTGGGAGACTGCCTGCAGGAGGCGATGGAATCGGGAAAGGTCGGCCCGTCGGGTGGCGTCGTCGAGGGCCGCCTCGACCTCATGGTTCCGCGGGATCACGGCCGTGTTGTGGGCGCGCATCCGGTGGAGGACGGCTTCCCGGGTTTGCGGCTGTTGGCGGAGTCGGCCCGTCCAACGGTTGTGCCAATCCGGCGGGATCGGACCGGAGGCTTGGTCTGGGTGCAGTGACCGGAAGGAATGGGTGTAGTCGGCCCGGCCTTCGAGGAGCGCGGTGAGCAGGTCGTTGATGAGGGCTTCGTCCCCGGGTTCTTCCGAGAAGAGCCCGAGCTTTCCGCGCATGGCCTCCAGCCAATGCCTTGTGAACCGGGCTGGGAACTGTCGGATGGCTTCCTGCGCCAGCGGGAGGGCCTGCGCTGAATCCGGGTGGAGGACGGGAATCAATGCCTCGGCGAACCGGGCGAGATTCCATCCGGCGATGCTGGGTTGGTTGCCGAAGGCGTAGCGGCCCTGGTGATCGATGGAGCTGAACACCGCGTCCGGATCGTAGGTGTCGATGAAGGCGCACGGGCCGTAGTCGATTGTCTCGCCGGAGAGCGCCATGTTGTCGGTATTCATCACGCCGTGGACGAAGCCCACGCGCATCCATTGGGCGATGAGGAAGGCCTGGCTTTCGATGGCGCCTTCCAGGAGCGCGAGCGCTGGATTCTCTGGATGCTGGGTGAGGTTCGGGAAATGGCGTTGCCGGGTGTGCTCGACGAGGAGGCGGAGCGAGTCGACGTCACCCAGCGCGGAGAACAGGACGAAGGTGCCGACCCGGATGTGGCTCGCAGCGACGCGCGTCAGGACGGCGCCGGGAAGGGGTTCGTCGCGAAAGACCGGTTCGCCGGTCGTGGCCACAGCGAGACTCCGGGTGGTGGGAATACCCAAGGCGTGCATGGCCTCGCTGATGAGGTACTCGCGCAACATCGGGCCGAGCGCGGCGCGACCATCTCCCCGACGCGAGTAAGGCGTGGGGCCGGGTCCCTTGAGTTGGATGTCGAAGCGGGCCCCGGATGGAGTGACTTGTTCGCCGAGGAGGATGGCCCGGCCGTCGCCGAGTCGGGTCAGGTTGCCGAATTGATGGCCGGCGTAGGCCTGGCCGATGGGATCGGCGCCGGGAGGGAGTTCGTTGCCGGCGAAGACCGACGCGGCCGAGGGCAGGGAAAGGTTGGTGACGTCGAGGCCCAGTGCGTTCGCGAGGGTTGGATTGAAGAGGACGACGCGTGGGTGGGAGACCGGAGTTGGCTGGACGCGGCTGAAGAACGCCGCTGGGAGGCGGGCGTACGAGTTGTCGAAGCGCCAACCGCCGCCCGGGCGGGAGGCGGAATCAGGCGCCGGGACGGAGGACATGGCTTTGGAGGGCAGCGAGCGGGATGAAGTCGAGGACGCGTTCGTGGCAGGCTTCCAGGACGACCGGAGGAGCACAGCCGGCGTCGAAGGCTTCCTTCCAGCGCAGGGCGCAAAGGCACCATCGGTCGCCCGGTTGAAGCCCGGGGAATTCGTACTCGGGGCGTGGGGTCGAGAGGTCGTTCCCGGCGTCGCGGCTGAAGGCCAGAAACTCGGCCGTCACCTGCGCGCAAACGACGTGGCGTCCCCTGTCGTGGGTATCGGTGCGGCAGTAGCCATCGCGGAAGAATCCGGTGAGCGGCGCGAAGCAGCAGGGTTCAAGGCGTTCGCCGAGAACGTTCCGCGCGGGATTGGGGGAGGAGGGATTCATCGCGTTCAGCAAGGCCTTCAACATTCCTGATGTCCGACGCACGTCAATGCCGGGGAAGAGGTGGAAGCCGGTCCTCGATGAATCGGGCCCACGTTCCGTCGGGCTCCCAGATGGCCTTCAAGTCGCGCAGGGCCTCGGTCTGCGTCGCCTCGCCGCGCAGGACGCGGTAGAGGAACACAAAAGCCGAGACCCGCATGTTCATCGCGCAATGGATGAAGACCCGGCGCCCGCGAAACGCGTCGAGAACGCCGGCGAAAACCTCAAAGTCGCTTTCCTTCGGTTGCGCGAAGTCCACCGGGATGTGGACGTAGGACATCCCCAACCCCGCCACGAGGCTGCCCTCGTTGGCGAGGGCGTCGTCCGAGGTGGTGAGGCCAGGTTGATCACGACCTCATAGCCCGCCTCCCGGATCAACGCGAACTGCCCGGCCGTGGGTTGGCCGGCGGTTGCCAGTCGCTCGGAGATTCCGCGGAATTGGCGGATGGAAGAGAAGCTGGCTCTGGCGGGATCAGCCGGGTCGACCTGCATGCCGCAAACACCGCTGCAAGTGGCCCTCGCTGGCAATGCTGAATGCGCTCCAGGCTCCTACTCCGTCGCCTCTCCATCAAACCGCGACCCGCTGAAGTCCATGCGGTAGACCATGCCATCGAAGCCCACAACGTAGAGGTTCCCGGCTTCGTCCGTGCCGAAGGAGACAAGGCCCTGAGGGACGGTGGCCACCTGGCGGACGTCCTTCAGCACACCCTTTTCCTGGCGCACGCCGAAGATCCGTTTGGAGGTGTAATCGCCGCACAGATAGACGCCGTTGAATGAGGACTGCTTGTCCCCGCGATAGACGTATCCGCCGGTGACCGAGTTGCCGTATTTGCGGCCGTAGGCAAAGACCGGGGGAGTGAACGTCCGGCCTTCCCGGCGGTACTGGTTCGAGAACGGTTCAAATCCCTCGTACACACTCCAGCCGTGGTTCTCCCCGCGCCGCACGAGCGCCACTTCCTCGACCCGATCCTGCCCGACGTCTGCGAGCCACAGGTCGCCATTGGCGGGATCAAAACAGAAGCGCCAGGGATTGCGGAAGCCGGAGGCCCAGATCTCGGGCGGGACGCCGGTCTGGCCGACGAATGGATTATCGCGCGGGATGGCGTAAGCCTTGCCGGGATCGGTGTGGTCCACGTCGATGCGCATCATCTTGCCGAGCAGCAGGCCCATGTTCTGGGCGTGGCCGTTGGGATCGTTGTGCGGGCCGGTGTCGCCCATGGCGAAGTAAAGGAACCCGTCCGGCCCGAACTCGACGCATCCGCCGCTATGATCCTCGGCGACGCTCTGGATCTGGATCAGGCGTCGGCCCGGGACGCCGGAGTCGCCCTCGAGGTCGGACGAGAACTGCTTCTCCACGATGACCGTGGTGACCGTGCCTGCCTCGAAGACCTGATGTTTGAGGTAGTATTTCCGGTTTTGGCGGAACTTCGGATGAAAGGTCATCCCGAGAAGTCCGTTGGGTCCCCGCTCGCTGAAAACCTCGGAGGTGAGGTCGGCGAACACGGTCTTCGTTTCGCCGGTGCCGGTCTTCTCCATCTTCCAGATCATTCCCTTCTGGTGGAGCACCAGGAACACATTGGTCCGCCCCGGTACCTGGTACATGCCCGTGAGGCCGGTCTTGACCTTGGCGGGTGGCACCCGCAGCTCCTGGGTAAAGAAGGGTTCCACCCGCACGGGCCGGGCCAGCACCGGGATCGTTCGAGGCATGCCCCGGTTCCCGGCGAGCGCGGATTCCGGCTGCTTGAGCGTGGTCAGGTATTCGATCAGGTCGGCAAACTCCTGCGGGGTCAGGCCGGCCTGCAGGGCCTCGGGCATCAGGGAAACCGTCGAACCGGACTGCGATGCGATGTCGTCCTTCGCGACGCTCACGAGCTTGGCGTCGCCGCCCATGATCTGGATCTGGCGCGCGTCCGATTGCTTGAGCACTCCCTGGTACTGGAGGCCAGCCTTCGTCTCCACCACGACAGTTCCATATCCGGGCGCGATCGTTGCCGATGGATTCAGCACCGCCTCGACGAGGTCGCGTCGGCCGAATTTGTCGCCGATGGCCTGAAGATCCGGTCCAGCCTTGCTCGCGGTGCCGTCGATGGAATGGCAGTTCGCACAGGCGAGGCGCCGTTCGTCGGCGAAGAGTCGGGCCCCGCGTCCGGCGTCGCCGCCCCGGGTCAACGCTTCACGACGATGGGCTTCGGGCCCGGGCGGGCGTTGGGCCCCGACGGGGCCTGTGCCGGCCACCAAGGTCAGGAGGGCAATGGCCAGCGACCACGGACGGCAGGTCGGGATCGCACGACGTTTCTCCAAGGGGGACATGTGTGGGGAAAGATGCCTCTGACCTGGTCGCAGTGGGAGACGGAAGTTTGTAGGCCGCGTGCCCTCACGCGGCGATTCATGGACTGCGCCGGGTGGGGGCACCCGGGCCTACAGTGTCATGGATTGTAGGCCGCGTGCCCTCACGCGGCGAAGCATGGGACTGCGCCGGGTGGGGCACCCGGGCCTACAGTGTCATGGATTGTAGGCCGCGTGCCCTCACGCGGCGATTCATGGACTGTGCCGGGTGGGGGCACCCGGGCCTACAGCCTCGTGGATTCTTGACCGGGGACGACGAGGCGCGAAGCCCCGCCACGGCCGCGAACCAAGCGGATCTGGACGGGGATGGCGTCGGCCATCTCGGTGACGTGCGAGATGACACCGACCTTCCGGCCCTGGGCTTCGAGGTGCATGAGGGCGCCCATCGCGGTGTTCAGGGTTTCCTGGTCGAGGCTGCCGAAGCCTTCGTCGATGAACAGGGACTCGATCCGGACGCGGCTGGAGGTGAGGGAGGCCAGACCCAGGGCCAGGGCCAGTGAGACGAGGAACGATTCGCCACCGGAGAGCGAGTGGACGCCGCGCCGTTCGTCGCCCATGTCGCGGTCGATCACGACCAGGTTCAATGATTCGGGAAGGCGTTCGAGACGGTAGCGGGCGGCGATGAGTTCGAGTTGGGCGTTGGCATCCAGGAGCAGCAGGTCGAGCGTGTGGCGCTGGGCGATGGATCGGAACCGGGCGCCGTCGGCGGAACCGATCAACGCATTCAATTGTTGCCAGGGCGCCGCCTGGGCGCGCTGGCGATTGAGCTGTTCAATGAGTTCAGCGGACTGGGAACGACGGAAGTCGTCCTGAAGGATTTCAGCCTTGGCCTTGGCCAGCTGATCCTCCGTCTCCTGCAGATGGACGCGTCGTTGCGCGAGGTCGGCGAGGACGGTGGGTTCCGGGTCTTCGGTGGGGCGGCGGCCGAGGTGCTCGTCGCGGGCGGCGGTGCGGGCGATGCATTCGCCGTGGGTGCTGCTCACAGCCTCGGTGAGGGCGGCGAGGTCGGCACGTTCCTGGGTGAACCAAGCTTCGCCGCGGGCAAGGACCCCCTCCACATAGGCGCGGCCCAGGTCGAGGCCGGTCCGCACTCCGAAGGCGGAAAGCCAGTCATTGTAGGCCGCCGTTGAGATGGCGGCGCGTTGGGTGAATTGCTCCAGGGCTTCCGTGGCAGCCCGAACCGCACCGGTGGCATCCGCCAACGCCTTCCCTGACTCGGCCTCCGCTTCCGTGGCGCTCGCCACATGTCTTTCGGCGGTTCCCTGGAGTGCGTCGAGCCGGCGGGTTTCCTCGTCGACACTCCTTCCCCCGAGCAACGTCTGGCGTCGCGTCAACAGGGTGGCATGGGCGAGTGTGGTGGCTTGTTCCGCAGCCTGGGCCTGGGTAGCCCCTTCCCGGGCGAGATGGAGTTCGCGGGCTTCGGCGTCGAGCCGGGCCTGACTCGAGTCGAGAAGTTGCCGGGTTTGCCGGAGTTTGGACTCAATCTCCGCCAACTGACGAAGCCGGTCCTGGATCCGGGTGAGGACGGGGACGGGATCGTCCGAAAGCGAGGCCTTGTCTGGATCAGGAAGAATGTCCAGCAAGGGCATCGAAGCCGCGAACGCCTCGAGATCGGTCCTCGCAGCGTGATCGGCGTTGGACCGGTCTGCTTCCTGGGCCGCGTGGGCGGCGGCGCGGGAACGTTCCAACTCGCCCAATTTCCGTTCTTCGGCTTCGGCCTGCTGTCGGGCGGACTCAACCCGAAGTCGGGCGGCATCCGTCTCGTCGGCTGCGCGGCGTTGCGCCTCTTCCCGTTGCGCCAGCTCATTCCGGCGTCGGGTGCAATCGGTTTGCCGGGATCCGATGAACTCCAGGGCTTCGGATTCCGTCAGGCTGAATCCTTCGGCGAGGGATGGATCCTGAAAGGCGCGGGTGCGCGCTGCCGATCGCCGTTGCTCCAGTTGCGAAAGGGAAGTGTGCGTCGTGGTCAGGCTGGCGGCATGGGTCTTCAACAAGGTCTCCAGCCGGGTTGATTCCGTGCGCAGATCCTCGAAGGCCCTCTGGTGTTGTTCGGCAGCGGAGCGGAGGGCGTCGAGCATGGCATTCGCCTCCGGCGCGTGGGTGGCGTAGGGGTGATCCGACGCACCGCACACCGGGCAGGGTTGGCTGGGGCGCAAGCCGGCGCGGAGACTGCCAGCGGCGTTCCCGATGGCGGCTTGGGCGTTCGCGAGGAGGTCGCGGGCGGTGATCCAGGAATTCTCGGCGCGGGGAAGCTGGCGTTGCTGGATGTCGGCCAGCATGCGGGACTGGTCGCTGATGAGATTCTGGAGCCGCGCGGCTTCGTGGGTCTGGTCGTTGATCTGGGTACCCAGAGTCTGGGCAGTGCCGAGATGGGTGCGGGCATCGGCGAGGAGGTGGAGGGTCGCGTCGAGCTCCTGGCGTTCCCGGGCAAGGCCTGCGGTGTCGAAGGCCTGAAGGGTCACCCGCAGTCTGGCGTGCTCGTGCGTGAACCGGGCGAGTGTTTCGCGAACAGCCGCGACCGAGGGGCGGAGGATCTCGAGTTGTCCGGTCAGCCGTTGCAGGGACTCGGCTGACTCACTCGATCGGCGCCGGGCGGCATCGCGTTGGGCGCGGGCGCGGAGAGCTGCCCCAAGGCGTTCAATCCAGCCAGCAGCTTCGGGCAGGAAGGGGTCGAGATGCCGGTCGCCGGCGCGCTGTTGTTCGAGGGATTCGAGCGTCTGCCGATGGAAGGCGAGTTCGGTGGCGAGATCCTGGCTGCGCTGGGTCGACTCCAGCAGGCGCGTGTCGGCAACCCGGCGTTCCTGCTGGGCGGACTTCAGTCGGTCGGCCGCCGGCAGCAGCTCCGCATCGAGGGTCCTCGCCTGATGGAGGATCGGTGCGGCAGCGTCGCGCTCGCCGCGGGAACTGTTGAGTTGGGCGCGGGCCTCCGTGGCGATGCGCGCGGCGTCGGCGGCAGTGATCCGGGCCTGGTCCTGACGCTGGAGCGCGATTGCATGGTTCCGGACGCTTTCGTCCCGTTGGCGCAGCGATTCCCGCTCGGCGCGGTGGAGGGACTGCGACGACTGGAGCACTTCCGTTGAGCGCTCCAGTTCGGCCCGTCGCGGTGCAGCATCTTCGACCCGGCGAAGCCCAGCTTCGTGGCGTGCCCGGGCGTCGACGACCGCGCCCTCCAACTCCCGGAGCCTGTCAAACCACCCCACATGACCCACACGCGTATCGACGGCGCGTCGGCTTTCCTCAACCGCGTGTCCGGCGATTTCGCAGGCCTGTTCGGCGGCGGTGCGAAGGTCTGGCGCGAGCGGGACCTGACCCTGCATCCGGGACTCGATATCGCGGATCAGCTCAAGCTCCCGGCGCTCGCGTTCGAAAGCAGCGACGGAAAGGCGTTCAAAGCGGTGGGATCCCGTCAGGGCCTGAAGGATCAGGGCCCGCTCCTTGTCGTCCGCCTTGAGGAATCCGGCGAATTCGTTCTGGGCGAGCAGCACGGCCCGCGTGAACTGCTCGAAGGTGAGTCCGACCTTTTGCTCGATGGCCTCAAGGACTTCGGTCTTGCGTCCACCTTGGAGGAGTTCGCCGCCCACCCCCTCGACGACGTCGCCGCGGTACATCGCCATCTCGGCCTTCTGCAGCTTTCCCTCCAGGCGCTGACGGGCGCGTCGGACGCTCCACCGCGCTGTATAGGTCTGACCGTCCATGCCGATGAACGCGACTTCGGCGAAGCCTTCGGTGGTTCCACGGCGCAGGAGGTTGGCTGGGTCCTTTTGCTGGACTCCATCCTTGCCGTCGGGAAGGGCCTCGCCTCGCGCGGAGGCCAGTCGCGGCGTGTGTTCGTAGAGCGCCAGGCAAAGGGCGTCGAGCAGCGTGCTCTTGCCGGAACCGGTCGGCCCGCTGATGGAGAACAGGCCGGCCGAAGCGAGCGGTTCACGCGTGAAGTCGACCGAGTGCGTCCCCGCGAGCGAGGCCAGATTGCGAAGCCGGATGCGGAGGATCTTCATGCGCGATGGGGTTCGAGCGCTTCGTTGGCGATCAACTCCCGCAGCGCACGCTCCAAATCACCCGCGGGATCCGTCCCGTGGCGCTCGCGATGTGCCGATGCCATCAGCTGGATCGGGTCGAGCGATTGCAGGTCGGCGATGGACCCGATGTGTGCCGTTGGTTGGCTGGGTCCCGAGCCCGGCGTGGGTTCGGGTCGGACCAACTGGATGCGCGTCAGCCGTGCGGCCTTGTCGCGCAGGGCGTCGTCGACCTGGCGGCGGCGGGTCGGATCCGGGCCGTCGTCCAGGATGTGGACTTCGAGGAAGGGCTGGTCCGCAGTGGGAGTCGTGGAGGCGGCGGGAAGCTGGGCAAGCAGCGGAAGGATCCCACTCAGCGGCAGCGCACCGGACTCCGGAATGCGATGCAGGGAGATCGTCCGGGGAACCGGAAGGTCCGTGACCGCCTGGAGGCGGCTATCGGCAATCGCGACCTCGAGCACGCGGTGGGTGTACCGACGTTCGGAGAAGGAAAGCGGGATCGGGCTGCCGGAATAGCGGATACGCCCGCCGTCGAGGGACTGGGGCTTGTGGAGATGTCCGAGTGCGACGTAGGCGAGCTCCTTCGGATACGAGTCAACTCCCAGAGCCTCGCTGCCGCCGATGACCAGGCAACGCTCAGATTCCCGCGATTCCTCGGCTCCGGTGAGATGGCAGTGCCCGAGCGCGACCAGGGCGGCACCCGGAAACCGCGCGTCGCGCAAGCCCACGGCTTCGGCGACCAGCCTTCGATGGAATTCGCGGATGCCGTCCAGGTAGGGGTCGCGCGCGCCTTCGACCCCGGGCACATCGGAAGGACGCAGGAAAGGAACGGCGATCGCGATCGCTTCGATGGTCCCCGTTGTCGTTCGGAGCGGGATCAGCAGGCGGGCGGGATCGACGGTGCCATCGGGTCGACGTGGGATGGTGCCGACAACGTGGATGCCAAGGCCGGCGAGCAGGTCGGACGGTGCTTCGAGGCGGGAGGCGGAGTCGTGGTTTCCGGCGGTCAGGACGACCTGGAGGCTGGGGCAGGTCGCGCGGGCCTGGGCGAGGAACTGATAGAAGCGGCGTTGGGCGGTGGAGGGCGGGCTGATGCTGTCGAAAATGTCGCCCGATACGATCAACGCGTCGGGTCGGCGTTCCACGAGTTGCCCGAGCAACCATTCGAGGAAGCGGCCGTGTTCAGCGTCCCGGTCGAAGCCGTGGAACTGCTGGCCAAGGTGCCAGTCCGCCGTGTGGATGAATCGAAGCGCCATGAAATCCTGCGCGGAGAATGCGCGGATTCGCGGAGAGGGTCCACAGCGTCGAGGTACAAAGACCCGTTCGATGGGCTGATGGGCGGCGGATCTGCTGGAATTCTATTCGATGGCAAGGCCTTCGAACTCGGACAAGGACGAGACCGTGACGACCGCGAGGGCCAGTTTCCGAAGCCTCGCCTCATCCTCGATCGCTTCCACTCGGTTGCGGACAGCCGGAGTGCAGGTGCCAAACCGGACGCGAATGAGGTCCAGCAGGAGTTCGCGGGCGGCAGAGTGGCGTCCCTCCAACTGTCCCTCCAGCCGGCCTTCCTGTCGGCCTTCCTGTCGGCCTTCGTCGCGACCTTGGGCCAAGCCCCGTTCCACGCCCTCCTCCCAGACGATCCGCTCGTAGGTGCTCCGTCGTTTGGTCTGCATACTCGCTTCCATATCGTTTACATCCTCCCGAAATCCTAACTCCTCCTCCTCGGGCAGCGCCAGCAGCCAGTGGATCAGGCGCATGACCTCCCGGACCTCGACTTCGCTCATGCCCGACTCCAACAACTGCCGCACCAAGCCCAGCTTGCCGTTCCGACGCGCCTTCGCGTCCCTGCCGGTTTTCTGCGCCATCCGATGCGCCTCGATCACGCGGGCCACCGGATTCCCAGCTGTGATCCAAGGCTCCAGATTGAGGTCGGCGAGCGCCGGGAATGCGATGGCGAGGCAGGGCTGGAGGAACGTCTCCAGCGTGGCTTTCCAAGCGGCGTACAGGTTGAGGACGAGGCCTGGGCAGGCGCGGCGCCGACAGTGTGGAGTTGTTGCGTTCGTGCGAGACGACGCTTCACGGAGCCGAGTCGGGGCTGGATGGCGGGGCGCGGTGGGATCGGGGTGGAGTCTGATTTCCGCCAAGTTTGCGGTTCGGCAGCGAGACGATGGGAGACTTCGGGACGCGGACCCGGACTGGGGCGATGGAGGTCGGTCTTTCGGTGAGGGACCTCGCCGGAGTGGCCTCGCGGGCCCGGCGCAATTCGCGGGCCTTCTGAACGTCATCGGCGCGGGTCGTCAATTGGGCGCGCTCGGGGCCCGAGACGCTCTGTAGGGGGAGCAGGCCCCGGTCGCGTCGCAACAATTGGTCGTAAGGCTTGGCCAGGGACTCGGCGGGTTCGCGGTGCGGATCGGGATCCGTGGGTTTGGCCCGGGTGGGTGGCCAGGTCCGCGCAGGGCGGTTGGCGGAATGATCGCGACGATCCTGAAAGGCGACATCCATCCGGTGCTGCCAGTCCGGGTCACGACGATGCTCCCAGACCTGATGGGAGTGGATGGAATCGTAGCCGTGGTGTCCGCGGGTGAAGGACAGGGATGAGAAGAATCCGGCCGAGGTATAGGTGGCGGCGTAGTAGTCGCCGAAGTAGTAGTGCTGGAAGGTTGGCCTCAGGAAGAGATGTTCTGCGAAAAGGTTCAGGTCGACCGCGATCGCGGGCGAGTACCGGAATCGTCCGGTGCCAACAACGGTCGGATCAAACCAGACCGGCGCAAACAGGAGTCCGCGGCGCTCGACAGGATGGTCCCAATAGCCGCTGACAAAGACGAGCCCGCGAGGGGTCCAGGTGTAATGGGCGGGGATCCAATCCCAATTCTGTTGTCCGAGGGCCCAGAAGCCGGGCTGCCAGGCGTACCGGGCCTGGACCCAGATCCAGCATCCCGGTGTCCAGAGGAAGTCTGTGGATGGGGCCGGGATATAGGGGCCTGCCTCCAGGCTGGGCGGCGGTGGAGGGAGGTAGGTTGCCTGTCGATTGGAGGAATCAGACCAGTAGCCCGAGGTCCACTGATATCCGGCTGGAACCGTTGCCCAGTAGCCCGGGACCCATTCGCGTCCGGGAGGCAGCGCACGCCAGGTTCCGCTCAGCCAGATGAAGTCCGCCCGTTCGTCGTCCCAGGTCCAATAGCCCGGGATCCAGGCCACGTTCACCCCGGTGGGTCTCCGGTTCGGCGCGATCTCCTCGATCGCGAGCGGGGCCAGCCTGCTGACAATCCGGCCCGGTTGCGGGTCGTAGGTCTGAAGTCCGGCGAAGGCCTCGTGAACCGGCCCACGGGTCAGGACCTCGATTCCTTCCGGAACCAGGCCCCGAAGTTGGGCTCGACATAGCTCGACCTGGACTGCCGTGGCCAGGATGACCAGGAAAAGGCTCAGAAGGACCCGGGCAGGGCTGATGGACATTCCGGTTGGAGTGTCGCGGATCGATGGGGTTGTCCTGATTTTCATGGAAGGGTGCTGATCGACCAGCGGCCGCGCCCTGCCCGGTGAGCGGTGGAACGCCCAGCCAGCGGGCTGTCCGCGAAGCCAGAGACCCCGTCACCCTACCCGGGAAGCGGCACCCGCCCCATGGGGCCTTACCCGAACAGGGCCAACGCCGGGGAGTTCCCAGGCACCAGACTCCAGACAGCCTTGTGACGCTGGCTGTGGAGGATCTGCCCCCAACCAACAACGGAGTCCGGCTACTGGCGACTTCAGACGCCGGCGCGGTCGACTTCCTCGTAGGCGTTGCGGAGCCAGACCTTGACCCGTTGCCGTTCGAGGATGCCGAGGGTGCGGTTCCCATCTTCACCGCGGTTCTGGGCAGCCCAGAAGCTGGTGCTGCCGGTGTCGATCTTGTTGATGACCGGCTCGTGCAGGCGACGGAGGTTCAGGATCCGCCCCTTCAACTCGACGATGCGCTCCTTCACGGGCGAGGCATCGAACAGGTCGAAATTGTCCCCGCGGACGTGGTTCAGGACGATGACGTAGTCGAGGCGTGCGCCGAACCGGTCGACGAGTTTCTGGAGGAGGTCGACGGAGTCCCGGCCATTGTCCATGACGTGCCAGTAGGTGATCGAGTAGCCGGCCTCCTCGGTCATCTCGAGCACGCCGGATTCGTCCATCCACTTCACAAGCGGTTCGTGGGTCTGGGCGGCCAGGTCGACGAGCACGCGCTTGCCGGGATGCTCGATGGCGGTCTCGACGATCTGGTCGAGGCTCTCGTAGCGGTCGACGACGACGGCTGAGGCGTAGGCGGTGTAGAAGCGCAGGAGGGCGCCGTGGGAACGGTCGGAGTCGAATCCGACGAAGGGCAGTTCGCGGTCGATGAAATACTGGGCGAGGACGCGGGCGACGACGGACTTGCCGACCCCACCCTTTTCGCCACCGATGAAATGGATTTTCGCCATGAACCGTGTAGTGCAACAGAAGAAGGCGCGATGAAGCGATGGTTATCCCGGGGGGGATGGGTGAAAGGGATGGTGCGTTGTCATGAATGGAAATGGGACGGCTCGACGGAGTCTCGCCGCACCGGTTTCGTGGGCCATGTCCAGATGAGCCCGGCCGGCGTTGGCGCTGCACTTGCTTCGTGAGCCTCACGCGGCGGGCTCGTCCAACGTTCACAATCCCAGCAGTACGGCTCCTCCGGGAGGAGGTGCCTCGAACGAAGACCCAACCCCAACCCAAACCCGTCCCAACCCATGAACTCCGATGTCATCCCGGTTCCGCCGCTGATGCCCGAGGGTGTCCCGGCACAGGAAATGCAAGCGAACGCCTCCGTGAGCTGGCTGAGGCGATTGCTGGTGTGCAACCCGTTCTACCTGGCGAGTGCGGCGCTGCTGCTGTTCGGGTTGAGCCGTCTGACACGCGATCCGCGCTTCCTGACGACGGAGACGCGGGAGGTGTTGTTCCAGTTCGGGGTGTTGCAGGCCTACGGATTCCTGTTGGTGGGTACCGCACTGTGGTTGGCCCGGCGCCGGATCTGGTATGACTCGGCGTTGCTGGTCGTGCTTGAGAACGGCCTGTTGCTCGCGCCGTTCCTCGGCATCAGCCAGGCGGTGCTCCTCGACGAGACCCTCGCCGTGAGCCTGGCCCTGGGTGGCGGCCTCGCCGTGGTCGGGCGGGCATGGTCGATCCGACGCGGCTATGCGGGCTTCAACCTTTCCGACCGGGCGCGGTTGGCGGGCGCGCTGATCCTCGCGATCAACGTCGGACTCCCGCTGGTCTACAAGACGCGGGTCGACACGGACTGGCATGCGGGCAACCGGATCCTTTGGCTGGCGGTACTTCCCTTGTTGGCGCTGCTGCCCAACCTGTTTCCTGCGCCAACCCCCGGAAGTCGGCGCGGCCCCGCGACTCCCGCGGAAGCAAGCTGGCTGCCGATGCTGATCCATGGCCTCTGGCTGGCCGGTACGGCCGTCCATGCGTGGAGCATTGCGTGGGTCGACAAGACCCCGACGCCGAACATCCTGCTCCTGCCCGTGGCGATCGCATCCCTGTGGACCGTTCAATGGCGTCATCAGGATTTCATGGAAGGAGCGAACGTCGGGTTCCGGGCTGGGCTGCTCGTGGTCACGGCGTTCGCGGGATGGATGTTTTCCGAGTTGCCTGAGGTCGCGGTAGGCGTGGCCGCGGCGAACCTGCTGCTCTTCGTGCTGTTCTCGATTCGCGAAGGAGGCCGGATGCCGCTGCTCCGCTACATCGCCTGGGGTGCAGCGGCCGTTTCCGCGTTCCGACTCCTGTTCCTGCTGCGGCCCGAGTGGGTGCAATTGCTGCTCCAACCCAAGCCCTACGTGATCGCGCTGGGCGTGGTTGCCGGCGTGGTCTTCGTCGCCCTCCTGGTGAGGTTGCGGACTCCGGTCGCCGGGATCATCGGTGCCCTCGGCTGCGGACTGGCGGTGTCCTGGTTTTCTGCGTGGGAACAGCCCCACCTTGGGATCCAGGTGGGCGCCCTCGTTGGACTCGCCCACAGCCTGCGCTGGGTGCCGGCATCGGGATTCGAGGCTCGCCTTGGGCAATGCGTCATCGGGTTGACCTGGACCATCGACAGCCTGACGTGGGCTTGGGAACCCGGGGTCGCGACCGCCTGGATGCCGTGCGCCTTCGGTGGCGTGGCGTTGGCCGCGCTGGCCGTCCTGCGCGCCCGGACGGACTGGCCGGTACCGTGGCTCCTGATCGGCATCGCTGGCCTGAACTTCCTCGTGCCGCCCGGGACGTGGACCGCGCAAAACCTGTCTGTGGGCGTCCTGACGCTCCTGCTCAGCCTCGCCTGCTTCGCCGTCGGGACCGCCTTCGCGGTCCGCCGACAGGATTCGCGTCCGTGAGGCCGGGGTGGACCCCTTGCTTCCGGTGGCCAGACGAAGTGGAGCGGAGGCTTGAATCTTGAATCCGAAAACTGGGACCTTGGCCCCCGTCATGAGCCAGAAGAAGGCCCCGAAGGTCTCCAAGAAATTCCAGTCGTATCCGCGCCTCAACCCATTGGGGGTCGGGCGCGACATCACCGCAGCCGACCTGATCGACCAGGTCTTCCTGGCATACAACGGTGGGCGCTTGCGGGAGGCGGCGCAGTTGCTGAGCCGGAAGATGCTTCCGGACGACGGCTACATTGGCCTGTCGCTGACGGGGGCTTTGACGCCGGCGGGGTTGGGCAAGTCCTGCCTCATCCCGATCATGAAGGCGGGGTTCGTGGACTGGATCGTGTCGACGGGTGCGAACCTGTACCACGACCTGCACTACGGCCTGGACATGAAGCTCTTCGCCGGTTCGCCGTTCCTGAATGACGTGGATCTCCACAAGGAAGGCGTCATCCGGATCTACGACGTCATCTTCGACTACAACGTGCTGCTCGATACGGACGCGTTCGTTCGCGAAGTGATCCAGGGCCCGGAGTTCCAGCGGCCGATGGGTACGGACGAGTTCCACTATTTGCTCGGCAAGTACGTGCATGCCCGCGGCAAGAAGCTGGGCATCGAGGACAGCTCGGTGCTGGCGACGGCGTACGAGTGCGGGATTCCCATCTTCACGTCGAGCCCCGGGGATTCGTCGATCGGCATGAACGTGGCGGCGATGTCGATGCGCGATTCGAAGCTGATGTTCGACGTGAACCGCGACGTGAACCAGACGGCGGCCATCGTGTACCACGCCAAGAGCACGGGTCACACCAGCTCGGTGTTCATCCTGGGCGGTGGCAGCCCGAAGAACTTCATGCTCCAGACCGAGCCGCAGATCCAGGAGGTCATGGGCATCAAGGAAAAGGGCCATGACTACTTCCTGCAGGTGACCGACGCGCGGCCGGACACGGGCGGCCTGTCGGGTGCGACGCCGGCCGAGGCCGTGAGCTGGGGCAAGGTGGATCCGGACAAGCTGCCGGACTCGGTGGTCTGCTACACGGACAGCACGATTGCCCTGCCGCTCCTGAGCGCCTACACGCTGTCGCGGGTGAAGCCCCGCAAGCTCAAGCGCCTGTACGATGATCGCGACGCGATCCTCGGCAAGGTGCGCGACCGGTATCTGAAGGTCGGCACGGTCTCGAAGGTCCTGACCAGCCGCAAGGTGGCCAAGCGGGGCTCGTCCGTCGGACTCAAGAAGGCCTAGTGCCATGACGCATCCGGGTGGCGGCCGGTGGGGGAGGTTCGGATGAGCCTCTCCAGCCTGGCCGGGTTCTACCGGGCGACGGGGCGGCCGGTGGAGTTGCTCGAAGGCGGTCTGTGGGTGGCGGAGACGGGGCTCTCGGTCATGGCCATTCCCGGGGTCGTTGGGCTTCGCCCGCGATTGCAGGAGTTGAACGCGATGCTCCGCCGGATGCGGCGGATCGCCGCGTTGTTTGCGGTGGAGCCTGGGACCGGCGTCAATGTGAGTCGGTTCGTCCTCCGGGACCGTTCCTACGGCCTGCATTCCCTCCAGCGCCAGTTCCGTCAGCAGACCCGGGCCGCGATGGGCGTCTGCGAGGTGCGCCCGGTGGAATGGTCTGAAATGGTCCGGAAGGGGCTTCCGGCCTATCGCGACAGCCAGTTGAGACGCGGGGCGACGGTCGGCGTGGATTGGGACGAAGCCCGATGGACCGCCTACTGCGAGGCCGCCGGAAGCGTGGAGGGACTGGAGGTTTCCGGGTGCTTCACCCGCGACGGGGAACTCGCCTCTTACATGGTCACCTGGACCCACGAGCGCGTCTGCCACGGACTCCAGCTCCACTGGGCGGATGCCTTCAAGGCCCTGCATCCCACCCATGCCCTTTACTTTGAAACGGCCCGCGAGCGCATGGGACGGAGTGGCATCGACGTCTTTTCGCTGGGCAGGCAGACGTTGCCGGCGATGGCGCCGGTGGATCAGTTCAAGGAACACGCCGGCTTCCATCGGGAGCCGTGTGCGGTGGCGGTCGTGCTGCATCCTTGGGCGCGATGGGGCCTTGTGAATCGGGCCAGCCTTGCGATCCTTCGGGCAGGGCGACGGTCGTGGGGGGGAGTCGGTCGCCTGCGCCATCTGGAAGTTCTGGAGGCGGCGGCCCGGACCCGGCTTCCCTGACCCACCAGACACATCCATGCACTCCCCTCCCAGCATCGTCATCACGCAGCGCGAGGGATTCTCGCGCAGCCGGGAGAGCCTTCTGAGCGTCCTGACGCACACGCCGAAGCCGTACGAACTCATCTACGTCGATGGCGCTTCACCTCCCGAAGTCCGGGATGAACTCCGGCGCCTCAGCGAGGAACGGGGGTTCCGGCTTCTCCGCCACGAACGTTACCTGTCTCCAAACGAGGCCCGTGAGGCGGCCTTGCCCTTCGTTTCCGGCGAGTACACGGCCTTCCTCGACAACGACGTGCTCGTGGCGGAGGGATGGCTTGAAGGGCTTTTGACCTGTGCCGCGGAGACCGGGGCAGGAGTGGTTGCCCCCCTTTACCTCGAACTGCTGGAGGGAGTGGAGCGGTTGCACATGTTCGGCGGGCATTGCCGGATCGTGGAGTCCGCAGGCGATCGGATGCTGGAGGTCACGCATGACGGAAGGAAGGGACAGGCCCGCCAGAGCTTCACCCGGATCCAGACGGAGCACATCGAGATGCACGGATTCATCATCCGCACCGCCTTGCTGTCCTCGCTGCGGGTGTTCGATCCCGAGATTCCCACGATCCCGGAGAATGCCGACTTCTGCCTGACGGTTCTCCAAGCCGGGGAGACCCTTTGGATCGAGCCCCGGGCCACGGTCACGGTCGTCCTGCCCACCGAGGTTCCCGAGCCGGATCGGGGATTCTACCGAATGCGATGGAGTGATGCCTGGATTGACTCCGGCTTCACCCGGTTCAGGGAAAAATGGGGCCTTTCGGGCTTTCAACCGGTCCTCGACAGCCAGCGGCGATGGGCCGTCGCGCACCGCATGGTCTCGCACGAGGACGCACTCCATCGGCGTCTGGGTATTCCGTCGGACTCCATCCTCAATCGCCGGGTGCTGGCACCGTTGGAGCGGGCGATGTGCGGGTGGTAAGATCGTGCTGTAACGCCGTGCCGCGAGCTGCGTCTCAACGGGCATGCACGGGATACTCCGGTGGTTGTTGGGGCGTGATCCTTGGCTGTTCATCCCTCCCACACCGGAGGTTCAGGTTCCGGATTCGGCCAGCATCCACTCCCATGCCGGGCGGATCGGGATGCCCTTCGGGGCGTCGGCCTGGGCATGGCCGAGGCTGGTGGAGGTGGCGGTGAGAACGAGGGCCGCGGCACGTGGGTGCTCTGCCATTGCCTCGGTCAGGGCGCGAAACTCCCGCCGGGTGGTCGACGGCAGCCCTGAGTGCAGGGAATCAGCGAGCTTTTGGCGGATGACGTCTCTCATGGTGTCCTTCTGGAAAGGACACATCGGGTCCAATCGGTCCCTTTGAACGGGACGGGTTCGATGAGTGCCGAGGTGGACACGGGGAACTCATGGATCACGGCTGATGCGGTCCCCGATCCCCGAACTTCCACAGCCGGGTTGCCGAGCGGACGTACAGGTGGCCCCGGTCAATCGCCGGGGTCGCCACGACGGGTTCACCGAGTTCGTTCCGGGCCAGGACTTCCAGATGGTCCGACGAACGGAGGACGACACCGACGCCGGCCTGCGAGAAGACGCAGAGCCGGCCGTTGGATCCAACGGGCGAGGCGTAGTTGTCACCCAGCGCGCCGATCCGTTCCTCCTGGTAGAACACCTTGCCCGATTTCGCGTCGAGGCAGGTCAGGAGACCTCCGTTCCGCAGCAGGTGAAGGCGTCCGTCGAGCAGGAGCGGTGTCGGGCAGTACGGAAGTCCTCGGCCATGGGACCAGACGATGGCCGTCGAGGTCCGATCACCGGAACCGTCGGGTCGGACAGCCATGGCTACGTTGCGGGATGCGTCGAAGGCGTGGGCGGCGGCGGTGTACTCGGACTTCGAAAGGCGGCCGTTCTTGTCGGCATCCAGGTAGGCGAAGTGTTGCTTGGCCGGTCCGCCGGGAGCTTCGCTCTGGGTGAGTTCGCCGTCGTGATCGCGATCGCCTTCGCCGAGGATCCCATCCCAGGCGGGCATGCGTCCGACGCCGGATCCGGCCGTCCATCCGGCCACGTGGATGACGCCGTCCCCGGGGATGGGCGAGCTGACCATTTCGTTGGGGAGGCCGTTGACATGCCAGGCTGGGCTGCCGTCGGTGAGGGTGTAGGCGTCGAGGCGGAGGGTGCCGGAGACGACGATCTGGGTGGGGTGGCTGGGCGGCCAGGCCAGGGGCGTTGAAAACCCGCGAAGCGCGTGGGGGCGGTCGCGTCGCCATCGGTGCTTTCCGGTGCGCTTGTCCACGGCGAGCAGGTACGAGCCAAAGTCCTGGTCGCAATTGAGGAGCACGAGGTCGCCCGCGAGGATGGGCGAGGTGCCGGCTCCATGCTGGGTGACCGGAACGGGCAGGGGATGACGCCAGAGTTCTTCGCCAGTCACGTTGAAGCAGGCGAGGCCGAAGGCGCCGAAGTACGCGACAACGCGTTCACCGTCCGTGGCGGGCGTCGCGGTGGCAGGATTCCCGAGTCGCGCGCCGCGCTCGATGTTTCCCGGAGGCAACGACCGGTTCCAGAGTTCGTGGCCGTCGAGGGTGGAGTGCGATGCGACCCGCAGGGCGGAACCGTCCCAGGCGGTGAGGAAGATCCGGTCGCCGGAAATCACGGGCGACGAATTGCCGGCGGCCAAGGGTACCGACCAGACCTCGTTCGTGCCCGGGCCAAAGTGGGTGGGGAACCCGCCGGGAGCTGTGCCGGTGGCAGCGGGGCCCCGGAACTGCGGCCAATCGGCCAGCAGCGAACTGGCGGCGAGGCAGGCAAGGCTGGCCAGGAACGGGCGGGTGTGGCGGGTGTTCATGCGACGTTCCTCGGCAGGCGCAACGCGAACTCCACCAACTGCCGGATGGATTCGGTCGCCTGACCCCGGCGGTCGTTCGGGATGATCGCGTGGGCCGTGCTCCGGGCGGGCTCGACGAAGACCTCGTGCATCTCGCGGATGAAGGTGCTCTTGCCCGAGCCGGAGCCGCCGGCGATGGCCACCACGAATGGTTTTGTGGAAGCGGACATGCGTTGGTCGAAGGCTGACACGGCCGGCCGCCGGGTTCCATCCGGGAATCGGTGGTCAACCGATCGCGCGGGGCAGGCTGAGGACGAACGCAGCGCCGTGCGGGACCGACCGGTCCTGGCGCAGGTCCCCGCCGAGGCTGCGGCTCAGCTTGCGACACAGCGCGAGCCCGAGCCCAACGCCTGGTGCCGAGCCCGCGGCCTTCTCGGCCGAACGATGGAAGGGCTCGAACAAGCGTCCGGCGACATCTGCGCTGATGCCGCGTCCCTCGTCGCGGACGCGGAGGAGTGCGAACTTGCCCTTCTCGGGCAGGGCTTCGAGGTGGATGCAGGGTTCACCGGATTCCGGCAGCCCATACTTCGAGGCGTTGTCGACGAGGTTGAAGAGGATCTGCTCGACGACCCCGACATCGACCTCGACGGGGCGCGAGGCGAGCGCCGGGTCGAGATCGACCTGGAGCTTCATGCCCGCGAGGGAGGCGCGCTCGCTCAGACGTGGCAGCACCCGGTCGACCAGCGCGGCGAGCGGGAGCTTTTCGCGGCGTTGACGGCCATTCCCACGTTCGAGCTTGGCGTAGGCGAGGACGTTTTCGACGAGGTGACCCAGCCGGCTGGCCTCGGCGCAGAGCGTGGCGAGGTAGCGCTGACGCGGTTCACCCTCGGGCACCATGCCGTCGGCCAGCATCTCGCTGTAGAGTCGGAAGGTGGTGAGCGGGGTGCGGAGTTCGTGGGTCACGGCGGAGACGAACTCCGCGCGGCGTTCGCTGAGGGCGAGGATGCCGCTCAGGAGCACGGCCAGCGCCGCGGTGGCGAATGCGAGGCAGGCCCAGGCTGCCCAGAGCGCCAGACGGAGGGCGGTCCAGGGCGAGCCGGCGGTGCCTGGAATGGGACCGGGATCGAGCCGAAGCGGCAACGACGCCAGCAGGCGGGTGTCGTCCGGGGTTGTCCCGGCGGTGATGGGCGTCAGGCGAGCGGACGGGATGAGATCCTGCACCACCTGCAGCAACGAGCTGCGGATCGAGGGCCAGTCGAGCCAGACCCCTTGGAAGCGCTGGCCATTGCTGAAGTCCGCGCGCCGGACGAGGAACAGTTCCTCGCCGATCCACACCGGGGTGACCCGGCCCACGGCTTCCAGGACACCCGTCTCCGCCAGGACGCCGCCCTGGGAACGGGTGGGAGCGGCATACGCACTCCGTTGCTGGGTCTGGATGCCATTGTTGAAGACCTGTTGGCGCGCATTGGCCTCGCCGCGGTTGAGAAACGCCTGTTGCTGGGGGAACTCGTTCCCGTAGTTGCCGATGTTGTCCGCCTGCTGCGAGAGCAACGGGATCCGTTCCGAGGGCGGCTGGGAATTCGTCACCCCCGTCTCCGCGGCCCGGATCAACGCCGTCGACCAGGAGGTTCCTGCCTTGCCGGTGGTGACGAGGGCTCGCCGCAGGACGTCGAGTTGGTTCGACGCCGCGACCAGGTTCCCGGGCGGGATCCCCAGTTCGAGGACGAGCGGTTCCATCGCGGGTGGCGGAACCTGAGGTGAAGTCGGCGGCCGGTTCGGAATGAACTCAAAGTGCAGTCGGGTGTTTGTCGAGGGCACCGCCAGCAATGGCGACGGAATGCGGAACTCGCCCGCGGCGACGTCCTTGTTGTCGTGGGTCCACGCCCGGGCCGGGCTGTGGAACGATCGGTACTCCAGCGGCGCCCGCGCGTCCTCGCCAGCCACCAGCAGGGCGAGGGCGGAGTCCATGCGCCACAGTGCGAGCCGGACCTTCTCCTCCTGTTCGGCTTCGGCCAGTTGCCGTCGCTGGGCGTCATCCAGATCGAGGACGGCGCGGCTGAGCCATGCAAACGACGCCAGCGCCAGCAACACGACGCCGGCGAACACCAGCCAGATGTGTAGCGGACGCTTCATGCCGCCATCCTTCCCAGCATGTAACCCTTGCCGCGGACGGTCAGGATGACCCGCGGCTGGTCGCCCGGGTCGCGCAGCTTGGCCCGTAGGTTGGCAATATGGACGTCGATGGTCCGGGTCTCGACGTGGCGCGGATCGAGACGCCAGATCCGCTGGAGGATTTCGTCCCGGGAAATCGCGCGGTCCGGATTCGCCGCGAGGTAGCGGAGCAGCTCGACCTCGCGCTCCGACAGTTCAGCCCGTCCTCCGTCCTCGAACCGGACCTCGCATCGGTCCAGGTCGGCGCTTCCGCCCGGGATGGGAACCTGACCCACGGGTTGGGGGCGTTCGGGTGACCGACGCAGCACCGCTTCCACCCGCGCGAGCAGTTCGCGGATGCTGAACGGCTTCACGACGTAGTCATCAGCGCCCAGACGGAGTCCGTTCACGCGATCCGATTCGTCGCCACGAGCGGTGAGGATGATGACGGGAAGCGTTGGCCGGGTGGCGCGGACGGCCTTGAGGATCTCGAATCCGCCCTGCTTCGGAAGCACCAGGTCGAGGAGGATGAGGTCGATGGTGGCGGTGGTGGCGAGGCGTGCGGCCTCGGCGCCGTCGCCGGATTGAAGAGTGCCGTACCCGGCGAAGGTGAGGGCGTCCACGACGCCGCGTCGGATCGCGGAATCATCCTCAACGACCAGGATGCAGCGTTGTGCCATGGCGGGGGAGTTTGAAGATTTCGGATTCAAGTTTGAAGCCCGTAGCAGTCCGTAGCAGCCGACGTAAGGAGGCTGGGGCTGGGGAGTTTGAAGATTTCAGATTCAAGTTGGAAGCCATGGGACGGGCTTGAACCTTGAACCTTAAAACTTGGAGCTCTTCACGTCCCGCCTCGTTACCTCGTCGGCTACGACCCTATTTCCCGGTTCCGGCGAGGGTTTCGAACTGGACGCTGACGACGGCGGAGATGCGGATCTGGCCCGGGGCGAAGGTCTGGTTGGTGGCCTCGGTGGTGGGCTCCGAGGATCCACCGGCCACGGA
>CAIMMI010000144.1 GCA_903842505.1 uncultured Verrucomicrobiota bacterium | reverse complement strand
CCAACCTGGGGCGTCTGGTCGATGATTTGGGCGCAAGCCGCGACATCGGTAGGGACGGTCCGGAGATTCCCCTCTGGGAACAAGCCCGTTTCCTCAATGCCTCCCAAGCATCGGACTTCCGGCGGTGGGGCGAGACTCCGTCGGCCGTTCCTCAAAGCCGCAAGTTTTCAGTTTCAAGTTTGAAGCCGGACTCCCCTCGTACTCGTACTCAGCCCGCAGGGCGGTACTCGTACTCGATCCCAGCCAAACTCCCAACCCCCACACGCCAACCCATCGCTTCGAGTACGAGTAGGAGTACGAGTAGGAGTACGATCCTCGCCGAATCCTCCACACCCGGCGGGGCCGTCTGTTCTGGCCTTGAATCTTGAATCTTGAAACTCGGGACTCCCCAGCGGCTCGTGTGGCCACTCGCCCCAACCCTCGCCGGGGGCAGTGTCGGGGTGCGCCCCCCCGAAAAACGGGGCTTGCGGGCCCGGGTCAGGACCGGCTCTGTTTACGGTCTCACACCATGGCTAAAGAGAAAGTCCGCCGTAGATCCAAGAAGCGACGCAGTCTGGGATTCCTCCTGGCTGCCTCCAAGCGTCGGGAGACAAACATCCTGGCGGTGCTTCGGGACGACCCAAAGTTCCGCTGGGTCTTCAGCCTCCTCATGCTCGCCGGCCTGGCCGTCGCCATCATGCTGCCCAAGGTGTGGATCACCACCGCCAAGGGCATCGATCCCATCGTCCGCGTCAGCGGCCTCGACCTGATCCAGACCTACTCCCTCATGCGCTCCGCGCGCAGTTACCAGGAGGCCGGCAAGGTCAACGAAGCGCTCCAATCCTGGGCCTCTGCCATCGCCAACAATCAAGGGGACTTCCGCGCCGTCCGGGGCTTGATCCAGATTCTCGGCTCAGAAGAGCGCATCGAACGCCGCTGGACCCCCCTCGGCATCGGCCAATCCTTCTGGCTCCTCCAGATCGGCGGCACCAATCAGGCCGACGTGGAACTGGTCACCCAGTTCTACCGGAAGGCCGAGTTGCACGAACTGTCCATCCGCCTCCTCGGTGACACCAACCGGACCCACTCCCCCGTCACCACCCGCGCCCTGGCCCTGGCCTACTACGAGACCGGTCGCATGGACCTGTTTGCCCAGCACTGGGACAAGTTCGAAGCCGAACTGAAGGACGACACCCAACTCCGCCTCTGCCGCGCCGCCTGGTCCGCCTCCGCCGGCCCCCCCGCCGGAATCAAGGACGGCATCCGCATCCTCACCGAAGCTTCCAAGGATCGCTCCACCCAGATCCAGGCCCTCCAACTCCTGCTCAACGTCCAGTCCCTACGCCTCGACCTCGATGGCTTCAACGCCACTTTCGGCGAACTCCAGTCGCTCCGCGCCGACCGTCTCCAGGACCACGTCCGCCACTGGCTCCTCCTCAGCTACGTCGGCCAAGGCAAGCTCGCCGCCGAAAAGGCCCGCGCCTATGCCGTCGCACCCCAGACGGTCACCGAGGCCAACATGCTCCTCAATGCCTGGAACCGCCTCGGCGTCCACGACCTCGCCGTCGACTTCGCCCGCCAGCAGATGCCCGCCTTCTCCAATACCGGCCAACTCTGGGTGCTCATCGGCCGCATGCTGACCTCCGCCCAGCGCTGGGATGACCTACGCGCCGTCGCCGTCGAAATGCGCAACAATCCCCGCGTCGCCCGCGTCTTCGGCGGGTACACCTACTTCCTCGAAGGCCTCGCCGAACACGGTCTCGACCACCGTGTCCGCGCCGAGGAGAACTTCCGGCAAATGCTCCTCGCCCCGCCCACCGACACCGCCATCGCCTTCGAGTGCGGCACCACCCTCCAGCGCCTCGGCTACAACGAATCCGCCCAGGCCATCTTCAAACGCCTCGAAACCGACCTCGGCGGTCGCATCGAGTTCTGGCAGCGCATGGCCCAGAGCGCCCACGAAAGCCGGGATGCCGATCTCCTGTTCACCGCCTGCGAGAAGGCGTTCCAGATCTCGCCCGCCAGCTCCGTCGCCGCCAACAACTACGCCGCCGCCCTCCTCATCACCCGGCGCAATCCCGCCGAGGCCGTCCGCCTGACCGTCGAGGTCCTCACCCGGTCCCCCGACTCCCGCATCGCCCGCATCAACCACGCCCTCGCGCTGCTCCAGAATGGACGCTATACCGAGGCCCGACGCGCGCTCGACACCGTGAACACCAGCGACCTCTCCGCGATGGAACGGTCCTACTGGAACCTGGGACACCTCGAATGCGCCCTCGGCCAGAACGACCTCGACCGCGCCCGCAACCACGTCGACCAGATCGAACAACAGTACCTCTTCCCTCCCCAGGCCGACTGGCTCGCCCAGGCCCGCGCCAAACTCATCAAGAAATCCGCCTGAACCACGACGCCTGTTGAAGTCCACCTGGTCCCAGTTCCTCCTCCGCTGGCTCTCCACGACCCTCGGGGTCCTCGTGGCCGCCCACCTCGTCGGCGGCGTCCACTATGACCGCTTCGGCTCCCTCGCCGTTGCCGCCCTCGTCCTTGGCCTGCTCAACGCCTTCGTCCGGCCACTCCTGTTCGTCATCTCGCTCCCGCTCATCATCCTGACCCTCGGCCTCGGGATTTTCGTCATTTTCATCTTCATCAACGCCCTCTTCCTCTGGCTCGCCGGTTTCGCCGTTACCGGGTTCGACGTCGACGGCTTCTGGCCCGCCATCTGGGGCGGGGTCGTCGTCAGCCTCGTCAGCGGCGTCCTCAACCGGATCTTCGGCGTCCATCAGCCATCGCCCACCGACGCCGCCAACCCCCGGCAACCCAGGAATCCCGCTGGATCCAGCCGCAAGGGGCCACCCTCCGGGTCCGGCCCGGTCATCGACGTCTAGGCCCCACCCGTGGCGAACCGTCGTCGCAAGTACTCTCTGCCGGGGACCAAGGGACGCTCCCGTCCGTCCAACTCCTGGGTCGGGTACGCCCTCCTCGGCCTTGGCCTCGTCAGCCTCATCACCTGGTTCGCCTGGCCACGACCCGCCCCCCGCCCGACCGCCTTCACCCCCACGTCCGGCTTCCGCCCCGTTCCCGCCCTGCCACCCGCGGCAACCCCTCCCAACCCAGCCTTCCCGACTCCCGCCCCGACTCCCGTTCCAACCCCGCCGCCGGCTCCGGTCCAGGTCTCCACCCAGGCTATGCGCTGGGAAGGACCCGTTGTTCCCACGACGCCCCCCGGCGTCCAGGTCTCCACCCAGATCGTCGCGAACGTCGCCCCGGCGCCAGGCCTGCCTTCCCAGGACACCGCCACCCCCTCCCCTGCCTGGACCCCACGCCCCACCGCCAACATCCTCGAAGCCCAACTCGCCCTCGCACGGCACGGCATCAATTCCGGTTCCATCGACGGCGTCGCCGGCGCCCAGACCGAGTCCGCCCTCCGCGCCTTCCAGATGCAGCACGGCCTCGAAACCTCCGGCCGACTCGACCTCGATACCCTCCGCGAACTCCTCCTCACCGCTCCTCCCCTCATCCGCGCCACCGTCACCGCCGACGACTTCGCCCACATCCGCCCCATCCCTCCCACCTGGCTCGGCAAATCCCAGGCTCCCGCCCTCGACCACGAATCCCTCCTCGAACTCGTTGCCGAACGAGCCCGCGCCCACCCCAACCTCATCCGACGCCTCAACCCCACCGTGAACTGGGACCTCGTCCGTCCCGGCACGGAACTCATCGTCCCCAACCCCCAGTGGCCCGCCCCGCGTCGCGCCGCCCGCGTCCGGGTCAGCCTCGCCGGACGCTACCTCCGGGCCTTCGACGAACGCGGCCGGCTCCTCTGCCACTTCCCCTGCAGCATCGGTCGCATCGCCTCCAAACGCCCCGTCGGCGACCTCACCGTCGCTACCGCCGCCAAGGACCCCAACTATACCTTCGACCCAAAGGTCTTCCCGGAATCCGCCGAAGGCCGCGCCCTCGGACGACGCCTCATCATTCCCCCAGGCCCCAACAACCCCGTCGGCGTCGCCTGGATCGGACTCGACCGTCCCGGCTATGGCATCCACGGCACCCCGGCCCCCGAACAGGTCGGCCGCACCGAAAGCCACGGCTGCTTCCGACTCGCCAACTGGAACGCCGAATACCTCCGCCAGATCGTCTGGGTCGGCATGCCCGTCAGCATCGAACCCTGACCCGTGGGAAGTCCCAAGTTTTCAGTTTCAAGTTTCAAGCCCTTCCCATGGCTTCAAACTCGAATCTTCAAACTTCCAACTCTTTGTAGGCTGCGTGCCCCCACGCGGCGATTCACAGGCTGCGCCGGGTGAGGGCACTCGGCCTACAAGGGAGTCCCAAGTTTTCAGTTTCAAGATTCAAGCCCTTCCCATGGCTTCAAACTTGAACCTTCAAACTTCCAACTCTTTGTAGGCTGCGTGCCCCCACGCGGCGATTCACAGGCTGCGCCGGGTGAGGGCTACAAGGGAGTCCCAGGTTTTCAGTTTCAAGATTCAAGCCCTCCCACGGCTTCAAACTGGAACCTTCAAACTTCCAACTCCTTGTAGGCTGCGTGCCCCCACGCGGCGATTCACAGGCCGCGCCGGGTGAGGGCTACAAGGGAGTCCCAAGTTTTCAGTTTCAAGTTTCAAGCCCTTCCCATGGCTTCAAACTTGAATCTTCAAACTGGCAACTCCCCGCCCTACCGAAACAACGCCTTCGCCAACGTTCCCGTCACCGTCACCAGCGGTACGTTCACGCACTGGCTGAT
>CAIMMI010000143.1 GCA_903842505.1 uncultured Verrucomicrobiota bacterium | reverse complement strand
GGGCCTCATCGGATACCACACGCCGTTTCATCACCGTCCAGCAATCGCAGTTTCGGTCGGGTACCGACGGCGCGTTCGTCATCGCGACCGGGAGCGCGGGGAACTCCGGTCGGGCAACCTGGACGGACAACGTCATCGTCAACGCGAGCCTCGGCTACAACGCCGACACGGGGGCCGTTCGATACACGGACATCACCAATTCCGTGGGGCTCGGAACCTGGTGGTGGGCCAGGGTTGACAACACGCCAGCGGGCCAGATGACCGGCTTCGACATCAGCGGAAACACGGTACGCCTGGGTCCCAAGGCGGCTTACCCCGTTTACCGGTCGCATTGCTGGAATTCGACGGGGAGTTTCACGGATCCCTCGCTCGTTCTGGGTCGGCCCGAGACCAACAACCTGTTCTCCGGAGCCGTCATCGGGACGGTGGACAACGTCCGGTTTGATCGGAACCGATTCACGACGATTCCTGCATCGCGCTTTGATGAGACGGATCCTGGGTCGACCAACGGGGTCTATCGCCCCTTCTACAAGTCTCCCAGTACTTCGGCGTCCTGCAGCGGTCGGGCGTACACGTACCTGAGTGGCGCCAACTATGGGTTCACGGGCAACAAGGTTTCTTCGAACGCTTGGGACTTCACGTCGCTTCAATCCCTCGCTGATGGGACGTACTCCTCGTTCGATTCCTCCACGTTCCCGGGGATGACGACCAACCGGCCTGTGTTGTCGTCCACGGTCGGCGGTTTTGTACCCTTCGGACGGGTTGAAAGGGTGCTGCCTGTCTGGACGACCCTCACGCGCTCCTATGTGCATCGGTTGAGTTCCACAACCTACGCTACCAATTCCTTTGACGATCCAGCACTCGCCGGAACCCGGGAGGTTGCCATGGGGGTGCCGAGCGTGGGTTCCGGAGGACTCTCGGTGCCCGTGCGGTTGGTGTTGCACCAGACTCCCCTCTCGGGAGGTGGCACCACGGTACCTTCGACAGGTCAGGTGGTCTGGCTCAAGGCGTCGGGGGCAATCAATGCCACCGGCTCGGCGACGACAGATTCGACGGGCCTGGGAACGATCACCATTTCCACGTCAGGTGTAGTGCACGGAGAGGTGATACTGACCGCCTTCTACGATCCTCGTCCGGGTGCCTCCGGCAGTTTTGATCCATATCAGGTCGCGTGGGCGAAAGGGGCATTCCCAATTGGCACTGTGGTTGATGTGGTTGCCACGCCCGATGTCGCCGCGGATCGGCGGGAAGGCAGCGTCCAGAGCGCGCAGTTCGTCCTTCGGCGGTCGGGACCCGCTGTGGTCAACTCTTCCACCTATCCGGCGTTGGATGTCTCCTTCGAACTCCCCCAGCCCTCCGGAGGGCGGAATGCCACCTTGACCACCGATTACGGCCTGACAGCGGTCTCGCCGACAACGCGGACGTTGGGAGGAAATCCGGTCGGGCCTCACACGGTGAGATTTGCCGCCGGTTCCACCACGGCTGTGCTGAGCGTGACTCCAGTGACGGACAACACCATCGAGAAGGAAGTCATCCGCTTTCGGCTTCTGAGTGGGACTGGTTACGCCCTTGCTGCGCGCAGTCAGGCCCAGGTCTATATCTATGATGGGCCGGAGTGGACGTTGGTGGAGCTCACCCACAGTGCCGATCCGTATTCGGGTGTCACCCGAGCCGCCGGGATCAATGATGACGTCGATGGATCCAACAACCCGGATCCCAGAATTGCCGGGGACGCCTATGTGATGCGGACCAACAGTTCCGGGGCTCCCGTGTACGGCTTTGTGGGTGGTAGTTGGAAGTCGACCTGGAGCAATCCTACTGCGTTGGTCGACACCACCCTGACGCCTCCGTTGGCGCCGGTGATGACCGGGATCGGCAATTATTCCGGTGAATGGTTTGGGATGTCCGGGTACAAGGGTGAGACGGACGGTGGGACCCGCGCGATCAAGGCGGACCAGAACAGCTGGTGGTATCTCGGCGTGCCGAGCTCAAGCCAGAACGAAGGTTGGTACGTGACCAAGAACAAAGGCCTCTGTATCAGCCCAAACAAGACCTATGTGGGTGGATATGCCTGGGCGTGGCGCGTGGATGGAGTCTCTTACATCGAGAAGCGTCCGGTGGGTTGGAATGGGGCTACGTTCATTGACCTGGGGGCAGAGGACTTTGCCAGTGACACGGAGGGGCAGGCCCTGGCGGTCAACGACCAGGGTGAGTTCGTCGGTGAACGGATGTTGCCCGATGTGAATGGTGCTCCGACGTTCCGTGCATTCAGGACCCGTCCTGGCGGCCAGGCCATTGCTGCACAGGACCTGCTGCCTCCACCTTCACAGACCGGCTACGATGATCCCGACATTCCGACAGTGGCCAGAGCGATTGGACCGGGTACATCGACTGCCAGCGGGGTAGCGGTGGGGGAGGCTACAAAGTTTGGCGGACTTTGGGATTATCAAGTTCTGCCCGTCAAATGGACGGCTCGGACTAGTTCAAGTGGAGTTTGGAATGCAAATGGGGCCGGAGTCTTTGGGTTCGTAGACAGTGGTACGGGTGTTCGTCATGCCTCTTGGCTGGCAATGACTCCGGCGGATGGTTCTGGAGAGTTCTTTGGCTGGGAGCAGTCCGACGGCGTCGCTGAAACCAGCGCATCGTGGTGGCCGAGGGAGAATGGTTACAGTGTTCGACTGGATGACGGGTTTGCCGTCATGGGCGTTGGCACAGGCGGGACATGGAAGTTGTCTGCCGTCATTGACTCAACTAGTTCGCGGCGTTTGCTCGTCCAAGGGAAAAAGAATGGGGCTGAACGTTCAATCCTCCTCTTGCATCAGACCTATCAACCCTGATCTGACTGTCATGAAACATCTATTTGGTTCCGCATCATTGTTGGCGATGGGCATTGTTGGTGGCTTGAATGCCCAGCTGTTCGAGTCCACGCAGACAAATCAGATCGTTCAGGATAGTCAGGG
>CAIMMI010000142.1 GCA_903842505.1 uncultured Verrucomicrobiota bacterium | reverse complement strand
GTCAGCCAGTTCATCCGGTTGGGACTGCCGCCACTTCGCACCACGGCACCGGAACGCAGGTTGATCCCCACGCTGCCATACGTCGCCAGGCGCACGCCGTTGGTGAGCGTCAGCACTGCGTTGGTTAGGTTCACGCCGCTCGCGGCGTAGTCGATGCGCGGGTAGTGGTAGCCGCGGTCCAGGATGCCCGTGTCGACGGCGGCGATTGGGCGGAGGGTGGTGTTGAACGCGATCTCGCCGACCAACTCGCGCGGCGGCTCCGTCGTCATCTCGCGGAGTTCGGTCGTCAGGGTGGAATCGACCGTCGCCGTGCCCGCATCCAAGTGGGCGCTGCCCGCGGGGAGGTAATGGGCACCACCACGCTGGGAAGCGAAGGTCACAGTGTTGGCAGTGGACACCACGTTGTCCGAACCACCGGTATACAACGGCGGGGTGTTCGTCAGGGCGTTGATCAGACAGTTACGCAGGGTCAAGGCGCCGGCCGAAGTGAACACGCCCGACACCGCAAGGCGATCGGCCCCATTGACCGTCAGGTGTTCGACCACGGCGGTGGAAGCTCCGGTTCCGCCGAACACACCGGTCGATGCCCGCACCACCAACGCGTTGCGCACGTTGACCGTCGTGCCCGAGGTCAGGCGGATTGCCTCGCCTACATCCACAAACTGCGCGTGCCGAACCACGTGGCCGCTGCCGCTGACGTACTCCAGGCCGCGCCGCAGATTGCGGACCCGCAAGCCGTTCAAGACCGTGGTCGTGGGCCCGTTGAAGCGCAGGCCTGATCCGGCATAGCCCGCCTGCACCAACGGGGTCGTCTGACCCGGGGCCGTTTCGCCGAAGCCGGAGTCGTCCCGGGCGGTGAGGGTCACCGGAAGCAAGGGGCTGGCGAGCCACGCCACCGACCCCTGCACATCCACCTGGGCTGTGGTCGCCGTGCTGAACTTGATGACCGCTCCTGGCTCAAACGTCGTCGTGCCCGTCAGGATCACGTTGCCGGTGACCCAGTACATCACGTCGCTCTTGAAAACGTGATTCGCCGTGCCGGTGGTGAGGGAGACGTAGTCCAGAACCAGACCCGGGCGCTGCAACCGTTCCACCAGCGCCGTGTCGCGCGTCCGATCGAGACGCTGCATGACACCCTCCGACGGCCGGATCGGCCGCACCTTCCGCAGGCCGGCGAGCATTCCCTCGCGTCGGCCACGTCGGATCTTCGAAGCATCCGCTCCACCTCCCGACGGAGGCGGCAAGGCCTTCAATGATTCGGCAATCGGCCCGTACTCAACCGCCTCGACGAGGAACCTGCGTCCATCCTGCTCCCGGATCCATTCCTTCACCATCAGGCCCAGCGATTCGTCCTCGGATCCCCAGCGGAAGTAGCGGCCCGTCCCGATGCGCATGGAACCGAAGTCCAGTTCCACATCCTTGCGCGGCTGGGCGGATGCGGTCGGATCCGACTTCTCATCGCGAACCACGGGTTCGAGCGGTTCATCGAATTCGGTCCATACTTCGAGCCGAGAGGTCTTGGACGACAATCCATAGGTTTCCGGCGGCGGCGGGGCGTCGCGAAGGATGATGTCCTGTTCGAAGGAGGACCTGGTGAAGGTATATCTCAGTTCGGCGGTGATCTCCCCGCGCAGGGCGTCCGGATAGACGATGACGTTGTCCTCGACGAGGAGGCCCTTGGAATCTGTGACCTCGGCCAGAAGGACGGATTCGCCCGTGGCCGTGTCATACCATCCCACGCCGTGGACATGACTGGAGAGCAGACGCCCATCCGGGAGGCGATGCTGGACTGCGGCGGGGGTGTTCGGGTTATGAGCCAGCGTCACCCGATGCTGCGCCTTCCACGCGCGGGCGGCCCCGGGGACGAGTTCGAAGGATTCGACGCTTTCGGCCCATTTTCCGGCCTCATCGACGTAGTGCAGCCCCGTGGCGAGCTCGACGATGGAGTTGGTGCGGGAGCGCGTGGAACCGTCTTCAGCGAGCTCGGTGGTGACGGTCTCGAGGATCCGATGGTTGGCTGCGCGGGCGGTGACGGTGACCTGGGTGGGAGCACCCGAATCGGGCGCCTGCCGTACCTCCTGGGCGAGGCAGGCCATGGAGAGAATGGCAGCGGCAATAACAGTCGGGACGAAGCGATGGGGCGTCCAAGCGAGGCGACGCCGGGAATCGTGGGTTTGGGACATAGGACTATCATCTGGACCAGCCTCGTGACCTCGTCTGCTACCCGTCGCTCCAGCCAAGACCCAGAGCGTAGCAGACGACGTCAGGAGGCTGAATCCAGCCCTAAATTCATCAGCCTCGTTACCTCGTCTGCTACGAACGAAAAGGGCAGGAGTCTTCATGATTGCTGGGCGCTCTGACATCACCCCGACTCCCTTCACCCCCAAGTGCGGAACGTATAGAGCCGGCCGGATATCTAGGACCATCTTGAACCAGAGGGGGGGGGTACGATGCAAGAGGAAGTTATAGGAATGGGGTAAAATGGACTGAGGCGCGCGAAGCGGAAACGAGGCACGGCAACGAGGACGTTGCCACCCCGTCCAACTCCTTCGCGACTTCGCGGCTTCGTGCGAGCTTTCCCAGGAATCGAAGGGAGGTTCGCGCGAAGCCGCGAGGGCGCGAAGGGATCTCGGCTGGGTTTACAACAACGGCAGCGACGGGAACCACGTTCCGTCTTCCCAGCGCCTCTGCGCCTCTGCGGGAAACCGTCCCCCTCCGCGGCTCCGCGTGAGCCAATCCCCATCCCACCCCTCTGCCGCCCCGTCCGGGGCTCTTTGTCGCTTCCACGCGGTCCCCGGGGTTTCACCCCGGGCTTTCACCGTTTGCCCCGTTGGGGCCGCCGCCACATCCCCCATTTGTCACCGGACTTTTCCTAGCCGAACCGAGGGACCGGCGTTTCCATGAAGCCCATGATGCGTTTGCGGGCATTCTCTCTTCTCTCCGGTCTCCTGGCCTCCGTTGGCCTGGCCGCCATTTCCCACGCCGAGCCAGCCAAGGCTCCACGGCTCAAGACCGAGAACGTCGTCCTGATCACGACCGATGGCCTCCGCTGGAACGAGATCTTCCAGGGCGCGGACGAGCCGATGATCAGCAAGGTCTACGGCAACATCTCGAACACGAACGCCATCCGGAAACGGTTCTGGCGCGAGACTCCCGAAGCCCGCCGTGAGGCCCTCTTCCCCTTCATCTGGGGCACCCTCGCCAAGCAGGGTCAGGTCTGGGGCAATCGGGACAAGGGCTCCTCCGTCCGCGTCGCCAACGGTCACCATTTCTCCTACCCCGGATACAACGAGTTCCTCACCGGCATCCCCGACCCCGCGATCAACAGCAACGACAAGAACCTCAACTCGAACACCAACGTCTTCGAGTGGCTCAATACCCAACCCCGCTTCCGTGGGCGCGTCGCCGCCGCGGTGAACTGGGACGTCCTCCCCTGGATCCTCAATGGACCCCGATCCCGCATCCCGATCTGGTCCGGGTTTGACGTGCCGCCCGGCACCGTCCGCATGAAGGTGCCTGCGGCCCTCAACGAGATGGTCGAGCATGGCCGTACCGTCTGGGATGGCGTCCTCCTCGACACCTTCGTTACCTACGCCGGCCGCCATGTCATCCAGGAGATGAAGCCTCGCGCCTTGTACGTGTCCTACGGCGAGACCGACGACTGGGCCCACGAGGGCGCCTACGAACGTTACCTTCGCGCCGCAGTCGAATTCGACCGCTCCGTCGCCGGCCTCTGGGATCTCTGCCAGTCCATCCCGCAGTACCGCAACAAGACGACCTTCGTCATCACCGTCGACCACGGCCGCGGGCCAGCCCCCATTGCCTGGAAGAGCCATGGACGCGAAATCGCCGATTCGGCCTACATGTGGTTCGCCGTGATGGGTCCCGACACCCCTGCCCTGGGCGAACGCACCAACACACCGCTCGTCCTCCAGGCCCAGATCGCCTCCACCGTCGCCGCCTTCGTCGGTCAGGATTTCCAGAAGGTCTCACCCAGGTCCGCGCCCCCCATCGATGCCGTCCTCGGCCGAGCCCCCTGAGAACCTGACCTCCCATCGTAGCAGCGGACGTCCGGACGCTGTCCGCAGCCTCCCGTCCGTTCCCCGCCGTCACGGCCCCGTCCGCATTTTTCCGTCCAGTCCCACCACCCGAAGGCTCCCTGTCTGCTGATCCCAGTCGACATGCAACAGCCGGATGTTCTTCGCCATCAGTTCCTCGCGCTGGGCCGTGCTCAGCGCCGGCTCCAGCCCCGGTTCGAAGAGGAATTCCTCCGAGAAATTGTGGTGGAACGGATGGTACGTCTGGGCGGCATCGGCTCGGAGTTCGACGGGGACTGTGGTCAGCCCCGTGATCGTCGTCCCGATCCAGCCGATGCACGGCGCCGTGTATCCCGCCGAGGGGCCCTTGGGCGGCTCCGGCCAGTAGAACCGGGTCACGATCCGGATGTTTCCGCCCACCGTGATTTGGCGTTCCTGCGGGAGGCTCGACGCCGTCACGGGAACACAGGGTCCCAATTGCGCGTGGTCCAGTGTCGTCGTCGTGGGCCCGGTCCAGTCGATCGAAACCTGCGGGGTGCCGTACTCCGCCTGCAGGCGATAGTTCAGATCCGCCGGCGTCAGGATGGGTATCGAAGCGGCGGAAAGGGACGTGGGTACGACGGTATCGAGCACGATCCGACGACGCGTGGCGCCGGTTCCGGTTTCGAGCCAGTCCAGCGTCCCCTCGGCCGTCCGCCGGAATCCCTGTCCAGGCCACTGCGCAGGTCCGTTGCTCCAGGTCACGGCCCCGCCCGAGGTGCTCAGGGTCACCGTCGCAGACCGCACGATACTCGCCTGGAGGTTCGGGGCGGTGAGCAATCCCGGCTTCAGGGAGACCTGCCACTTGGACTTCAGGCGGTGCATCCCGAAAACTTCCCCAAACTCGCCCTGCAACACGCACAGATCGACGACTTGGTCGACCATCACGGGAGTGACTGTCCCGGACGTGGCAGGCTTCGGTAGCGGTCTCACCTGCTTGATCTGCCAACCCCTCGAGGCCGACTTCTTGAACTCGAAATCCAGACTGTACGAGGTCCGACCGGCCGCCAATGGGGCATAGGCATCGGCCACGCGGTTGAACAATCGTCCGAAGCTGAGGTACTCCGAATCCCATGTCAGGACGGAGGCGCCCAGCGGCACCCGGGCCGAGGACTCCCGGAGTGCCACCGAATAGTCTTTCCCGTAGCGGTAGCCCTCCACGACCTCCGGACGCGCGGTGCTCTCGGGATTGGTCACCGACTCCGCCCCCACCTGCGTCACCATGCGCCAGGAAGTCGAAGGTGCCCCACCGAAGCCCGCTTCCCAGTCCAACGTCGTCACGCCATTGGCCATCTCGTCCTCATCCGGAAACGATTCGTGCACGAGGATGGCCATTCCGACGATCGATTCGTCCACGCCGAGGCGGCGACGTTCCAGGAAGGCGTTGTCATTATAGAAGCTCGCGTAGACCCGTTGGATGGCTCGGAAAACCCCGCGCTCCTCGGGCTCAGCCGGGTCGCACGCCGAGGGCCCCGCGGAATCCCCATCGAGGTCATCCGTCAGGCATCCGCTGTAGCTGTCGTAGAGCCCTGCCCCGGTGAACTGCTCGTTGTCTTCGACATTCGTCGAACTCCGGAACCGAAGTTTCCGCCCGACGGGCAATCCGGAGTCCTGCAACAACCCGATGATCGCGGTCTGCTGCGTCGGGCTGAACCGGGCCGTGCGCCGGATCAGATCCCGCACCGATGCCAATTGGGCTGTGACGGCGGCTACATCCGGTGGGGGGTACGTCACCAATCCCAACCGCGCGGAGATCTCCTCCCGGAGCGTTCGGCCGCCCGGGACCGATTGCTGCATGAAGTCGTCCCACAGGTCGAAGGTGATCCCGATGGCCGGCTGGGAGTTCGTCGGCAAGATCCGCCGGAGCAATCCGTAGTTCGAAGCCTTCCCGCCGACGAATCGCACGTCGGCGGGCTTGAGATGGGTCGTGTTGGTCCAATACGCCCCCAACCGGACCTTCGGAGTCAGTTGGAGGGGCTTGACCGTCTTCCGCCTCTCCAACTCGGCCCTTAACCCCGCATCGAACTGACCCGTTGCATCCAGCACCGAGACCGACCCCCGCCCCTCGTCCATCCGGACGATCACCTCGTGCCCATTCCACGACACGATCGCCTGCCGCAGCGCTTCATCCGCTGACCATCCGAACGGCACCCCATAGGTCCTCGCAAGGATCGCCACGTGGGAGTTCGGCGTCGCTGGAGTGAGCGTGAGGATCCCAGCGACGAACGGGACTTCCGCCGGAACCACGTCCGTCAGGAGGATGTCTTTCGGACGCAGGTCACCCGATGCATACGCCGCAGCAATCCGGGCCGACGGCACGTAAACGAGCCGGCCAAAGGCCCAGCCTGCACTGTAGACAGCGTCCCCACTCAGCCACCGATCCGCGCCGGTCACCCGGATTCCCTGCCCTTCCAGCCAGGTCTGTTCGCGCTGGGCCATCGCGGACTGCTCCTGGGTGGGAACGTAGAAGCCCCGGCTTCCCTCCTGGGCTTGCACCGACGCAATCACCCGTCGCATCACCTCGGCCACCTCCTCACGCGTAAACTCGTCCTGCCCCACCAACTGCACGCCAAACTCGGGGACACGGGAGTCCCCGGGGATCAATACCGCGCCCAGGATTCCACGCCGACCGGGACGCCGCAGCGTCACCGCGTCGAACTGTTGCCGGGTAAGTCCGAGGAATGGAGCCAGTCGTAGCCGGGCCCAGTCGTAGTGAAACGCGTAACGCCGGCTGTCCTGAAACCAGATCCGCCCCGGTTCATTGAGATCGACCGCGAACTTGATCCACCGAACCGCAGGCGCCCCGGAGAACAAGTCCGGATCCTCGTTGGCAAAAGGGTCCATTGGAACCCGAACGTGATTCCGACCGTCATCGTTCGGTCCGATCGCCCTCGACTGGAGCCGGAAGAAGCCGGACCGCTCCGGGTTCTCCTGCATCACGTCCGTGAACTCCCATCCGGCGTGGTGAAGCACCGCCGCGGGACGCCATTGCCGCAGGTCCGGCGAACTTTCCAGCGTGTGGACACGATTCGTGGCGCCATCGCCGCTCAATAGGATTCCCAGGCCAGGTCGCAGGCGCGGGGGATCCAGCGGTGCCGCCGCCGTCCTCAGGGTCATCCAGACCGCTGCGAGGATCAGGAACACAGCCGTCCCCCGTCGCTGCATCCCCTTCCCGACTGGATTTGTCCAACTTCGTCTCGTGTTCATGGATTGCTGTGATTCGCACCCTGCAGAAGCGGACAGCACGGCGCAAGAAGCCCTCCAGAAACGCTCGCATCCATCCTCGACCCAGCGAACAGCGAGTCGGGACTGACACCCTTCCATTTCAAGTCCACCCCCGCCCGGATGCGTGCCTGAGAAAAATTTCTACTTTCTCGGGAAAACCCGTTGACCAATCCGAAGGGGCATCGCTACTTTGCGCCCCCGTTACGGATCCAGAGTAGCTCAATGGTAGAGCACGCGGCTGTTAACCGTGTGGTTGTAGGTTCAAGTCCTACCTCTGGAGCCAACCTTCAGCACCTTCTGCTGAAACGCTCCGTTCGGTTTCCCGCCTTCTGGATTTCCCAGCTTCCCGTCCCCGCTCCGGTCCCCTCTCCGGTCCCCGCTCGACCGTTGTCTGGCCCTTGTTCGGTCCTTGTTTGACCCCTGTTGCGTCGATCGCCGTTTTCACCGCCCCACTTCCCCGGTCATCCAGCCGGGCGCAAGAAATAACTATACTAAGGTATTATCCCCATTGTCGGGAAACTCAGAAATCTGGATAGTCAACCCATGAACCTGCGGGCCCAACAACCCAGGGAGGCCACCCCCTCCCGGCGCATACCAGTCCGAACCCTCGGCAGGCGGGCACCGTCGAACCGCTAGCCTCGCTGGAGATGAAACGCCCAGCCGCCAGCGCCCGAAGGCCCGCCAAAGGGGGGGAACCGCTTCCTGCCACCACAGACGATCGGCCGCCTGAGCGGGTCCGACGCAAGGTCCAGTCCCGAGGCGAACTGGAGAAGGTCCCGGAGGCGGGGACGGCACTGGCAATCCACCAAACCACACCGATCACCGAGCAACCCCTGCCCAAACCCACGGAAACGGGTCTCAGCGTCGCCACCGGCAAGCAGTCTCCTTCGCTGCCGAGCGCCGTGGACCTCTACGAATTCGCGCCGGTTGGATTCCTGTCCGTGAACGAGAAGGGATCGATCCTTTCGGCGAACCGGATGAGTACAGCACTCTTCGGTCTGGAACGTTCCCGCCTTCAGAGGCGCAGTCTGTTGCCGCTTCTCGCGCCGGCCAACCGGGCTGCCGTCCGGGGTTTCCTGGAACGGGTCTTTGCCGGATCCCCGCGGGAATTCTGCGAAGCGGCGCTGGTCTCGGAGGACGGCCCTGTCCGGTGGGTGGGGTTGCACGGCGTCCTCCAACCCGCCGCCGGTGGCACCCCGAACCGCTCGTGGTTGGCGGTAACGGACCTCACGGAAAACCATCGGTCGGACGCCCAGTTGCGAGCCTCGGAAACCCGGTATCGCCGACTGTTCGAGGCCGCGCACGACGGAGTCCTCCTTCTGGATCCGGTCACCCGAAAGATCACCGACGCCAATCCCTTCATGACGCGCTTGCTGGGATATCCCCGCGCGGAACTGATCGGGAAGGAGTTGTACGAGATCGGACTGCTGCAGGACGAGGCCGCGAGCCAGGAGATGTTCAGGAAGCTCCAGCGCAAGCATGCGGTCCGATACGATGACCTGCCGCTCGCCAACCGGGATGGGCGACATCAAGAGGTGGAGGTCGTCGCGAACATCTATCAGGAAGGAGGACGCCCGGTCATCCAGTGCAACATCCGCGACATTACCCAGCGCAAGGAGGCCGAGGAGATCCTCCATCGCAATCAGGCGTTGTTGTCCTCACTCGTCGAGGAAGCTCCCCTGGGAATGTACGTGGTGAACTCCCGCTTCCAGTTGGTGCAGGCCAATCCGCCCGCCTGCGCTGCGTTCAGCAACGTGAACCCGCTCCTTGGTCGTGATTTCGGCGAAGTCCTCCGTGCCGTGTGGCCGCCGCGGATCGCCGAGCAATTGGCTGCCCGTTTTCGAAAGACGCTCCGGACTGGCGAGTTCTACCAATCGTCGCAGTTCACGGGGACGCGACAGGATTCCGGCGAGCGGGAGTCCTACGAGTGGCAGATCCAGCGCGTGCCCCTTCCGGATGGCGAGCCGGGTGTGGTCTGCTTCTTCAGCGATGTCACCGAGCGGAATCGATTGGAGGCCGCCGGCCGACGGGTGGCGGTTCTGGCCGCCGCCAACACCAAGCTGGCCGCCGAGGTCACCCGCCGAAAATCCGTCGAATTCTCCCTCAATCAGAGTCGCGAACTGCAGGATCGGCTCCTCGCTGATGCCAAGGCGATGCAGTTGCAACTCCGGCATCTATCCCGTTCGGTGCTCCGGGCGCAGGAGGAGGAGCGTCGCCTGATCAGTCTGGAACTGCATGACGTCATCGCCCAGATGCTCACGGGGATCAGTCTCCGGTTGGGCAACCTGGGAACGCAGGTCGGCCTCGGGCCCGAAGAACTGCAACGCAGCATCGTTTCCACTCAGGAGCTGGTCGCGCGTTCCGTGGAGACGGTCCACCAGTTCGCACGCGAACTGCGCCCCTCCGTACTCGATGACCTCGGCCTGGTTCCCGCACTTCTTACGTACATGAAGAGCTTCGCCTCCCGCACCGGCCTCCGCACCCGCCTGACCGCCTGCAAGGAGGTGGATCTCCTCAGTGTTTCCCATCGGACCGTTCTTTTCCGAGTGGCCCAGGAAGCCTTGACCAATGTGGCACGGCACGCCGGAGCCACGGGCGTCGATGTGGTCCTCCGGTCCGAGAACGACGGAGTCAGCCTTCAGGTGACCGACGATGGCCGGGCTTTCCGGGTCAACAAGATGCTTCAGGCCACCCATGGCGGACGCCTCGGCCTGATCGGAATGCGCGAGCGCTTGGAGATGGTCGGCGGCCGATTGGACATCGATTCCAAACCGGGCGTGGGTACGACCATCTCAGCTCATATCCCCCTTCCTCCTCCAGTTCCCACCAAGACTCCAAAGCCATGAAAACCGATAACCGAACGTTTGCCCCCCGCATCACCGTCCTGATCGCCGACGACCACGCCATCGTCCGCGAAGGTTTTCGTCGCATCCTCGAACTGGAGGGCGATTTCCAGGTCGTGGGCGAGGCTCAGGATGGTCGCCAGGCCGTCGAGTTGGCGGCCTCGCTGCAGCCCTCGGTTGTCCTCATGGACATCGCCATGCCTCTCCTCAACGGTCTCGAGGCCACCCGCCAGATCCTTCGCGCCTCTCCCTCCCGCCGCGTGCTCATCCTCTCCGCCCACAGCGACGATGCCTACGTGGAGAACGCCACGGAATCGGGCGCCGCGGGCTTCCTGCTCAAGCAGACCTCGGCCAGCGATGTGTGCCGAGCCATCCGCGAAGTCGATCAAGGCCGGACTTTCTTCAGCCCTTCGATCTCCCGCCGTCGCCAAAAGCTGGACCCGCAAACGGGACCCCGAACGGGGGGCTCCGCCCGCAAGGCGGCCCATCTCACCTCGCGCGAAATGGAGACGCTGCAACTGATCGCCGAGGGCAAGGCCAACAAGGAAATCGCCTCCGATCTTGGCATCGGCATCAAGACGGTCGAGAAGCACCGCGAACACCTCATGCGCAAACTCGACCTGCATGATACCGCCGGCGTCACCCGCTACGCCATCAGCGCGGGCATCATCGAGAGCAGCGTGCAGATCACCATCATCTGAATTCCTGGACCGCACCTGCGGTGGCTTCGGTCGGACCCACTGGCGAAGGTTGTTGTTTCACTGTCGAGTCCCGTCAGGTCTTCTCAACCTAGTCTCTCGCCTCGCAGCTCAAATGGGGTCTTCCCCGGCGATCGCCCGATCGACAGTCCCTCCCGACCTAGCACCGGCTCTAGGCGTCCTCCGGGCTTCCGTTGCCCGCCGACTCCCCCCACGATGCTCCGGTGCGTCCGCGCATCTATCTCCTGCATCTTCGCCAGTTCACCAACCTTTGCGAAACCCGTCGTCCAAACGGCACCCTCGCCGAAAACGGCGTGGGCCATTTCAAGGATCTGACCCCGCTCGCCCTGCAGGCCCTGCGCAACCTCGGCATCACTCACCTCTGGCTGCTCGGCGTCCCACGCCAGGCCACCGGCACTGACCATTCCCATATCGGCCTGCCCGCCGATGACCCCGATCTCCTCAAGGGAATCGCCGGCTCGCCCTACGCCATCCGCGACGTCTTCGACGTTTGTCCGGACTACGCCACGGATCCCGCCCGCCGCCGCGAGGAGTTCCGCGAACTTGTCGAACGGATCCACGCGGCCGGGCTCCGGGTCCTCATCGACTTCGTTCCCAACCACGTTGCCCGCTCGCACCGAAGCGTGGTTCGACCCGATCTCGACCTCGGCCTTTCTGACGACATCACCCGCTTCTTCAGCCCTTCGAACCACTTCTTCCATCTGCCCGGCCAGGGTCCCCTCCAACTCCCTACCGTCCGCGACGGAGTCGCAGTCAGCTCCACCTGCCAGGTCCTCGGTGGATGCGACGGAAGCTTCGCCCCTGAGTCGGTCCAGGCCCGTGTGACCGGCAACAACGTCACCTCGCCGAGGCCCTCCATCCACGACTGGTACGAGACCGTGAAGCTCAATTACGGTCTCGACTTCACCCTCGGTCAGCAGGCACCCCGGCACTTCCCCACGCCTTTGGATCCCACCCATCCGGTTCCCGACACCTGGCTGCGCATGGACGCCGTGCTGGCGCATTGGCAGGACTTCGGCGTCGACGGATTCCGCTGCGACATGGCGCATTGGATCCCGACGGAATTCTGGTCCTGGGCCGTCTCCCGCGCCCGCACACGCCGCCCCGGCGCCTGCTTCGTGGCCGAAGCCTACGACGACGACCCGAGCAAGGTGTGCGATGGCAGCACGCTCGAAGCGCTGGTCTCCGCAGGTTTCGACGCCGTCTACGACCACGCCGCCTACCGGATCCTCAAGGACATCCAGGACGGTCCCAAGTGGGCCAACGACCTCACCCCTTCCTTCTCCGACCCGACCGCCTTCCAGCATTCACTCCGCTACGTGGAGAATCACGATGAGGTCCGCATCGCCCACCACGGCGGCTGGGGTGGACACGGCGCGCGGATCGGACTCGCCTCCGCCGCCGTCCAGTTCGGGACGGGCGCGGGTCCCGTCCTCGTTTACGGCGGTCAAGAGGTGGCTGAACCGGCGGAACATCCCGAGGGCTTCGGCGGGGGTTCAGGCCGCACGAGCCTCTTCGATTACGGCTCGATGCCGCAGGTCGCACGCTGGGTGAACGGTCACCGGTTTGACGGCGGCCAATTGGATGCCGAACAACGCCGGCTTCGCAAGGGCTACCAACGACTCCTCTCGGCGCTGGATCACCCTGCCCTCAGATCCGGAAACTTCCATCCGCTCAACCCATCCAACATCAACAACCCGGACTTCGGCCGGACCCCGGGCGACCCCGCCAGCGGACATTGGATCTACGCCTGGATCCGTCACGACCCAATCTCCGGCGCCACCATCCTGGCCGTCGTCAACCTCCACGGTTGCCACGCCAGCACCCCCATCCGCATCCGTCTTCCCGACGGCATCCGCCCCATGCTCGGTCACCCACCCAGCCGCTCGTCCTGGTCAAATCTCCTCGCCCCGGCTCAACCCGTCGAAGTGTTCGCGGAGGCCGATTCGATCCTCCTTTCGCCGATCCCCCCGGCCACCGCCCTCTTCCTCGAACCCCGGAGGAGTCCCTGGTTTCAAGATTCAAGTTTGGAACTGAAAACTTCGTCCCCATCCCCCGTGAGGCTCACCCCATCTCCGCGACGGCAGCTCCGAAAGTGAACCCGCCCCCGAACGCGGCGAGACCGACCCGACCGTGGCGTCCGTCCGCGAGCATCTCGGCCAGGGCGATCGGGATGCTGGACGACGAGGTATTGCCGTAGCGCGCCACGTTGCTGATGACCCGGTCCGCGGGAAGTCCCGAGCGTTGCTGGGCCGCTGCGATGATCCGGCCGTTGGCCTGGTGGGGGACGATCCAGTCGAGGTCCTGGATTCCCAGATCCGCCTCCGCGCAGGCTTCCTGAAGCATCGCGTTCATCTGGCGCACGGCGAGCGGGAAGACCCGCACCCCATGCATCTCCACCGGCGCGCAGTTCGATCCCGTCATCCGTCCCACGTTCAGGATCGATCCATCCTCACCCCGCGCGCTGAGCAGGGGCCGATGCAGGCGGATCGGACACGCCGCCGCCGCATCGCCTCCCTGGACGATCACTGCAGAAGCCGCATCGCCGAAGACGATCGCGGTGTCGAAGTCCTCGGGGTTGAGGAAACGCGACATCGCCTCGGCCGTAACCACCAGGATGCGGGAACCCGGCCGCAAGCGACAGGTGTCGAACGCCGACTGCAGGGCGTAGAGCCATCCGCTGCATGCCGCGAGGAGATCGTGTGCCGGCAGGTCCTTGGTTGGCCCCGACTGGGAAAGAGCGTGATGAAGCCTGCACGCAAGGCTCGGGCTGATGGACAAGGGCGTGCTGGTGCTGACCAGGATTGAATCCAGATCCACGAGGCTCAGGCCGGCGGCCGCCAGCGCGGCCGTGGATGCCCGGACGGCCAGATCCAGCACCGACTCATCCTCGGCACAATAGAAGCGCGACTCGATGCCGGTCCGCTGGACGATGTCCCCTGCCGTTCGGCCGGGAAACCGGTGAATCAGTTCGGCGTTGGAAACCAGGCGGGATCCCGTCGCAAAGCTCAGCCCCAACAACCCGACCACGGGCGAAACGGCACCGGCCTGGGCGATGGCATCGCGCGACGCCGTCGCCCGGTTCATCGCCGCCACTTCCCGGCGCTTCAGGATCAGGCGAGGCTCGGCGGGAATCCGCCGGACCGGCGCGCCCGAAGCCGCATCACGCGCGATGCGGGCCATGGGGGTTCCCACGGTCACCCGTTCGCCGGGCGCCAGGAGTCCTGAGATCATCCCGCCCACCGGGGCGCGCAGGTCGAAGGTCGCCTTGTCCGCTTCGCATTCGGCGAGTGGATCCCCCGCCTGGATGCGCTGGCCTTCCCGGACCTTCCATTCGATCACCGAAACGTTCTGGTCCGCCGGACTCGAACCCACGGCCTCCAACACGAAGTCGCCGCCCCGCGCGACGGGCGCCTGCGTCTCGACCGTTACCTCGATCCCGCACAGGGCGCCGACCGTCTCGACGATCCGTCGGACGGACGGCAGGACTTGCAACTGGTTCGGATAATTGCACGGGACATACGTATCGGCACGGGCGACGCGCCGAACCGTCACGCCGGATCCGAGCGCCTCCGCCACCGTCGCCGCGACCTCAGCCCCGAAGCCACCTGCCTGAACGTCCTCATGGACCACCACCAACCGCGACGTCTTCCGGGCGCTCGCCAGGACCGTCGCCTGATCCCACGGACTGATGCTGCGCAGGTCGATGACTTCGGCCGAAACGCCCGCCGTTGCCAACTGGTCTCCTGCGCGACGACAGAGCGCCACAGTCGCGCCCCAAGCCAACAGGGTTACGTCGGTTCCCTCCGTCACCACCCGGGCTTCCCCGGGCGCGATGCAGTCGCCCGCGAGGTCGCGTCTGGCTGCCACGGAGGCGTCGTTCAGGAGGACCTTGGGATAGAGGAAAAGCGTCGGTCGTCCGCCGGCCAACGCGCCGCGCAGCAACCCGGCGGCATCCTCGGCCGTCGAAGGCATGAGGACATCGAGACCGGGAATGTGGGCGAACGTCGCCTCCATCGACTGCGCATGAAAGGGGCCCAGGCCGGGACGATACCCGCCGCAGGGCGCCAGGATCAGGACCGGACAGGGCCAACCCCCGTTCGATCGCCACCACATCGATCCGAGTTCGGAGGCCACCTGGTTGAAGCACAGGGGAAGGAAGTCGGCGAACTGGATGAAGGCGATGGGCCGTCCGCCAGCCAGAGCCCGACCGATGCTCGTCCCGACGATCAGGCTTTCGGACAACGCGGAATTGCGGACGCGCCCCGCGAACTCGCGGGTCAACCCACGCGTCAACCCGAACACATCCCCCTTGGGATCCTCGATATCCTCGCCGTACAGCGTAACCCTGGGATCCGACCGGAGCGCGTCACGGAGGGTCGACCGCATCGCGGCGAGCATCGTCACGGGTTCGGCGACTTCGGGCGTGTTTCCCCGATGGCTGGCTGGCCCGGTCCATGGGGCGCGTGCGTCGAGGTTCACTTCCGGGTTGGGCGCCGCGAGGGCTTCTTCGGCCGCTGCGCGGACTTCCTTCTCGACCTCGTTCTCGATGCGGACCAACTCCGTCTGGCTGACGCCATGCTCGACCAAATGCTGGCCCAACCGCCGCACAGGATCGGCTGAATCACGAACCCGGCGCAGATCCTCCTCGGTGCGGTACACCCGTTCGTCGTCGGCGTTGGTGTGGTGGGTCAAGCGCTCCACCCGCATCACCACGATTGCCGGACCACCCCCGGAGCGGAGCCTCCGCACCACCTGTCCCAGGAGTCGATCACAGGCCGGAACATCGCGCCCGTCGACGGCATCGATCGGCACACCCAGGAATTCCCGGGCCAACGAGTCCCCGTGCTGGAAGAAGGTCTGTCCCCGGGTCTGGGTCGAAATGGCCAGACCATTGTCCTCGATCAGGAACAGCACCGGCAACGAACCCCGCACCGCCTCGCTGATCGCCTCCAGCACTTCCCCCTGTTGGGTCGTGCCGTCGCCCATCGCACAGACCACCACCGCGCGGCCCGACGGCGCCTCCACGGGCGCCCGCCCCAGTTCCTGAGCCACACCAACCGCCTGGAGCGCGTTGTTGCCCACGGGGCCGACGAGGCTCATCACGTGGAGTTCCGGGGCGCTGAGGTGCGCGCTCATCTGCCGCCCCGCCGAGTGCGATGCCGCCGTGCAAAGAAGGCTGTGGAAGAATTCCGCCGGTCGGATGCCCCGGGCGAGCATGAGGGCCTTGTCCCGGTAATGCAGGTGCAGCCAGTCCCTCGGCTCCAGATGCAACGCGAGCACCGCCGAGGCCTCATGGCCGGCACCCCCCACGTGGAAGAAGGCCTCGCCCCGGTTGACCAGTTCCATCTCCATCCGGTCGACCCACCGGGCCAAGACCATCGTGCGCCACAATCCCAGTTCGCGGGCCCTATCGAAACCACCCAGGACCCCGTTCGACGAAACCTCGCCCACGGCAGTACGAACCAGCACGGATGCGGCGTGCGCCGGACCGCTGGAGGCAGTCGCTGGAACCCCTTGCATGGGTCGCATGCTAGACGGATGCCCCCGCGTTGACCAGAGCGCACCCCGAGCAGGGTTTTGGCCGGTGCCGGTTCAAGATTGGCGTGCCATCCCCGGCAACCACCGCGGATGATCCGCCCCGGTTTCCCCCAGACCTCGAGTCAGCAACCGCGCCTCGCCTCCTTTCGCCGACTGCACCCAAAGCCCCGGCGAACCACCCGTTTCCGCCCGGCAAAACGCGATCCAGCGTCCATCCGGCGACTCGACGCTCCGGAAATCCCACAGGCCTTCGGTGGGAAGGGTCAGATCTTCCGACCGACCCGTTGCCGGATCGAACCGACAGATCGAAACGCCTCCCCGCGCCTGTTCCGGGCGGAATTCCCGATTGAAATGATCCGTATCGGGACGCTGGGCCTGATACTCCCACGGAACCCGCGACCCCGGGATCCGCCGGGGAAACAGGATCCTCCCATCCCGCGTCCAGACCGGGACATTGGATCCACCCCCGCGACGGGCGGAACCCCCGTAGGTCGCCCCGAACCACATGGCCCCCTCCTGCGTCAGCATCCGATGTTCCCCACCCTCCGGACGCCCGACGCACAGGTCCGCCCAGTCATGCCCAGGATCCTCCCGGAACCGACAGGCCTGATAGGTCAGCCACCGTCCATCGGGCGACCAGGTCGGGCCAAAAAACAGGTAGTCCGGATGCGCTGCCACCAGGGCCCGGTTCCGCCCGCGCGTGTCGCTGGTCCAGATCTGATATCCCTTGGGCCCCGCGAGGTGGAACGCGACCCGGGAACCATCCGGACTCAGACTGAGTCCGTAGGGCAACCCTTCGTCATTGCCCGTGAACTCCTGCGCGTCCGTGCCATCCAACCGCATGTTCACGATGTGTCCCGGCCGTTTCGGGATCACCTGCATGAGGATCCGCCCCTCCGACAGCACCAGTTGCGGAGTCTGGAACGGCGCCACCCGCTCCCGCGTCGCCAACTCTTCCAGCGTTCCCCGGTCCAGATCGTGGGCCCAGACGTGCGTCGGGGTCTGATGGTAATACTCGTCAAACGGCCGACCCGGTCCGTCCCGTCGGGCCTCCATGCTCAGCAGCAGGACCCTTCCATCGGCGAGAAACCCGCACGGCTGCCAGGTCACCTGCCCGGGCGCGCTGACTTCGAGCGACCGCAAGCCCGACCCATCCGCGTGGATCAGGCAGGTCTTTCCATTCGACGTGAAAAACAGCCTTCCGCCCCCCGCCCCATTCCCGCCTCGCCCCGCCGCACACCCAGTCCAGGTCGCCGCCGTCGCCGCCCCCAACACACTCACGAAGTCGCGACGCGAGATCCCCCGACGGAGCGGGTTCTGAATGGGCAGGTTCATGGAAATCGATTCCGGGTGGTTGAATTCGTGTGCGGGTGGTGGACAGGGAGCAGCGTCACGCCTTCCGGCCCCACGTTCAAGACCGGGCAAGGAATGGGTGCTCCTCGACTCGCCTGAAGCCAAACCTCTCCTTCGCGTCCTCGCGACTTCGCGCGAACTCTTCACGGCATTGCAGGTGTTTCGCGCGAAGCCGCGACGCAGCGAAGGAATGAAGGTTGCTTGGGCGCACCCATCCCCACCCACCAAGACCTCCGTCCCTGCGTCCGCCCTCCACGCGCCCTAGGCCCCCTTCATCCGGAACACCCGCGACTCGCCCTCCATCCGAGCCTGCATCCCCGCCACGAAGTTCGGGATTCGCCGGTTCGTGTCCGCGTTCGTCGTCAGGCGGAGCCGCATGGCGCCCGAGTCGATGATCCGTCGGCCAATCTCCCGGTACAGGGCGAACTTGAATCCCGCGCGGTCGCGGAGGCTCGTCAGATCCGCGTTCTCGACCTCGAGCACCATCTCGGTCCCGTGCTGACGCAGCAGGGCGGCTCCCTGCCGCATGCCTGTCCGCTCGACCACCAGCACGATCCGGCCCGCCGGATTTGCCAACGTCGCGCGAGCCTGGGCCTCGCCCAGAAGCCGGGGCCGACAAAACAATCCCTTCAACCAGTCAATGTCCTGCAGGCCCGCATCCCGCACACTCCAACCCACCGAGACAGACGTCGCCCTCGCCATGGTTTCCTGACGTGCGTTGAACTCGGCCAGGCGGGTCGGGACGTCGTCAAGGACCCACATCTGATCCGCGCCTGCGCACTCGAAACCTTCGCCGATCAGCGCGTCGTCCAGCGAACGGTTGCCGTCCATCGTCACCACGATGGGCAGCGAAGGTGTAGAGGCGCGAATGGCGTCGAGGGCCGTGCGAAGGAACCGATCCGCCCCCATTCCCGAAGACTGCCAACGAGCCCGAACCATCCATCGCAACCGGCAGGCTTCCGGCGAAACTTCCCATGAAGCAAATCCGGCGAGGCGCACGGGATTTCCCTCGAGCCATGCGAGAGCTTCCCGATCCTCGGGAACGTGCCATCCGCCTGGCAGGAGACGGAATCGGTGCCGAAGCCGGAGGTCGGGTCGGACAAACCCGGCCGTTTCTGCCCGGGCGAAGACCTCCGGTCCGACCACGGACGCCGGTTGGCAACCCATTCCTGGCACTTCCCCATTGCCTGCCAGCGCTTCCCGCAACCCGGCCTCCAATTCCCGAAGTCCCCCATGGTCCGGGCACCGGGTCCGAGCGTGAGCCAACGCCGCCAGCGCATCGGCCAGTCGATGCTCCAGAACATAGCATCGTGCCAACCCGACCCATCCGTCGACGTCGGTCGGCCGCGACCGCACCCATTCGCCAAAAATTGCGAAGGCCGGCGCCGTCTCGCGTCGGTGCAGATGCAGCTCCGCCCGGACCTTCCAGCAGGCCGGATCCTCGTTGGACAAGCCGCTGACAGCCAGAAGCCGCTCGGCCGCCGCAGGGTCCCCGGCTGCGACCATCCATCGGGCCGCGCAAAGCGCGCGCATCGGCGACCCAAGGCCATCGTCCAGGAGCAGGTCGGCAAAGCGCGCGAGGACATCCGGACGCGCCTGAGGAATGAGGGCGTTCCCGAGCGCCACCGTCGGCAGGGTAAACTCGGGACAAATCCGCCACGCCTCCAACAGCGATGGCAACGCCTCCTCCAGGTCGCCGGACTCGGCGCGTCGCTGGGCGTCAAACCAGTCCGTTGACCGTTCCAGGAACTCCACTGCGACCACGCCATCCGCATCGCCCGGGCCGAGCAAGCCCTCCGACACCAACGTCTCCAGCGCCCCCAGCCGTATCGATTCCGTCGTACTGTCTCTCGCCTCCTCCACATCGGGCGGGCTGATGTACCCAACACGCCCGGGCGCGTCGCCCTGTCCACTGGCAGCCCGGAGCGTGGCCATGCAGGCGGCAGCCGACGCCGGAAGCGGCATTCCGCGCGCGATACCCGAACCGGAAAGCACCACGCATCCCTCGGGGCCGCGCTGGGCCAATCCCCCCAATGGCCCGACGGCTCCCGCGGCGCCAGGCCTCCATCGCCAACCGCCGAAAATCCCCATCGTCACGTCCGCTCCAACCGCCTCGACGCACTGGGCGATCGCCCCATCGAGCAGGCGATGGGCATTCGCCAGGACGCTGCCGTACCGACGCCGAAGTTCAGTCCCAACGGAAAGCCCATGGAGAGTGCTGCAGGCGCCGAAGAGCCTCGATACCTCGGCCAGGAAGGGCATCCGGATCCACGCTTCGTCCCACGGCTCGGATTCCAGAAGGCACACGGCAACGTTCAGAACGGAGTACATCCGGCATACGGCCTGTTCGAGTTGGGCCGTGCGGACATCAGCGACGCACTCGGCTTCCGTCAGGTCCGGCAGCAACAACCGCAGGATCCCGGGTTCCAGCGAACCCGACGGCACCCGCAGACACGCGAGTTCACCCGCCCCTCCATCCGGAAGCGCCACCCCGTCCATCCGGGTCGGATCCCGAAACCAGAGATCGGAAACTCCGCGGGTGTTTTCACCCCAGCGCGAGATCGGATGCGTGCCGGGCCAATCGACGAGCAGGTATCGACGATCTCCTCGACCGGCATCGCCCCACGGCGGAGTCGTCCTCCAATCCGAAGACAGCGCAGGTCGCCAGCTTCCATCCCGGCCTTGCCTCCCGACCGCGGGGAGGACCAAGGGCCCTTCGGGATCACCCAAGGCAAGACAGCCCCAGAGCGGATCAGGCAATGCAGGACCGCGATGCAGGCAGGTCCCTGAAGTTCCGACCTGGATCAACCGATCCAGCGTCGGGACCGAACTTGGGCCCGACTTATCCTGCGGGAAACGCAGTTCCAGGGCATCGCACGCAATGACCAGCAGGCGCGACACGCACGCAGGTCAGGCCGCCACGGGGTGCTCGGAAGAGGCGACCTTGCGGTTGCGTCGATGCAACTGCCGCGCGCGCCACGCCACGAGCGAACCAGCGATCATCGCCACGGCGATGCCCGGGCGAGTCTCCGGGACCGTCTGGATGGCCACGTTGGGCTGGGTCTCGTAGCCGAAGCCATGCAACGTCACGGACAGGTCCAGGTTGTAGGAGACGTCCGCCCAGGAGTAGTTCCAGTCAGCCCCTTTCCCACTGCGAAGCCCCACAAAACCGCGGGTACCGGCCGGGAATTGGCTGGCAACGGCAGCCTTGTCGAGATTGGCCGCTGTCACCGCCGTCAACCAGGACGACGCCGGCCCCACCTCCGACAGGGGCAAAAAGTTGACCGCCATGTTGGCAGTCCCGGACCCCGGAGGCTGGATGGGCGTCGTGTAGTAAGAAATCTCTCCGACCGAACCCGGCGCGACGACGACCGTCGGCTTGGAGGTCGAACTGGACGAGTAAGAGAGTCCGAACGAATTGCCGGCCGGGTAAGTGCCCACCGAGGCGGTCTGGGTCTCCGGATTGAAACCGATGAAATCGGTAGCCAGGGAGATCGTGAGGTTCGGCTCCAGAATCAGGACCGAGGCCTGCATGGATGCTGGAATGGCAGAACCGGACAGAACGAAAAGAGCCTTCTTGGTCATTGGATCCCCGTGTTGCGCGAGTGATCCGGTCAGCATCCCCTTCAGCCCTGACCTGGACCCATCACCCGTCTGCTTGAAAGAGAAGTGGAGCGGGTGAAGGGAATCGAACCCTCATAGCCAGCTTGGAAGGCTGGAGCTTTACCACTAAGCTACACCCGCTTTGTTGGGCCGACTTTGAGGGGAGACGCTTGCGCTGTCAATCCAGAGGCCGGTACTTTCATCACACATGCGCGCCCTCCTGCTCACCGGCGGCCGGGTCATCGATCCTTCGGTCGGCCGGGATGAGATCACTGACGTCCTCCTCGCCCACGGTCGGATCGCGGCCATTGGCCGGGATTCCGCCCTCCAGGCCCCGCCCGATGTGGAACGCCTCGACGTTTCCGGCCGGGTCGTTTCTCCCGGCCTGATCGACCTCCACGTCCACCTCCGCGAACCCGGTCAGACCGCTAAGGAAAACATCGCCAGCGGTGCCCGGGCCGCAGCGCGGGGCGGCTTCACCACCGTGGTGTGCATGCCCAATACGGCCCCGTCGATCGACAACGCTTCCACCGTCGCACTCATCCAGGAAAAGGCGCGGGAAGCCATCGTCCGCGTCGAGATCACCGGCGCCCTCTCGAAGGGCATCGCCGGTGACGAACTGGCCCCCATTGGATCCCTGGCCCGCGCCGGGGTCGTTGCCCTCACCGACGACGGCCACTGCATCCAGAACAATGACCTCATGCGGCGCGCGCTCGAATACGCCCGCCAGTTCGGCCTGCCGGTCATGGACCATTGCCAGGACTACGGACTGGTCACCGACGGCGTCATGCACGAGGGCTATTGGAGCAGTGTCCTCGGCCTGCGCGGTTGGCCTGCCGTCGGCGAGGAAATGATCGTCGCCCGCAACATCCTCCTCGCCGAGCAGACCGGCACCCACGTCCACTGCCAGCACCTCAGTTCCGCCGCGTCGGTCCGCCTGATCCGCGAGGCTCGCAAACGCGGTGTTCCCATCTCCGGTGAGGCCTGCCCTCATCATTTTGTACTCACCGACGCCAGCGTCGCCGGCAGCGAGGAATTCTGGAAGGACGACGGCCGCGAACTGGCCAAGCGTTGGTTCACTTCCGTTCCCCTGCCCACGTGGCCGGCCTATCACACCCACTGGAAGATGAACCCGCCGCTGCGGTCCGCCGCGGACCGCGAAGCACTCCTCGACGGACTCGCCGACGGCACGCTCGAAATCATCGCCAGCGATCACGCACCGCATACCGAGGCCGAAAAGGAGGTCGAATTCGACTCCGCGCCCTTCGGGATCGTGGGTCTCGAAGTGGAGCTGACCTTGTCCCTGATGCAACTCGTCCACACGCAGCGACTCGCGCTCCCGGCGATGCTCGCCAAGCTCACCTGCAACCCGGCCCGCATGCTCCGACTCGACCAGGGCCGTGGCACCCTGGCCATCGGCGCCGTCGCCGATGTCACGGTCATCGACCCGGATCGTGCCTGGATCTGCAACCGGGCGGATACCGCCAGCAAGTCCCGCAACAATCCCTTCCATGGCTGGGCCATGCGCGGGCTCGCCACGCACACGATCGTCGGCGGACGCATCGTCCATTCCGCCACGCCCTGACCGTTGCGGAGTCCCAAGTTTGAAGTTTCAAGATTCAAGGCCAGTGCTTGAAACTTGAATCTGAAAACTTGCGACTTTGAGCAACGGCTCGACGGAGTCTCGCCCCACCTCACGCATCCGCTCGGCGGTGGGGCGAGTGTCCTCACGAGCCGCGTGGGAGTTCCAGGTTTGGCACCGGGACAACGCCGCGGCTTCAGCCGGCCGCGGCGCAACGCACCGACGACGCGGTGAGCGAAAGGATCTTCTTCACCGCGGTTGCCAGATCGGGCACCACGAAGTCGTGGTGATCGGTCCCGACCCACGGAGAATCGATCATGACCGACGTGCACCCCGCGACCTGGGCGGCCTTGGCGTCCTGCCATTTGTCGCTGATCACGTAACACCGATCGAGGGCCAACCCCCACTTGAACGCGGCTTCCATGAACAGGCCGGGCTGCGGCTTGTGGCACGGGTGCGAGGCGTCATCCGCGCAGCACAACAGGATGTCGTCCACCGGCAGCTTGTGCTTCAGGACGTGGTGCATGAGGTCCAACTCGTTCCGGGAAAGTTCCCCCCGGGAAACCGCCGGCTGAACGGTTGCCACCAGCAGCAGGAAACCCGCGTCCTTCAGACTCTGAAGCAAGGACCGGGTCTCCTCGATCACCTGGAACTGCTCCAGTCGGATCGGGACACCGGGCGAGGCCCGCCCGGTCACATAGCGGTTGAGGATCCCATCCCGTTCCAGGAATACGGCGAGTCTCATCAGGGATGAGACAGCAGCAGGTTTGCCAGACAACTTCGCGAAGCCCACGAAACGTCAGGGGTAAAACCCGACCTCCCGCCCTGCCCTGACCCACCCGACCCGTATTCGATCAGGTCCTTCGAAGCCCCGATCCGCATCTCCATGTCCTTCAGGATCGGCAACACCCGCGCCAAGGTCGCTGCCTCCAACTGGCCGGCGTAGGGCTTCAGGGCAAACCGGACCACCCCCAGCACATCGCCGTTCCGATCGTGGAGCGGTTGCGTCACGACCGCCGCCGCCTTGGTCCGCGCGTAGTACGGTCGGTTCTCCGCCCACACCTTGTTCTCCGTATCGCTCGCCGCACGCCCGACATCCGACGCCGACTTCGCCGCCATGACCTGCAGCTTCTCCGATCCCGGCAACCGCCCCAGTACCTGCAGGTCCATCAGCCGCGGTTGATCCGCCAACGTGGTCCGAACCAACGTCACGGCGAGGGTCTCCAGCGGCCGGTAGTCCAACCGGAAATCCATGAAGTTCGCCTCCGAGTCCGACTTCGTGAAGAAGCCAATCTTCCCCGTTGGATGCGAATTGTCGGTCAGGATCGGCATCGCCTCCTTGCCGTCGACGCGCACCTCGATGCGGTTGCCGGTGCACTGGATCGAGAGTTCGTGCCATTCGCCCTTGGCGATTGGAAAGTCGGGCCCGATCGGCGCCGAGCGCTCGCCATTGACGAACTTATAGAAGCGCAGGTTGGAACCCAGGGCGCTGAACCGGACGACATAGAAGTTCGTGCTGTCCTGGATCCGGAAGGCGAGGCCAGCCATCTGCTCGATGATGCCGCCGGTGATCTGGAACCGTACCCTCGCGGTAAAATCGCCGAAGCGTTCCTCATCGTAGACCAGCAGCGGGAACCGCTCGTCCGTGGCATCTCCACCCACGGCAGCAACAACGGCCCGGCGGGCCAATTGCGGTGCCGCTGCGCTGAGCGGCTTCAACGTCGGCGGGACGTCAACCATCTTCACCTTCCACTCGCCTTCCCGTCCGCCGCCTACCCGCATCGCCTTCCATCCCGGCGGCACCTGACCTTCAGGGACCGAAGTGAAATCGATGATCTTCTCGGCCCCAAAGACCGAGATCGCCGTCAACAGGCCCATCAGGGCAACCCAACCACGTCGAATCACCCGGACATCCTAACGCCCGGGACGTCCCTGCCCAATTCGAATTTCCGCTCCGTGCAACCGCTGGCTGACTCCGGAGCCTGCTCATCGAGGAACCACTGGAAGAGTTCCCGGACCCAAGTCAACCGGAGCCAAGCCCCACCGGGTCGGGCATGATCCCGGCTCAGACCGTCAGGATTTCCTTCTCCTTGTGGGCGACGTGGTCGTCGATCTTCTTGATGTATTGGTCGGTGAGCTTCTGCGCCTCGGTCTCGGCGTCCTTGATGTCGTCCTCGGAGACGCCGGCGCTGCCCTTCAGCTTCTTCAGGCCTTCGATGGCGTGGCGGCGTTCATTGCGGACAGCGACGCGGCCTTCCTCGGCCATGCGCTTGACGAGCTTCACGAACTCCTGACGGCGTTCGTTCGAGAGATCCGGGAGGATCACGCGGATGAAGCGACCCTGCGTCGCGGGATTGAGGCCCAGGCCGGACTGCTGGATCGCCTTCTCGACCGCCTTCATGACCGTCTGGTCGAAGGGTTGGACCATGAGCATGCGGGGCTCGGGCACGGAGATCGTGGCGAGCTCCTTCAAGCGCATGTGCGAGCCGTAGGCTTCGACCTGAACATTCTCGATGAGGCTCGGCGAGGCCTTGCCGGTGCGGACACCGGAGAACTCGTGGACCACATGCTCCTCGGTCTTGAGCATCTTCTCTTCGGTCTCCAGCAGGATTTCGTCGATGGACATGGGAATACGGGATTGAACGTGAAAACGGGGACCAATGGGACAAACGGCGTCGGACGGAAATCAGTTGGTAACGAGCGTACCGACCTTCTCGCCCAGAATGACGCGGCGGAGGTTGTGCTCCGCGAAGAAGTCGAACACGACGATCGGCATCTTGTTGTCCATGCAGAGGGCGAAGGCCGCGGCATCCATGACCTTCAACTGCTTCTCCAACGCCTCACGGTAGGACACCTGCTTGTACCGCACGGCATCGGGGTACTTCTTCGGATCCTTGTTGTAGACACCGTCGACCTTCGTGGCCTTGAGGATGACTTCGGCTCCGATCTCATTTGCACGGAGCGCGGCCGCGGTGTCCGTGGAGAAGTACGGGTTGCCAGTACCGGCGGCGAAGATGACGACGCGCCCCTTCTCGAGGTGTCGAACGGCCCGGCGGCGGATGAACGGCTCGGCGACCTGGGCCATCGTGATGGCGCTCTGCACGCGGGTCGGGACGCCCTGCTTCTCGAGGGCGTCCTGCAACGCGAGGGCGTTGATCACCGTCGCCAGCATGCCCATGTAGTCGCCCGTGGCCCGCTCGATGCCCCGCTCACTGCCCTGCAGGCCGCGGAAGATGTTCCCGCCGCCCACCACCACCACCACCTCGGTCCCCAACTCCCGAACCTCCGCCACCTGCCGGGCCATGTCATGGACCGACTCCGGCGAAATTCCGTTGCCCTCCTTGCCGCCCAGCGCCTCACCGCTGAGCTTGAGGAGGATCCGACGATACTTCGGTGCCGGGGACTTCGAGGTGCGCGACTTCATCGTGTGCAGGGTGATACCAGCCCGTGCGGATGGGCGTCAACGTGAGCGCAGGAAAGTAGTCCTACTTCTGCCACGGGGCCTTCGATTCCAAGCCCCAGATCTCGCTCAACTCCTGACGGCGACGGACCACCGCGGACTTCCGTCCCTTGACCAGGACCTCGGCCGCGAGCCCGCGCGAGTTGTAGTTGGAGCCCATCACGGATCCGTACGCCCCGGCGCTCAGTAACGCCAGGTAATCCCCTTCGCCGACCTTCGGCAGGGGACGATCCTTGGCAAAATAGTCGCCCGACTCACAGATCGGCCCAACGACATCGGAGGAGATCGTCGCTCCCGTCTTGCGGGTCAGCGGAACGATTTCGTGGTAGCTGTCGTAGAAGGCTGGCCGGATCAGGTCGTTCATGGCCGCGTCCACGATGACGAAGTTCTTCTTTCCCGTGCGCTTGATGTACTCCACGCGGGTGACCAGCGCCCCCGAGTTGCCCGTGAGGAAGCGGCCCGGCTCGAGCAGGATCTTGAGTCCCAGCGGTCGCAGCAGCGGCACCAACTCCGCGGCGTAGGCGGCCGGGGTCAGGATACCCTTGGCCTTGGCCCCGGACCACCAGGCCGCGTTACCACTGGCGAGGGCATCCTGGTAGACGATGCCGATGCCGCCCCCGATGCTGAAGAAGTCGAAGCCATGCTTTCGGCTGAGGCGCTCGACGAGCGGGGCCACCTTCTCGACCGCCTTCCGGAACGGAGCCACGTCGGTCAACTGGGAACCGATGTGCATCTGGAGGCCGCGCAACCGGATGTTCGGCAGCTTCGCCGCACGGGCATAGACCTTCTCGATCTCTTCGAAGGCGATGCCAAACTTGTTCTCGTAGGTGCCGGTCGTGATCTTGGCATGCGTGTGGGCATCGATGTTCGGGTTCACCCGGATCGCGATCGGCGCGATCTTCTTCAACCGGACGGCCACCTTCGAGATGCGCTGCAACTCCGCCTCGGACTCGACGTTGAGGCTGTAGATGCCCTGCTTGAGGGCATAGGCGATCTCCTCCTCGGTTTTGCCCACACCCGCAAAGACACACTTCGAGGGATCCCCACCGGCCGCGATCGTGCGGGCCAACTCGCCGGCGCTCACCACGTCGAACCCACTGCCCAACCCCGCCAGGGTGCGGATCACGGCCAGGTTGGAGTTGGACTTCATCGCGAAGCAGATCATGTGGTCAACCGGCGCCAACGCCTGGTCCAGCTTCGTGAAATGGTCGGTCAAGGTGGCATCGGAGTACACGTACAGCGGCGTGCCGTGCTTCTTCACCAGCGCCGAAATGGCGACGTCCTCACAGAAAAGTTCCTTCCCGACGTAACGAAACGAATGCATCGGGCGAGGTTATGCCAAATCTGAACCCGCAAGGGCAAGGAACGGCTCGGAACGCCTCGCAAACACCCGAAAACAGCCCCTCTTGACGCAGCACCCAGCGAGCGGTGGCGCCAGACTCCGTCGAACGGTTGCCGAAGTCGCAAGTTTGAAGCCTGAAGTTCCAAGTGGGAACCCCTCCCTCAAGGGGGCAACGCCGTTGAGCCGGGGACTTCCGGGTTACTCGATTCCACACCTGCCCGGGGGAACTGGGTATTGGCGTCCGGGAACTCCTCCGCGGCTCGACCGAGCCTCGCCCCACCCGCGCCGGCAGCCGTCCCGGGAATCTCCCTGAAGGTCCAGTCGAGGCTTGCGTGTTCAAGATTCCGTATGTCCCAATGCCCGTATCCCCGCTGGGTCTTTAGTCTACGCGCATGAGTCAGGCCGTTCCTGTGCCCATGACGCCTGTTCCAGGTCCCGTGTGCCCGGATCCGGTAACGCGTGGTTCAAAGACCCGGCGGGTATCGTTGCTCCGTTCGAGCCCAACCCCGCATTTCCAGCCACGGAAGAGCCGCCGGGACAATGCCCCAGGAACCGGCTCAGGAGAGGATGCCCTTGACCAGCGATCCGTGAACGTCCGTCAAACGGAAGTCACGCCCCTGGTAGCGGTAGGTCAACCGCTCATGGTCGATCCCCAGCAGGTGCATGATCGTTGCGTTCAGGTCGTGCACGTGGACCGGGTTCTCCGCCACATTGTATCCGAACTCATCCGTTGCCCCGTAGGTCGTGCCCGCCCGGATACCCGCACCGGCCATCCAACCCGAGAAACAGCGGGGATGATGGTCCCGTCCGTAGTCGTCCTTGCCCAGCTTGCCTTGGGAATAGTTCGTCCGACCGAACTCGCCATTCCACACCACCAACGTGTCGTCGAGCAGGCCGCGCTGCTTGAGATCGGTCAACAACCCGTAACAGGGATGATCCGTCTCCTTGCACTGCTGCCGGATCCCGCCGGGCAACCCCCCGTGCTGATCCCAACCCTGGTGGTAGAGTTGGATGAACCGCACGCCACGCTCCGCCAGGCGTCGTGCCAGCAGGCAGTTCGCTGCAAACGTCCCCGGCTTGGAAACATCGGGCCCGTATAGGTCCAGCACATGCCTCGGCTCGGAGGTCAGGTCCGTGACTTCCGGGACCGACGACTGCATCCGATACGCCATCTCGTACTGCGCGATCCGCGCGTCGAGTTCGACATCGCCGGTCTGCTCCCGCTGGATGTCGTGGAGATCCCGCAACCGATCCAGCATTCGGCGGCGCCCGGCGTCATCGATGCCTTCAGGATTGTTCAGGTACAGCACCGGTTCACGCCCCGAGCGGAACTGGACGCCCTGATGACGTGCCGGGAGGAATCCGTTGCCCCACAGCCGGGAGTAAAGGGGTTGATCCACCTTGCCCCGCGTGATCAGGACAACGAAGGACGGCAGGTTCTGGTTGGCAGTCCCGAGCCCGTAATGAACCCAGGAACCAACACTCGGTCGGCCCGAAACCTGAGAACCGGTCTGCAGGAAGGTGATGGCCGGATCGTGGTTGATGGCCTCGGTGAAGTACGAACGCACCACGCACAGATCGTCCACCACCTTGGCCGTATGCGGCAGGATTTCACTGACCCACGTCCCTGACTTTCCATGCCGGCTGAAGCGGAAGGCCGAACCTGCCAGCGGCAGGGACGCCTGGTTGCCCGACATGCCCGTCAGGCGTTGCCCCATCCGCACCGAGTCCGGCAACTCCTGGCCGTGCCGCTCGTTCAAAAGCGGCTTGTAGTCCCACGTCTCGAGCTGGGACGGCCCCCCGCTCATGAACAGGTAGATCACCCGCTTGGCCTTCGGCGTCCGGTGCGGCGCACCCAGCACGCCGAGGTCAGCGGAATCCGCCGCACGGGCAAGGCCCGGATGGATCAGGTCGGCCAGCGCCAGACCACCCATGCCAAGGCCAAATCGATTGAGGAACTGGCGCCGACTGAGGCCCAGCGCCGGCAGTGCACCACTGCAGAGGGGAGTGTTCATCGCTTGGTCACGAATTCGTCGTGGTTCATCAGGGCCGACACCATCACCGTGGCTGCAGCGAGTTCCGCCGGGGGCACCGATTCGTCGAGCGGCCACTCGCCGATGGCGACGTACTTCGAAGCTGCTTCGGGTCGCTGCCGAAATCCCTCGCGCTGTTCATCCAGCAGGCGCCGGAGCACCGCCGCTTCCTGCGCCGTTGCGTCCCGGCCGATCACCCTGCGGAAGACTCCCCGGAGCCGCGTCGCGTCATCGGCAGACTCCTTCCACGCGCGCTGGGCCAGCACGCGCGCCGCTTCCAGGAACTGCGGATCATTCAGCAGGACCAACGCCTGCATCGGAGTCGCCGTCGCCTCGCGCTTGGCCGTGCAGACTTCCCGCGAGGGCGCATCAAAGGTCAGCATCGACGGCGGAGGTGCCGTTCGACGCCAGAAGGTATAGAGGCTTCGACGGTACAGGGCCTCGCCGTGGTCCTGGGTATAGGACTTGCCCGTGCCAGCCTCCTCCCACACGCCCGCGGGTTGGTAGGGCTTCACCGAACGTCCTCCCATCCGGCTCACCAGCATCCCGCTCACCACCAGCGCCCGGTCCCGAACGACCTCCGCCGACAACCGATGCCGCGGCCCACGCGCCAGCAGGATGTTCTCGGGATCCTTCTGCGCCAGCGTCGGCGTGATCACCGACGCCTGACGATAGGTGGCTGAAGTCGCGATCAGTCGATGCAGCGCCTTTCGGTCCCAGCCCGAACTCATGAACCGGTAGGCCAACCAGTCGAGCAACTCGGGATGCGACGGCGCCCTGCCCTGCATGCCGAAATCCTCCACGGTCGGAACCAACCCCCGACCAAAGTGATGCTTCCACGCGCGGTTCACCGCCACCCTCGACGTCAGCGGATGGTCCGCGTCCGTGATCCAGCGTGCCAACCCGAGCCGGTTGCGCGGATACTCCGCCTTGAACGGCAGGATCCGCTCCGGTGTCCCCGGACTGACCGACGCTCCCGGTGCATCGTAAGCTCCCCGCGCCAGAACGAACGTCGGACGCTGAACCGCCATGTCCCGCATGGTCATGATCTCGCGAAGTCCGGTGACCATCGTGTCCTCCTCGCGCGACAACCGCCGGGCTTCGGCCAAGGCTGCTTTCACCGATTGATCCGATCGGGCCGCAAACCACGCCCGACGCTCCCCAACACTCCAGTCGCCCGTCAGGCCAGCAACCCGGGCCACCTCGCCCGCAGTCAACTCCACATCGTGGACCACGAGGTCGTCGACCCGACCGTGCCGGAATCCATTATCCCGAAACCGAGCCCCCAACGTCAGCGACAGGCCATTCCCATCCGAGTCCCCCCATTCGCCCCGATGCCGGATATCCTTGTAGAGGTTGTCGCGCACGACCTCGCTCTCGGCCAACCGTCCGTCCACATACAAACGCACCCCCTCCGCTCGGCTCGATCCGTCGTAGGTCACCGTCACGTGCGACCACGCATCCAAGGGCAACGGCTTCTTCGCCCGGATCCCGATCGCGTTGCCCGGCCAGAAATGGATCAATCCAAAGAACGGCCGACCGGCGTCCAGAACCAACTCATAGCCCCGGCTGCCAGAATCGGTCCAGGCCACCGATCGATGCAGCACGACCGCCCTCGGTTTCAACTCCGCCGGACGGATCCTCAATCCGATCGTGAACGGATCCGTCCGCGCAAACTTTCCAACCCCCTTGCAGGTCACCGAGTCATCCCCGTTGAACTCCACCCCCTGCCCACGGGCACCCTCCACCAGCTTCAACGCTCCCTCGGCGGCACCATTCGTGGAGACCAGATTGGCCACCTTACCCCCTTCCATGGCATCGAACGAATACCGCGCGACCGGCGCCGGAATCACCGGTTCCACCGTCCCACCTGACGGCGCTGCCGCGTCGGCGAGCACCTTCCGATACCGGGTCCACGCGTCCGAAACCTGCGTCTTCAAGACCCCATGCGCCTGCTCCTGCCCCTCCTTGTAGAGGAACATCGTCGGGGTCGGGGTCGCTGCCGTGAAGTGCGAGTACAGCCCGGACTCGTCGATGTTGTTGAAGAAAGCCGAGAGCGAGTAGTAGTCGCGCTGGCTGATGGGGTCGTACTTGTGGTCGTGACATCGACTGCACTCCATCGTCAACCCGAGGATCGACGTGCCTACGGTGTGGACCCGGTCGGAAACGTACTCCGCCCGCCACTCCTCCTCGATGCTGCCGCCTTCGTTGGTCTGCCGATGCAACCGGCTATACGCCGTCGCGAGTCGCTGCTCCTGCGTCGCCCCCGGCAGGAGATCCCCAGCCAATTGCCACGTCAGGAACTGGTCGTAAGCCAGGTTGGAGTTGATGGCCTTGACCACCCAGTCGCGCCATGGCGACAGGTCCCGCTCCACGTCCGACTGGAACCCGTACGTATCCGCATACCTGGCCAGGTCCAACCACTCCGCCGCCATCCGCTCTCCGTAGGCGGGCGACGCCAGCAGGCGATCAACATACGCCTCGTACGCCGTGGGAGCGGGATCCGATACCAACCGGCGCAGGTCTTCCTCGGTCGGAGGCAATCCGACGAGGTCCAGCGAGGCGCGCCGCGCCAACGCTTCCAGGGGTGCCTCGGGCGAGGGCTGCAAACCTTCGCTCTCGATCCTCGCCAGGATGAACCGATCCAGGTCATTCCGCGCCCAACCCCCAGCCTTCACCGCGGGCAGCGGCCGCGCCCGAACCGGTTCGAAGGACCAGTGCTTGCCCCACACCGCTCCCTCGGCCACCCAGCGCTTCAGCAGGTCCTTCTGCGCCACCGTCAGCGAACGATGCGAATCGGGAGGCGGCATCACCACTTCCGGGTCGTCCGCATGGATCCGTTTCACCAACTCGCTGGATTCCGGCTTACCGGGCACGAGGGTCGCCTTCCCGTCCTTCACCCGCAGCGCCCCCTCGCGCAGATCCAGTCTCAGCCCGGCCTTGCGCCCCGTCTCGGACGGACCGTGGCAGTGGAAACAGTTGTCCGACAGGATGGGCAGCACCTCCCGCGCGAAGTCGACGCCCGCACCGGTCAACGGCCCGGGCAGGGCCAGTCCCACCACAACGACGGCAACAATTCTGAAAGGGGTGCGGATCCACATGGCAATGACCCCAACAGGATGTCCCAGCAACTCCGCCAATTCATCCAATTTGTTGCAGCCTGCCAGGGCAGCCCATTTTGCATCCGCATGTCGCATATGGGACATCCGGATGCAAACGCAGCCCCCCTAAAGTCCAGAGGCAGTGAATGGGTCGGGCCCTGGGGCAGGATTACGGGTCCGGTCCACGGGCTTTCCACAGCCCCGAGTCTTCCATCAGCGGAGCCGGAGGCGTAAGGTCGCGCATGAACTTCCTCCGTCCCTGGGTCTGCCTCCTGGCCACGGTCGCATTCCCAACCTTCGTCACAGCCGATGAACCCGCGTTCTCGCCCCTGTTCAACGGTCGGGATCTGGCGGGCTGGGTGAATGTGAACTGCGCGCCCGAAACCTTCACGGTCCAGGACGGCATGATCCACTGCGACGGCCTCCCGACCGGCGCCCTGCGGACCGATCGGCAGTTCGAAAACTTCATCCCGGAACTGGAGTGGCGCCACATGAAGTCCGGGGGAAACGCAGGCGTTTTCATCTGGTCGGGGCCACTCCCCGCGGTCGGCCAGCCATTCCTCCGCGCGATTGAGGTCCAGGTGCTCGACCACGGTTATGGCAAGTCCGACTGGTTCACGACACACGGCGACATCTTCCCGATCCACGGTTCCCGGATGAAGCCGTTCAGCCCGAGCAAGGGGGATCGAAGCTTCCCCAAGGAATTCCGGAGCAAGGGCACGAACGAGTGGAATCATTATCGGATCGTCGCCACCAACGGCGTGATCCGTCTTTCGGTCAATGGGGCCGAGGTATCGGGTGGTACGGACTGTTCCTGGCGCAAGGGCTACATCGCCCTCGAATCCGAAGGGGGCATCGTGGACTGGCGGAATCTCCGGATCCAGGAACTGCCCTCATCGGGCGCGTCCGTCGCGGACACTGCAACGGCGGCGGAGCCCTGGAAGAGCCTGTACGATGGTCGCTCGCTTCGGGGTTGGCGCGGGGCACCGGATGCCACGCTGGCCTGGAAGCCCTCCGACTGGAACCTGCGATGTCCGGCCGCGGCTCCATCGAGTGCGATCCTGTGGTCCGACTTCAGTGCGGCTGAGAGCCATCTGTTCCTGGATTGGCGTTGGTCGGCAAAGCCAGCCCGGAGCATCCCGCCCCTGGTTATCCAGGCGGCCTCGGGTGGGGCGATCCTTCCGATGCCAGAGATCGCCGTCGGAGTGGGCAAGGACTGGAACCGGGTCGAACTCCGGCGCACGGCCAAGGGCTTTGACGTTTTGGTGAACCAGACCCTCGCCGGGTCGCTGGAGATTGCGCCGGGTCCCGTTCGCATGGGCCTTCAACCCGCCGGGGTGGACCTTTCGATTGCGAGCCCATTCGCCCGCCTTGGCCAACCCTGAGCCCCAATGGAGGGCACCCGACTCAACCCAGGAACTTGCCCGGGTTGAGGATGCCCTTGGGATCCAGCGCGGCTTTCACCCGACGGTGCAACTCGTCCACCGGGCCCGGTGCGGCCTGAGGCCACCATTTCTTCTTGGCCAGTCCGACGCCGTGCTCGCCGGTGATGCTCCCGCCCAAGGCGAGGACCCCGGTGAACAACTCGTCGAGTGCCACTTCGCTCCGCTCGCGTTGGCCGGCGTCCTTCCAGTCGACCATCAGGTTGACATGGATGTTCCCATCGCCGGCGTGGCCGAAGCACGCGACCTGAATGCCGTGCTTGCGTTGCAGGGACGCCGCGAGCCGGAACAGCTTCGCCAGGCTACCCCGGGGCACCACAACATCCTCGTTGAGCTTGGTGAGCCCGGTATCCCGCAACGCGTAGCTGAACTGCCGGCGCAACTGCCAAAGCTTTTCGCAGCCGGCCGGACCGAATCCCCGGTCAACAAACAACGGCTTGAAACCAGCCAGGATCGCCTGCAGGGCCCGCAACTCCGATCGAACGGATCGCTCCTGCCCGTCGAGTTCCACGATCATGTGCGCGTCGCACCCAGCCAATCGTTCCGAGCCCGTTCGTTTCCTCGCCGCGGCGAGGGTAAAGGCGTCGGCCAGTTCGAGGGCCGAGGGCAGCAATCCGGAAGCAAAGACGGCATCGAGTGCGCGGATTGCGGTGGCCATGGAGTCGAACCCGACGCCCAGGCAGGCGCGGAACGGTGGGAGGGGAAGCAACTTGAGGTTCGCCGACGTCACGACGCCGAGCATCCCCTCGCTCCCGACGAACAACCGATGCAGGTCGAATCCGGTCTTGTTCTTGTGGGTACGTCCCCCGAGTGGAACCACCGATCCGTCCGCCAGGACGACCTCCAATCCGAGCACGTAATCGCGGGTCACGCCGTACTTCAGGCAGCGGGGTCCGCCCGCATTGGTGGCGATATTGCCGCCGATGCTGCAATCCGCGCGACTGGCCGGGTCCGGCGGATAGTAGAGCCGCTTCCGTTCCACGGTGGCCTGGAGCGTGGCGGTCAGGACGCCGGGTTCAACCACGGCAACGAAGTCCCGCCGGGAAACGTTGCGGATCTGCTGCATGCCGGCCACTGAGAGGACGATTCCGCCCTGCACGGGAACGCATCCGCCTACGTAGCCGTGGCCAGCGCCGCGGGGAGTTACGGGGATACCGTGCCGATTGGCGAATGCGAGCACGGCAGAAACCGTGGCGGTCGAACGGGCCAGGACCACCGCATCGGGGCGCGCACTGGCGAACCACTTGTCACCGGAATGGCTGATGAGATCCGCGTCGGCCATGCGGAACTCGTCAGACGGGAGTTGCGCCGCGAGACGGCGCAGGAGCGGACCGATCTTCTTCATCGGAGAGGGATCCCAGGCGGGGGGGGCCGGAATCAGCGGAACGGGCTGCGCCCCGAGTAGGTGGAATTGGTGTTCAAGGGCACGACGGTCTTCGGCTTCCAGAGGAGGCCGAACCGGCTGAGATTGGACGAAACCGTGGTGAAGTTGCCGACGATCGACTGGAACTGGTCGCGCATCTTCTCGTCCTTGAACGCAGCACTCACGAGGCCCTGACCGGATCGGAGTTCCGCGGTGAATCCCTTCACATCGGCGGAGGCCAAGGCGAGATTCTCGAGCGTGGTTCGGATCGTCACCTTGTTGGCATCCACGACTCCATTGAGATTGGTCGCTGTCCCACGCAGCGTGATCGCGAACTCGTTGAGGTTGGACAGCGTGACCCCGACCGCAGGCGAATTGGTCCGCACGAGTGTCTGGACATCGGCCAGCGCGGCGTCGGCGCGTTCGGATAGCCGGTTGAAATTGGCGAAGCCATTGGTGAGATCCTGGAGTGCTCCCTCCGCGAGGAGGACCCGGTCAACCCGGGTCACAGCTGAATCGAGCTTTTTGGCCGTGGCATCGAGCCGTTGTAGGAGTCCGGCAGCACTGCGGGCCGCCTCCAGCATGTTGAAAGGTGCAATGGCTTCCAGATTGGCTCCGTCCTCAACCACGCCCCCCTCGTTCCGGGTCGGAGTGACCGATACGTAGAGATCTCCGAGGAACCCGCTCTGCTGGATCTCCACCTTCGCGTCCCGGTAGATCTGGAACTTCTTCAGGATCGCGCAATGGATGAACACCTTGCGGCCATCAGCGCTCAGGGCCAATGACTCGACACTCCCCACCGGAACCCCGGACATCACCACCTTCGCCCCAGCCGTCAATCCACCCACATCGCTAGACTCGACCGTCACATGGATCTGCGGCGTCCACGGTCCGGAGGACTTCGAGAAATTCAGGATCAGGAAGGCGGCGATTGTCAGAGCCACCACCGCGAAGATTCCGACCTTCAGACCTTGCTTGGAGTTTTCCATGGTTCAGTTGGCCTCCGCCCGCGGGGCGGCGATGCCGTTGACGAAGTTGTACACGATCGGATCCGTCGACTGCAGGATTTGGTCAGTCGGGCCGTCCGCATAAATCTGACCCTCCTGCAACATGAGGATCCGGTTCGAGATCGTACGGGCACTCTTCATGTCATGGGTTACGGCAATACTGGTGACGCTGAGTTCCTCCCAGACCCTGCGGATGAGACGGTCGATGCGATCCGCTGCGATGGGATCGAGGCCCGTGGTCGGCTCGTCGTAGAGGACGATCCGCGGGCGGTAGACGATCGCCCTCGCGAGGCCCACCCGTTTGCGCATGCCGCCGGAAAGTTCTGCCGGTTTCTTCTTCTCGATACCGGGGAGTTCAACCCGATCGAGCGCATCGGCGACCAAGGCGCGGATCTCGGCCTCGGTGTGTTTCCGTTCCCGGCGCAGGACGAAGCTCACGTTGTCAAAGACGTCGAGCGAGTCGAACAGGGCGGCCATCTGGAACAGCATGCCGAACTGCCGCCGCACCCCGAGCAACTCCCGCTCGTCCATGCAGGCGAGATCCTTCCCATCCACCAGGACACTGCCCGAATCCGGCCGGAGCAGTCCGATGAGATGCTTGAGGAGGATGCTTTTGCCTCCGCCGGAGCGACCGATGATGACGACGGCTTCGCCCTTTTCGATGCGCAACGAAGCACCCCGTAGCACCTGCTGCGTGCCAAAGTTCTTTCGGACATCGCGGACTTCGATCATGGCGGGGCGTCTAGAGTGTCAGGAAAATCCGGTTGAGAAGGAGCGTGAGGAAGAAGTTCACGACGAGGATGCTGATGCTCGCCATGACGACGGATTCCGTCGTGGCTCGACCGACCCCCTCGGCGCCGCCACGGCAGCCGAGGCCCTTGTAACAACTGACTGTCGAGATGATCGCCCCGAAGATCACCGCCTTGATCAAGCCCATGATCACATCGGGAGGATCCGTCAACCGTTGCATGTTCGCGAGGTAGTAGGCGCCGTCGATCCCGAGCAGGTGGACGCCGACCAGGTAACTCGCCGCAATCCCGACGAAGACGGACTCGATGGTCAGGAGCGGCGCGGCCACGAGGGTCCCCAGGACACGCGGAACCACGAGATAATCGACCGGGTGGGTTGCCAGAGTCCGCAACGCGTCGATCTGCTCCGTGACCTTCATGGTGCCGAGTTCGGCCGCCATCGACGCACCCACGCGTCCTGTAAGCATGAGACCGGCAAGTACGGGACCGAGTTCCGAGCACATGCCGACGGAAACCACCGCGCCGGTGGCGGTGTCCATCTTCACCTTGTGGAACTGAAAGTAGGTCTGGGCACAAAGAACCATGCCGGTCGCCGCGCCCGTGGTGACCACCACCGTCTGGCTCTTGACGCCGATCAGGTACAACTGTGCCAGGAAATCGCCCCAGGAGGGACGCTGGTAACGGATGGAGACCACCGTCTCCCGGCACAAGACCAGGATCTCGCCGAGCTCCGTCACCAAGCCCTGGATGCGATCAATAAGGATGGAACGCATCGCGCAGATAGAGTGTCCCGGACGGCATCAGGTTCAAACTCCGAAAATGACGAACTTACCGACCCAAAGCAGCGGGTTCCGGGGCCATCGTCGCCTGCAGAATCAACAAACCGGTGACGGCATCAATCCGTTCACCGGTTTGAACTGGGACGCGCTCAATCGGAACGTCAGGAACCGATCGTCGCCCCCTCGGAAGTCTTCGCAGGCTGGATGAAGACCAACTTTTCCTTGTCGGCGGTAACCTCGATCACCCCGGCCGAGGCCAGCGTGCCCTTGAGGATTTCTTCCGCAAGCGGGTCCTCGAGGTAACGTTCGACCGACCGACGCATCGGCCGGGCACCGTATTGAGGGTCGTAACCCTTCTCGATCAGGAAGTCCTTGGCCTTCTCATCGAGCGCGATGTTCACGCCCCTGCGACGGATCCGATCCAGGACCTTCACGACCTCGAGTTCCAGGATCTGAACCAATTCCGGCTTGCCCAGAGTCCGGAAGACAATGACGTCGTCCAGACGGTTGATGAACTCCGGACGGAACGCCTTGCGAGCCTCATCCAGGATCCGGCCCCGCAGCAATTCCTGGTCGGCATCTTCGGACTGCTTGCCGAAACCCATCACCGCCTGCTTCCGGATCACGTCCGATCCCACGTTGGAGGTCAGGAGGATGATCGTGTTGCGGAAGTCCACCGTCCGGCCCAGCGAATCCGTCAGTTTTCCCTCCTCCAGAATCTGGAGGAGCATGTTCATGACGTCCGGATGCGCCTTCTCGATCTCGTCGAACAGGACCACGCTGTACGGTTGGCGGCGGACCTTCTCGGTCAACTGGCCGCCTTCTTCGTAGCCCACATAACCCGGAGGCGACCCCACCAACCGGCTAACCGTGAACTTCTCCATGTACTCTGACATGTCGAGCTGCACGAGAGCGGAGGAGCTGCCAAACATCTGTTCGGCCAACGTCCGGGCCAGAAGCGTCTTGCCGACACCCGTGGGCCCGAGAAGGGCGAAGCAACCGATCGGACGCCGGGGATCCTTGAGGTCCGTACGGGCCCGCCGAAGCGCCTTGGCCAAGGCGGTAACGGCATCCTTCTGGCCGATGACCACCTTGCCGAGTTCGAGCTCCACGGTGAGCAGCTTCTGGGTCTCGGTCTGCCCCATCCGCTTGAGGGGAATCCCCGTCCACTTGGCCACCACCTGGAGGATGTCATCCTCGGAGACGCTGACGCGACGCTCCTCCTTGTTCTGCTTCCACTCGGCGAGCGTCCTTTCGAGCTTCTCCTTCGACTGCTTTTCGCGGTCGCGCAGCTGGGCGGCGCCTTCGAAGTCCTGATCCTTGATGGCTTGTTCCTTGCGAACCTTGACCTTCTCGATCTCCGCCTCGAGGTCCTTGACGTCCGGCGGACGCTGCATGGCCCCGATGCGGGCACGGGCGCCGGCCTCGTCCATCACGTCGATCGCCTTGTCCGGCAGGAACCGGGAGCTGATGTAGCGGTCGGAGAGCTTGACGCAGGCCTCGATGGCCTCGTTGCTGAACTCGGCCTTGTGGTGATCCTCGTACTTCGACTTGAGCCCGTTGAGGATCGTGATGGCATCGTCCACGGACGGAGGCTCCACCTTGACCGTCTGGAAGCGTCGTTCGAGGGCGGAGTCCTTCTCGATGTACTTGCGATACTCGGTAAGGGTCGTGGCACCGATGATCTGCATCTCGCCGCGGCTGAGGGCGGGCTTGAAGATGTTCGAGGCATCCATCGTGCCTTCGGCGGAACCGGCACCGACGATGGTGTGCAACTCGTCGATGAAAAGGATGATGTTCTTGGCTCGGCGGATCTCGTCCATGACCGCCTTGATCCGTTCCTCGAACTGCCCTCGGTACTTGGTGCCCGCGACCATGAGCGCGAGGTCGAGCGTCACGATGCGCTTGTTCTGGAGGATCTCGGGAACGGCGCCCTTCGAGATTTCCATCGCCAAGCCCTCGACGATGGCGGTCTTGCCGACGCCGGCCTCGCCGAGGAGGACGGGGTTGTTCTTGGTACGACGGCAGAGGATCTGGATGACCCGCTCGATCTCGGACTGCCGTCCGATGACGGGATCCATGTCGCCCTTGCGGGCGTACTCCGTCAGGTCACGGCCGAAGGCCTTGAGGGCTGGCGTGCGATTGTCGCCCTTGCCCTTGCCGTCCTTGCCCTTGCCGGTCTCGCCCTCGTTGGTGAGTTGCTCATCTGACGGGGCCGGAGTGGAACCTTCGCCCTGGGGGTACTGGGGATCGAGCTCCTTCAGGATCTCCTGACGGCACTGCTCAATGTCGACATCCAGATTCTTGAGCACCTTGGCGGCCACGCCATCCCCCTCGCGCAGCAGGCCGAGCAGGATGTGTTCGGTGCCAACGTAGGTGTGATTGAGTGCCTTGGCCTCCTTGCCGGCGAGGGACAGGACCTTCTTGACCCGCGGCGTGTAGGGGATGTTGCCGGTGACCTTTTGCTCGGCTCCGGTGCGGACTTCCTTTTCGACCTCCGTCCGGACGGTCTCGAGGTCGAGCCCCATCTTCTGGAGCACGTTCACCGCGACGCCCTGGCCGAGCTTGATCAGCCCGAGCAGGAGGTGCTCCGTGCCCACAAAGTTGTGGTTGAAGCGGTCGGCTTCCTTCCGCGCCAGCGCCAAGACTTGCTGGGCACGCGGAGTGAAACTGTTGAGATTCTCTTCGCTCATGGGAATGGGCCTTACGCAACCACCGGGCCACGTTTGGTAGGGCCAATGTGGCCACCAGTCATTTCTACGTCAAAATACTTTAACGCCAACTTATGGGCATTTCCGGGCCACTGATGAAAAGATTTCCCCGGAATGACTCCGACTGGGGCATCCCCGATGCTCCAGGATGCAGGCATGGAACTCAGGACTCCGGAGCCGGCGTTCCAGCGGAACCCGAGCCCAGGCTGCTGTGATCCGGGCGATCCAGCCCCCGCAGACGGTCGCGCAGCACGTCGGCCCGGAGGATATCCCGTTCCTCGGCACTGAGCTTCTCGCGTTTGGTGTAGAGCGCCTGAAGGTGGGATGGCTGGGTCAGCAGCAGCAGTTCGTCGACGAACGCCCTCGAAGTGGCCGGAAACAACCCGATGTCCACGCCCAATCTCAGCAGGCTGAGCAGGTTCATGGTCTCCTTCGAAGAGATCGTGTGGGCATGGGACAGGATCCCGAAGGCACGGCCCACGTGGTTGAACACGACCCGGGACTTCTTTTCGAGCAGCGAGGTTCGAGCGTTCTCCTCGTGTTCAATCACCTGTTGGAGGACCTTGTTGATCCTTTCAACGATCTCGCTTTCGGATTCGCCCAGGGTCATCTGGTTCGAGACCTGGAAGATGTTGCCGAGCGCCTCGGTACCTTCTCCGTACAACCCGCGGACGGCCAGGCCCAGCTTGCTCACCGCCTGAATGATCTGGCTGACCTGTTCGGAGAGGACGAGGCCCGGCAGATGCAGCATGGCACTGACACGAATACCGGTGCCGAGGTTGGTCGGGCACGCGGTGAGGTAGCCGTATTGCGACGAGAACGCGAACTCGAGTCGTTCCTGAAGAGCGGTATCGAGGGCATCAATGGCCACCCATGCCTCACGCAGTTGCAGTCCCGGGCGCAGGGCCTGCATGCGGAGATGATCCTCCTCATTGACCATGACACAGAACGATTCCTCCCGATTGAGGATGAACCCGCTACCGGCCCCTTTCGCGGCGTGTTCGCGACTGATCAGGTGTCGCTCGACCAGCAACTGCTTGTCCGAGGGCGTCAGCCGCTCCATCGATTCCGCCAATCCCCCAGCCATTTCAGGGACCGACTGGACGGCGGGCATCAACTGTTCGTAGGCGCGGACACGGTCGGCTTTCTTTCCATGCCCCGGGAAGGAGACGCCGGGAAGATTGCGTGCGAGCCGGACGCGACTCGAGAAGACGATCTTGTCATGGGGGCCCGTGCGGCGGCAGACCTCGGCGGACGGAGTCAGGAAGTCGAGCAGGTTCATCATGGGGTTCCCGTTCAGGCTGCGGCCTTGACCGCCTTGATTTCATCGCGCAACCGGGCGGCCTGTTCAAAATCCTCGGCGGCGATGGCGCCCTGAAGCTGGGTGGACAGCTTTTCCAGAGTAGCCTGCTGATCAGCGGCGCGGCGGAGACCGACGGGAACCTTGCCCCGGTGACGAGTCCCCTTGTGCATGCCCTTCAGCACGACTTCGAGGGAATCAGCGAATGCCGTATAGCACTCCGAGCATCCCATCCGCCCGTTCTTCTTGAACTCCGCCTGGGTAAGGCCGCAGCGCGTGCATTTGGCGTCACTGACGCTGGAGGATGCCGGGTCCGCTGCCGGCGCGTCTCCGGCAGCACCCAGCAAAAGCTCCGCCAGGGAGAATCCTGTCGGATCAGTCACCCCCTTCTGCTTGGCGCAGGCCTCGCAGAGGTCGAGTTTCTTCATCTCGTCCTCCACGATCTGGGTCAGGTGGACTGTTGCCTCCTTCTGCTTGCAGAGCTGACACACCATATTCGTGTTACGCTATATCGACGCACCCTGGGGACAAGTCAAGGAACGGCCCTGAATCCAGCGCGTCCCCCGCGCCGACCGGTCGACGGCGCCCCGCCGAATGGCAGTGCAACCCAAGTCCCCGCCCAGGTCCACCGCCGTTCGATCGGTGCCAGCCATCGGATCAGGCGAAGATGATTTCCCCGTCTGTCTTGGTCCGTTCGCGAAAGGCCTGAAGCAACCGGAGCGTCACCGGTCCTGGCTTGCCATCCCCGATTACCCGGCCGTCCACCTTCACCACCGGCACCATCTCCGCCGCGGTCCCGGTCAGGAACATTTCGTCGGCGATGTAGACGTCGTACCGGGTCAACTGAGGCTCACCGGTGGGGATCCCGAGATCCCGGGCGGCGTCCAGAACGGTTCCACGGGTGATCCCGTAGAGCGCACCCGCGCTGAGCGGCGGGGTAAGCAGGCGACCCTTGTGGACGATGAAGACGTTGTCTCCGGTGCACTCGGCCACGAATCCGTCGGTGTTCAGCAGGATGGCCTCCTCGACTCCGGCGTTGTTCGCCTCGATGCGGGCGAGGATGTTGTTCAGGTAGTTGAGGGACTTGATCGCCGGATTGACCGAGTTGACCAGATTGCGGGTGGTCGGAACAGTCACGATCGTCAACCCCTCCTGGTAGTACTTCTCCGGGTACAACTGGATGGTTGCCGCGATGATGATGACCGAGGGCTTCGGGCAACGGCGGGGATCCAGGCCGAGCGTCCCCTTGCCGCGGGTGACGATCAGGCGGATGTAGCCATCCCGGAGTCCATTCGCCTTGCAGGTCTCAACGCAGGCACGCGTGAGTTCCTCCGGCGTCATCGGGACCTCGAGGAGGATCGCCTTTGCCGACCAATAAAGCCGCTCGATGTGCTCGCGCAGCTTGAAGATCCGGTTGTGATACATCCGGATCCCTTCGAAAACGCCATCGCCATAGAGCAGACCGTGATCGAACACGCTGACCTTGGCTTCCGATTCATCTACCAGTTGACCATCAATCCAGACCTTCATGCAGACTCCAGTTACGTCCGGCCAACCTACGGGACCGGATGAAACAGAGGCAAGGTCCGAACCGCCACACGGACGAATTCGGCGATGAATGGTCTGAAACGGAGCTTCAGACGCTTGGATCAGGGGGCAATCGGGGTGCCGGGACCGGATCCCCTGCCCCGTCGGTGCCGCCATACGGTCATCGCCGCAAGTCCTCCATAGCCGATACAAACCCAGCCGAATACATCGCCGTTCTGGCGGTACCACGTCCTGCCACTTCGCCCGGTGCCCACCGGAACGCCGACCGTCAGGAAGCCTTCCTGATAGACCCGATCGCCCTGACCGAGGACCTCGCGCACCACGCCATCGGAATCGATCCAGCACGTCACGCCGTTGTTGGAGCAGCGGACGATGGGGATGTCATTTTCGACGGCTCGGAAAACGACGTTGGCCAGGTGTTGCCACTGCGCTCCGCTCCGGCCGAACCAGCCATCGTTCGTCAATTCGAGCAGGAAGTCCGCGCCGGGACCGGCATGGTCCCGGATGCCGTGGGGAAAGATGTCCTCGAAGCAGATCACCGGGGCCGCCAGAGCCAATCCACCGGGCGTCTCCAGCGCAAACACCCGGGGTACCGTCCCCGCGCCGAACCCCTCTCCGATCGGCGTCAGGTGCCGCAGGAATGGCAACCATCCGGCCAGCGGCACGTATTCCCCAAACGGCACCAACCGACGTTTCCGGTAAGTCCTCGCGATGCGACCGTCAGGCCCGGTGGCAAAGGCGGCATTGAACGCAATCTCCTTCCCGTCCACTTCCTGCGTATCGGTCGCGCTGAACACCCACGGAATGCGCCCCAGCGCCACACGGTCCGAAACTTCACGGAAATGCTTCTGATCGAGGCCAAAATCCCCCTCCGGCCAGACCAGGAGGTCGGCCCCGGCCGAGAGGGCAGATTCCGTCAGGCGCCGTGCCGTAGCGAAGGATCGATCCCGCTCGGACGGATCCCACAACAGGGTCTGGGGGATGGCGGGCTGGATGAGGGCCAACCGGATCTGGCGGGGCGGTCGTTGAACCTCGTCCCGACGCTGCTGGATGATGCGGTAGAATCCGGTTCCCAGGCAGGTCAGCAACACGAACAACGGAACCCGGCCCTCGGCCAGCCACATCCAGCGATTCTGGGGTCTCAACCCGACCAGGACGCTGGCCATCATGAAGGCCACGCTGGTCCAGCAGACCAGGAACGAAACCCCATACACGCCGGTCACCCGGGCCATCTGGAGCAACGGAACCTGTCGCCATTGCGACGCCCCAAGGAAATTCCACGGAAATCCCCCCAACAACCGCCCGCGCAGCATCTCGAATCCCACCCAAAGCGCAGCCACAGCCACCGGGACCAGCGCCCGACGAACCCATGGAGTCGCCGCGTACCGTTCCACGCAAACCCGCCAGGGGCCGTGTCCAGCCTGGGGCCCGGATCCATCGCCTGTGGCGCGCGCGTCGACCACACCGCGTGCCAGGGCCAGCCACGCCGCAGGAAACACGGCGCACCACGCACACATCGCCAGCCAACCCGCGACCGCACCGGCCGCATGCGGAATCTCCAGCAACCAACGCAACGAAACCATCGCCTGCACCAGTCCGGCCACGTACCCGACCCGAAATGCGGACGCCCCACCCAATCCCAACCCGGACAGCAGCAACATCCCGGGAGCCACCCAGGCCAGGCCTGCGACACCCGGCGTCGGGTAGGCCAGCGCCCACATCAGCCCGACCGCTGCCGCAGCCGGGTAGCGGCGCGTCTCGGAATTCCACCACCGCCCGGCGCGCATCGTTCGAATCACGGAGAACATCACGAAAAAGGAAAATCTTTCACCCAGACCTGGCCTCCCATCCACTCGACAGGGTGCCTCGCGAGCACCAAACCGAGACCCCCGAAATCATGCCTTCAGGCCAGAAATCCGTCCACCTGAACGAGAAGCTGGAAGACCCGATCGAGGGCAACCCGACTGGCCGCTCCTCCGATAGACGCAGGCGGCAATTTCCTCGTCCAATCCATGACCAACGAACGCCTCGTCGTTGCTTCCTGATCGGCATAGGATTCCGGCACGGGGTTACGGCAAACCGGCGCCACAGTTCCCCGTTCAACCGCCGCAATTCGTCCAGAAAAAATCCGCATGCACCCTGCTCGGTCATTCACGCTTCTGCTCGGGCTCATTGCGACGCTCAACCTCGTCAAGGCCGCGGTCCCAGCACGTCGTCTCCTCGACCACGCCCCCGCACCGGTCGACAATCCGCTGAAGGGCCTCGTTCCGTATCAGGCGGACGTCCGCAGCCGATTCCCCCACAGCATGGAGTTCAACTACCTCCCTTACTCCGCGCTCGTGAAGGGCTACAACGACTTCGACTGGACCCCTCTGGAGAAGCTTCTCAATGACATCGCCAACCGCGGCCATCAGGCCGTGTTCCGCATTTTCCTCGAGTATCCGAACCGCAAGGAAGTCATCCCCACCTTCCTTCTCCGTGACGGCCTGAAGGTCCACACCTACACCAACTCCAATACCCAGCCCTTGCCGCCCTCGCTCGTTGAAACTCCGGACTACGAGGACCCAAACCTCCGGAAATCCCTCCGCAACTTCATCGCCGTCCTGGGCCGCAAATACGACGGCGACCCGCGCATCGGCTTCATCACCGCCGGCCTGCTCGGCACCTGGGGCGAATGGCATACGTATCCCCGCAACGACCTGTTCGCCAGCCGCGAGGTCCAGCGCGAGGTGATGGACGCCTACGAGGCCGCCTTCCGCACCACGCCCGTGCTCCTGCGCTATCCCGCCGGCGAAGGTAACCGACGCCAGGAGCCCAACGCCGATCGCCCCTTCGGTTACCACGACGACTCCTTCGCCTGGGCTACCCTCGACACCGGCCGCAAGGCCGACAGCTGGTTCTACATGTCGGTGCTGAAGGCCTCTGGTCCCGCAGCCCTCGCCAAATGGAAGACCCAGCCCATCGGCGGCGAAATCCGACCCGAGGCGTGGGGCCGCGTCTTCGACCCGATCCCCGGCGACGACCGCATCCAGGATTTTCAAACCTGCGTCGAAGCCACCCACGCCTCCTGGCTCATGGACAGCGGCCTGTTCCGCAAGGAGCAATCGCGCGACCGCCTCGCCAACGCCACGAACGCCGTCCGGCGCATGGGATACGAGTTCCACGCCCGCGCCATCACCCTCAGCCCCGTCACCGGGCAACAGGTCGAGGTCAAACTCGAAATCGAAAACCGCGGCGTCGCGCCGTTCTACTACGACTGGAAATCCGAGTACGCCCTCTTCGATGGGACTCGGCCTATCCGGACCTTTGCTGGAACCGGCAAGCTCCGGGGAATACTCCCGGGCGAACCTCCCGCGGTCTGGATCGACCGCCTCAACCTCGAAGGCGTCCGGGCAGGCACGTGGCGCCTAGCCCTGCGGATCCCCAACCCGCTGCCCAACGGCAAACCTCTCCGTTTCGCCAACGCCACGCAGGACCCCACCCTCGACTGGATATGGCTGGGCGAGATCTCCTTGCCCTGACCCAGTCGGCAGGCCACCCCCACTGCCACGAGGCAACCGATGGATCGAACACAAGGGCTCACCCGGAGGCGCGTTGGAAACGGAGAACGCCCGTCGTTGATCCTCGCGCACCGAGGAACCTTCGCGCGGTTGGTCACGACCGGATTCGTGCTTGAGCGCCGGAGGCGCGGCAGAAGGTAGGCCCGGGCGTCAGCCCGGGCTTCCCAGCCCCTATGGAACAAGCCCCAGCGGGGCGCCAGAGTTGGTGAGCGGATATGCATCCAGCGGTTCTGTCGCTTCTCCCAAGGCTCGTTGGCCCTTGGACCGAGACCAATCGTTGACCGTGGACCACCTTCTGAAGCCGAGCCGGCCAAAGGCCGAAGCTCGCCGTCAAAACCGAGGCGTGACGCTAGGTACGGAACGCCTAGCCTCTCCCAGCCGCCATGAAGCACCTGCACTACGTTGAACTCGCAAACTTCAAGCGCTACGGCGAGGCCCAGCGCATCGAGCTCGACCACCCCGCCGTGCTCATCGGACCGAACAACTGCGGCAAGACCAGTGTTCTTCAGGCGCTCGCCCTCTGGTCCATCGGGCTTCGGACATGGAAATCCGAGGCTGAGAACTCGAAGGCGAAGACCCGCACCGGCAAGGCGCTCAATCGACTGAACATCCTCGCAGTACCGGTGCCTAGGACCCGGTTCTTCTGGAACAAACTCCGCACCACCAATCGCGAGATCACCATCACGGTTGGCATCGACGTCGGCGGCCAGCCCATCCCAGTGACGATGTTGTTCCGGCACCATCACAGCGACGAGTTGGTGTATTGTGAGCCAGCCCTTGAAACGCTCCAGAATGAGGAGGTCTTGAAACAGGCCGCAGCACTCGACGTCTCCCTGCTTTATCCCATGTCCGGGATCTCGGCCGACGAGGCAATCATCCTGCCGAAGCGAATCGACTACCTGATGGGACGCGGAAGCACGGCTGAGGTCCTCCGGAACATCTGCCTGCAGATCCATCAAAAGGCGCCCGAGGATTGGGAGGAGGTCGCCAGCCTTATGCGGAGGCTTTTCCACGTGGACCTGGGCGAGCCGGTCGAAAACGAAAAAGGGGCTGTGGATCTGTCTTACACCCAGCCCGGGGTAACCGGCGCCATGGACCTAAGCCTTTCAGGCAGGGGCTTTCAGCAAATGCTGCTGATCTTCGCCCACCTATTCCTCCACAAGAACAGTGTCCTGCTCATTGACGAACCTGATGCCCATTTGGAAATCCTCCGGCAGCAGCAAGTATTCACCCTCCTCCGCGACCTCGGCCGCCGGAACCGGTGCCAGGTCGTCATTGTTACCCATTCCGAGGTCGTGTTGGGCGAGGCTCTCGACACCAACCTGACCCTGATACTCGAGGGAAAAACCGAGAATCTGGCGAGGCAGGCCGATGTTCGGAATGCCCTGAAGCACTATGGTGCCGAGCACTACGTCCGGGCACGGGAAACAGGCCACGTCCTCTACGTAGAAGGCAGCACGGATGTCGACATGCTCCTCGCCTTCGCCCGCAAGCTCCACCATCCCGCCGCCGAGCTTTTGGAGGATGGTGCCCAACTGAATGTCTACTACCTTCAGGACAGCTACCCCGATGCCCAGCGTCCCGCCGAGGCGGAACTTGAACGCGTGGAAGGCGGATACGGGTTGAGGCCGGAGGAGCATTTCAACGCGCTTCGACGCTTGCTCCCCTCCCTCCGTGGTCTGGCGATCCAGGACAACGACGCGCGGAACCGATCTGACAGCCTTGCCGGCGACCTCAAAAGGCTCTTCTGGCGCCGCTACGAGGCCGAGAACTACTTCATCACTCCCGAACTACTGTTGGCCGAGGCGAGAAAGGGGTTGGGAGACATGGAATTGTTCGCCAACCGGACTGAGGAGGTGCTCCAAAATCTGCTGTTGGAGCAGGTATTCGCCGGTTCCGCGGAGGACCTGAGCAACTATCAGCGTGCGGACGGATCAATGCGTCGCACCCTATGGCGGGCGCAGACGGAACGTAGAAAGCTCAGCTCATTTGCGGAGGAGTTTTTCCGCCGCCTCGCCCATGCCACAGCTACTCCCATGCTCCATCGCAAAGGTAGCCTTCACGACCTGATCGCGAGCTGCGACGGATCCGACCTGGAGCCTGAAGTGCGCAACAAGCTCGACGCCATCGCCGATCTCTTGAGCCGATCGCCTTCGGCATGATCTCACGAAAGCCCTCGGCCTTGGCAGTCTGCTGAGCCCAGGCCAACGCGGCTAATCCGAGCCAACGCCGCCTCCTCCACCCCTCCTTCACAATGCCCAATCAGCGCGGCACGCCCACGCCACCTCATGACGTTGCCCGCGATGGGCTCGTGTTGGCTTGTGAGATCCGGAAGAAAATTGGTGCCAGAGGGGAGAATCGAACTCCCGACCAAGGGCTTATGAGTCCCCTGCTCTACCGCTGAGCTACCCTGGCACCGAAACCGTCCTGTCGACTGTCTTGCCGGACCGGCACCCGTGGCGCAAACCACGGACCTTTCGGCAAAAACGCCCTCGCAGCGGTGCGAAGGCGGGCGAGAATTAAGTGGAGACCACCCATCGGGCAAGTTCTTTTCTGGCTTCACCCGCCTTCAGCCGTTTTCATTGCCCGATCAAACTATCGCCTATGGCTTCGATCAAGTTCGGTACCGACGGCTGGAGGGCCGTCATTGCGGAAGATTTCACCTTCGCCAACGTCGATCGCGTCGCCCAGGCGACTGCCGACTTCTGGAAGGCCAATCCCGTCGCCGGCACCACGCCCCGCGTCGTCGTCGGGTACGACCGTCGATTCCTTTCCGACCAGTTCGCCTCGCGGGTGGCAGAGATCCTGGCCGGCAATGGATTCCTCGTCACGCTGACCACGACCCCGACTCCCACACCGTCCGTCTCGTTCGCCGTGAAGCAGCAGAAGGCCATCGGCGGCGTGATGCTGACGGCGTCGCACAATCCGCCCGCCTTCAACGGATTCAAGTTGAAGGCCTGGTACGGCGGTTCAGCGGAACCTGCCATGTGCCAGGCCGTCGAGGGATTGCTCGACCGGTCGCCCGTGCAGTCGATCCCCTTCGAAAAGGCCCGAAAGGAAAAGAAGATCGTCCTGAAGGACATCCGGCCCGCCCACTACGCGGCGATCAAGCGCCTCATCGACTTCGACCTCGTCGCCAAATCGGGCCTGCGCTTCGCGCATGAAGCCCTCTACGGCGTGGGTGCTGGATGCTTCGACGAACTTCTGTCCGGGACCACCTGCCAGGTCACCACGCTCAACGGCGAACACAACCCCGGCTTTGGCGGCATCAACCCGGAACCCATCGCCAAGAACTACGTCCAGTCCGCCGCCTACCTCGCCAAGCATCCCCACGATCTTTGCCTCGTCACCGACGGCGATGCCGATCGCGTCGGCGGCATGGACGGTCGCGGCAACGCGCTCTCGACCCACCAGATCATCTGCCTGCTGCTCCAGCACTACATCGTCAACCGCAAGCAGACCGGCCGCGTCGTCAAGGCGCTCACCACGACCTCGATGGTCGATAAGATGTGCGCGCGATATGGTCTCGAACTGGTCGAGACCGGCGTTGGCTTCAAGTACATCGCCGCCGAGATGATCCAGGGCGGTGTCCTGCTCGGATTCGAGGAGAGCGGCGGCATCGGGTTCCCGGGTCACATCCCCGAGCGGGATGGCATCGCGGCCGGCCTGGTGCTTCTGGAACTGCTCGCCACCGAGAAGAAGCCCCTCACCAAACTCCTCGCCAACCTCGAGAATGAATACGGCCCGCACCGATACGCACGCATCGACACGCATTTCCCGCTCGAGAAGCGCTCCGCCCTGATGGAGCACTGCAAGAACAAGGGCCCAGCCAAGCTGCTCAAGTCGCCCGTGAAGGAAGTGAAGTCCTTCGATGGCGTGAAGTTTGTCGCAGAGGACGGCACCTGGCTCATGCTCCGCGGCTCCGGCACCGAACCCATCCTCCGCATCTACGCCGAGGCCCGCTCGGATGCCGACGCCCAGGCCCTGCTCAAGCTCGGCGTCCAACTGACCAGGCAGGTGTGAACCTGGCGCCGCGCGGCACCGGCACGGTGACGCAACGTTACCGCTTCCCGCCCGCCGCGGAGTTCGACCCCGGATTCGGCGGCGGCGGCTGTTGCAGGAGGCTTTGTCGGGTCAGGAACTCGTGTCCCGGGTCCCGTCCCGCCAATTGTGCCTCCACCGATTCCGCCCGCCGGATCAGGAACCGCTGGAGCCGATGCACCGGACGGAAGGGATCCGAGACATTCGGTTCGGGCTCGTCCTCCGGCCACGCTGCCTCATGGATCCGGTCGAACCGGCCCACCCGATAATCGCTCTCCTCCTGAACCGTCGGACGGATCAAGGCAGCCAGCGACCCGGCCTCGGCAGTCAACCGGCCGACATCGAACTGTTCGCGGAAGATCCGTTCGTACTCGCGCAGGTAAAGCTCCCGGAAGGTCGCTGCGGCGAAAAGGCGTTCGAGCAATCGATGGTCCGCCACCCAGGGACGCCGGATGCTCGCAGTCTCCCGCTCGCGCCGCGTACCGATCAACGGAAACGACCCCCACGCCTGGTCCAGATCCCACGGGATGAACCCGAATCGACCCGAGGCCGCGTCGAGGTACATCACGAAGTTCTGACCATTGCTCAGAAAACCGTCATAACTGCTCAGCAGCGATGTCACTGCGACGAATCGCGCCACCTCCGGCAGATCAAAGAATTCACCGACGCGGGCATTGAATTCAGTGTCGCTCGTTCGACTCACGAACCGCGCCGTCTCCATCACCCGGGACTGGTGCGCCACGGTCACCGGGTTCTTGGGATCGTAGATCCCCTCGTACGCCGACCAGTTCGTACCGAGATCCGCGAAGAGTTCGTAGGTCACAGGCTTGAACAGGACTACCTCCCGCCCACCAAACACCTCGCGCGCCCACCCGTCATCCAGGTTCTCCACCAGCGCGTAAAGACCCAGCGGACGCCGCGCAAACTTCCCCTCCACCCCCAGCAGGAACCGACCAAACGCCGTCCGCGGCGCCGGCACACCGGCCCGACGATAGAACCCGTACCCCATCGCATCGCTCACCCCGGAAAAATCGGCGATCAGATTGTTGAGGTTGAGAACCTGGAACCCGGCGATCCGGCGGCCGTTGGCCTTGCGTCCAAAGTCGACCTTGAAGGGCCGCTTGTACGTCGCCAGCGACCCGACAAACGTTCCATTGCCCTTCAACCGAACCGAAACGTTGGTGAACTCCTGCCCCCCGACCACCACGCGGGCCGTCGACCACGGCTGGCTCAGCCCCAACACGCCAGCCAGTCCGCTCCGGGCGGCAGCGGGATTCCTCAGGGGAAACTTGGTCGGTGGATCCGCAAAATTCACACCGGGCGGGTTCGCTTTCGGCTGCAACTCCTCCCACTCGTCCCCGCTGAACGTGAGTTCCACCTCCCAGATATTGGTCCCGCGATAGAACCCGGCGGCGGAACCGACGCCGTTCAAGCGTTCACGCGGCCCGGGCCACGGATCGACCGGTTGGACTCCAGGCGGTGTTCCAGTCGGAGGCCATGGACGCTCGCTCGGTGCCGTCGCCTCCGTGTCGTTCGCCCCGCGGATCATCATCCACTTCATGATCCGACCCGATCCCCACATCCACCAACCGACGACCGCCAGCACCAGCAACAACCCGAACAGGGATCCGACCAGCCAGAGGAACCATTTCAGGAGCCGCCGCCACAGCGGGCGACGCGGCTTCGGCTCCAGCATGGGAGGGACCAATTCAGACGATTCCACGCCAGGATGCTGACGCAGATCCGGCACACCGTCGACACATGGCGTGGGAGAGCTCCAAGTCTGAAGGTCCAAATTTCAAGTCCTTGAAACTTGAAAACTAAAATCTCCCCACTTCGCCGCCCTACTTCACCTCAGTGACCTTGAAGTCATCGAACCGGATGGGCGTACCGCTGAAAGGCATCCCCCAAACCCCGGCCATCCCCGGAGACGGCAGCTCCGTGGCCTCGAACTTCAACGTCCAATCCTTCGGTTCGTCCGCGCCTTGCCAGGCCTTGCCCTGCACCTGCACACCGGTACCGACCAACACCGAACGCAGCTTCAGGTGCGTCCATTCCCCGCTCTTCCACACAAAGGGCGCCGAGGCCTTCACCTCCAGCGCATCCCCCAACACCAACTCGACCGCATTCTTCGCCGGGGAGATCCGCACCTTGTAGCCGTTCACCCCACTCAAACCCGCGGCAAAGGTCGGAAACTTGCGCCCTGTCTTGGTCGCGTAGATTCGTGCTTCGACCTCACGGTTGCCGCTGGCCGCCGCCGCCTTTCCAAAAAGCACGCCAAAGGATTCCAGCGGCGACCCCGGCAATTCCAGACAGCGGTCCGGGCCCGTCCCCTTCACCGCGAATTGACCGTCCAGCACCATGATCGCATCCGGAACCGTCTCTCCCTCCACCCGCGTGAAGTTCTCCTCGTACATCGGCGCCGCCTGCACCCATCCAACCACCGCGAACATCAGAAGGGATCCCCAGAATGTCTTCATGCGTGAAACGTGTGGCGACTCCTGACGCATCGCAAGCCGCCGTTGTTCAGCCGAGATTCGGTCGCCGCACCCGACCTCCTGCCTAAAGACGGGTGGGGCGAGACTCCGTCGAGCCGGTGCTGAAGTCGCAAGTTTTCAGATTCAAGTTTCAAGCACTGGCCTTGAATCTTGAAACTTGGGACTCCTGAGCGGCTCGTGAGGACACCCGCCCCACCCCTCCTCGGGGCCGTTTCAAGATGCGGCCCCCCAACTTGAAACTGCCGGCCTTGAAACTTGAATCTCCCCCAAAACCCGTCCCCCGCCTTGACCCCACCCCGTGCGCCTGTTTTGCTGAGCCCAGCAATGACGCCGAATCGCATTCTCCCTGATCTTCAGAGCTCGCTTGTTTGCGACAACCTCCGCCAGGAAGCCAATGGCAACCTGATCCTGCTGGGTGTCCTCAGCCAGGTCATGTCTCCCCAGTTCCCCATCACCGCCCAGCAGTTGCTCATCGTCAATCGCTGGACCGCCGGCAAGGGATCCTTCACCCAGGCCGTCCGCGTGCTCAGCTCAGACTCCAGCACCGTGCTGACGAAGTCCGAGTCGAAGTTCCAACTGAACGATCCCGTTTTCTCTGCCACGACCGTCGTCGGCATCCAGAACCTCACCTTCAAGGAACCCGGACCCTACTGGGTCGAGGTCCTCGTCGATGACGTCATGAAGCTCCGCTACGCGATCCCTGTATTCCAGGTCCAGCAGCAGGCGGGCGCCCCCGGACAGACCGCCGGACAGTAAGCCCCCTCTCGAATGCCCTCGGAGGGCACCCACGCAGAAAGGGCCGTCGCCATCCTGCCGACGGCCCTTTTGCTTTCCAGAACGTCCCTTCACCTATTTCGGAATCGACGCCTCCGACTCGGCTTCCACGTGGATCAGCACAGAGACCCGGGTCCGATTCGTCTGCACCGACTC